>CAZXEG010000053.1:0-1706 GCA_964639835.1 uncultured Candidatus Saccharibacteria bacterium | reverse complement strand
TGGCGGCATCGACCTTAACCCAGTCACCTCCATCAAGACGGAAGTCAATCGTTCCTCCTATGGTAACGATTCTAACCTCCGCAACAAAATGAGTATCCTAGATACGGCCATCAAACAATATCAGACGAACAACCGCGGAGCTCTCCCTACCATCACCTCAGCCTACGAGAACGACGAAGACGTCAGGGAATTATACGTCAGCGGCTATGGCGATACTCCGCTCAACGATTTTTACAATAATTATCTCGGCGACAATTACCTCGACGCTAGAGGCAGAAAGATTGGCCTGCATTTTCACGCCGACTATTCCAAGACACACTACTACGAAGATCCATCAACGTTAAACTACGTTACCGGCGAGAGCAATGCCATTTCGGTTTTTTATAAAGCCGCCTGCACCAGCGATGGCATCGTCCCATCCTCCGGCTCGCGCGACTACGTCATTGTCGGCTCCGCCGCCGATTATTCTACTTACTTCTGCATTGGTAGTAATAAATAAAAATCCCCCGGAAAACCGGGGGTAATGGGAAGGGTAAGGTTATTTTGGTTGCCAATTGGGGATGTCACGTCCCCACCAGGAGAAGTTTTTGCCACGTGCATCGCGAATCGCGACCGTGAGCAGGGCATCAACCGGCCAAACTATAGCATCCGGAAAATCTCTGATGAGTGACTTCATGTGCGCGCACCAGCAATCCGTCGCAGACGGCGTGCCAGTCTCATGCCAAAAGTGAATGTCGCTGTCGGTCGGCGCAGGTTTTGAAGCGATGCTACCAAAACGCCCATACATCTCCATGAGAATCAGCGTCAGCACAGCATCCAACTTGTCCAGTGTGAAGAGCGCCTTGCCGGCGTGCGTGCTCTTGTCCTGGAACTCCGTAAAAGCCGCCAAAAGCGCCACCCGGTCGTCATCATCGTAACCCTGGAGCATCTTCTGGAAAACCTCGCTCTCCTTGGCATCTTTGGTGTCATGTAGGGGGTTACCATCGTCCGGAATGTCCCCCAGGACGACTTCGCCGATATCATGACTCAGCCCAGTCGTCATCAGGATCCAGTCGCTAGAGATGATTCTGCTTTCGTTGAACTGCCTCTTCCCGAAAAACCCCGGGAAGTTGCTGCTAAACACCGAGCAGAGCCAAGCCACCTTGGCCTGGTGCTCAAGCGACGACTCGCCCCTCCGGACAAACTTCTCCGCTTTCGACTCCGCGTCATCCGTTGCCTTGGTAAGCCCCACCAGCTCAAAACCGCTCCGCGACACAAATGCCGTCCCGCAGTACAGCTTGTAAGCCTGCCAAATCCTCTTGCAAATCTTCTCATAAATCTCCAAAAAGACCACATCCTTTCGTAAAGTACGCCCAATCCCATTACGCTAATTATACCACACTTCTGCCAAGAAGCGCCACAATTTTCTTTGAAACACTATTGCAATTATGATTTTTGTGATATAATTAAAGTGCGACGTCCGCCATTTTGAATAAAAGTGGCAGAGTGAAAAGTATCAAACATAAAAATGGCACCATTAGGGTCCCAGTGTGTTTGATTCAGTTCACTCTCACTTAAAGGACGTCGCACCTAGTGGTGCCATTTTTGTATAAATGGCCCACCCAGAATTATTAACAAAGAGAGGCAACATGCAGGTCATAAAACAAATTAGAAATAAACTCGGCAAACTTAACAATTCTCCACGTAGAGTTATTCTGGATACGCGC
>CAZXEG010000052.1:0-2059 GCA_964639835.1 uncultured Candidatus Saccharibacteria bacterium | reverse complement strand
AACGGCATTAATTGCCCAACCACGGGTGTCGTTACAAGATACAGTCATCGGGGTGCCTTGAGTATTACTGTTTCCGGCATTCCCAGAAAGTGACCCAGGGGCGCTTGTAGAGCCAAGATTGATACGACCGAGCTGATCTGGTGCCTGTTCAGTAGGACCATCAGTATTATCACTGATAGCAGTTGCCGTCATTGTACACGATGCATTCACTGTTAACTGCACATAATCAGTTACATCATTCGCATCGGCGAAAGTGCCCACCACCGGCATCGCCGCCAACACCGCCGAAGCACCTGCTGCAATTATAGCTTTTTTCATTTTATATTTTCTCCTTGTGCATAAAGCACAATTATTTTATATTTTGTGTTAAATGCACAGACCAAGAAAACCAGCTCCGCAAATTACGCATCAAACCCAGCCGAATTATACATCAAACCCCAGCCAAATTATACATCAAAACACCGCCAAATTATACATCAGACCCCTGTTATTTGTTACTTGTAAAAAAACACAAAAAATGCTATACTTTTAGCAGAGGAGAAAATGTTTATGAAAAAATACATCCCGCGAATTACCGATCGTATACTAGATTTCAAACTACATTCAAAAGGCGCTATCGTTATTCAAGGCCCAAAATGGGTAGGCAAGACCACCTCTGCTAAACAATTTGCAAAAAGTGTCGTTGAGTTTGGAGGCGGCGAGAACAATAGCACCGAATTAGCACAAATAGACGTTCGGGGGGTCTTGGCAGGCGAAACCCCTAGACTATTTGATGAATGGCAAGAGGTGCCGGCCTTATGGGATGCTATTCGTTATGAGGTTGACAACCGAGGCGAAGTTGGACAATTTATCCTGACCGGCTCTACAGTAAAAATTCCTAAAGACAGCCAGGAAGACACTAGAAAACATACAGGCACGGGTCGTTTCACATATCTCTTTATGCGGCCAATGTCCCTATATGAATCCGGAGAGTCTACAGGACAAATTAGCTTGAAGGCGTTATTCGATAACCCAGACCAGATTTTTGCGGAGGTAGATCTGTCGCTGCAAAAACTCGCTTTCTTAACTTGTCGCGGCGGATGGCCAGCAGCCACTTTTCTAGATGGTGAATATGCCCTTGCACAGGCTATAGACTATTGCAACGCTATCATAAACGACGATATTTCTAGGGTAGATGGCAAGCAACGTGATGTCAGAATCGTCAAAAAACTCCTCCGTTCATACGCACGAGTGCAAGCACAAGGGGCTTCCGTAGAACTAATAGCCAATGACATCGGAGATATTGACCGTAGAACGGTCGAGGATTATCTTAATGCCCTGCGAAGATTGTACGTAGTAGAAGATGCGCCAGCCTGGAATCCTAACCTACGTTCCAAAACAGCCATTCGTTCATCTGATACCCGATATTTTGTCGATCCGTCAATCGCTTCGGCGGCAATGCATCTTAGTCCAGATGGTCTGATAGCGGATTTGCATTATTTTGGCTTCCTATTTGAAACTCTGGCCTTTCGCGATTTGAGAGTGTATAGCACGCCTCTAAACGCCGAGATCTGTCATTATCGCGACAAAAACGGTCTCGAATGTGACGCGGTGATTGCGCTACCAGATGAAAGATATGGTTTAATCGAAATCAAACTTGGCCAAACCGACGAGATACTGGACAGCGCAGCCAATAATCTAAAATCCCTAAGAAACAAAATAGATCCCGCCAAAATGCCCCTACCAAGCTTCATGATGATATTGACGGGAAACGGCAAATTCGCCTATAAACGGAAGGACGGAATTTTCGTCGTCCCAATCGGATGCCTAGGAGTGTGATACAATATAACCATGAACGTATTAGAATACGCCGAAGGCGTCGAAAGACTCGTCGACCCCATGATGGTCGGCAAAACCCACTTCATGCAAACCAGACTCAAAAAACTCCCTGTTTGCCTGCAAAAGAAAATCATCAAATCCGCCACCAAAAAGGCCACCAAAATGCCCTTCGTCGTCGAGCCCTACTGCACCTTCCTCTTCTACGAAATCAAAGACCCAGAAAAAATCCAAAAATTCCTCC
>CAZXEG010000051.1:0-2105 GCA_964639835.1 uncultured Candidatus Saccharibacteria bacterium | reverse complement strand
TATTTCGTCAAGCTCTGCACCCGAGCTTGAACCATAATAGTCGCTTAGGTCTTCAGTATTTTGGTGGAGACAACGTACGGAAGAGATTTAGTATGCAATTTTGGGTCATTTATGCATCAAAAACTGCCAAAAATGCAGTTTTCATCCCTGTTAAAATGTCTGTTAATACCCTAAACGACAGGTCTATGATTTAGCTTCTTTCAGAATCTCCAAAACCCGCCTTTCTCGCTCCGCCATCTGTTTTTTAAATGCATCGTCACTCTCAAAAGCGGCGTTTGTTGCTATAGCTTCTTCGATTGGCACAAATTTCAGAACAAAATCCAGCACCTTTTCCCCATCATCCAACTCTTGGCTACCTATCTCGTCTTCCACTTTGCAAGTGTAGTAGAAATTCTGTTGAATATGAATAGTATCTTTACCTGATTCGTCACCATTTTGGATCTTTAGAACTTCTCCAAATTCTTTGACAGAATCCGGAATAAGTGTCATACCAGTTTCTTCTTTGATTTCGCGAGCCAATGTCTCAAGATGTGTTTCATCACCCTCAATTCCACCGCCAGGGAATTTATAAAAATGACATTTCCGGCTATAAATCATTGCAACATTGCCATCGTCATCAAAGATAATTCCGCGAACCGATGGTCGGTAAAACTTTTCCCCATTTGGATTATAGTCTTTTAAGTCAATAGTAAAAAGTTTTCTCATATTACTATTATACCATTCGCAAAGATAAATCTAGGTCAAATCCCTCACCGAATACGACCCCGACGCTACCTCGGACTCACCCAGCACGATAGCCTTCGCAGAAATTTTGGCGGCGTATTTTAGCTTGTCGCCAAGCTTCTTATCGCCACCCACGATAGTAACAGAAAGCCCGCTCGCGCGCAGGTCACTCGCCACCTTCATCGCGTAGGCCAGCTCCTGCTCGGTAATAGGAATAACAGCCATATCGAGCGGCGGCTTCGCATCCTCAGAGAGCAACTTATGCTCGTTCAAAACATAATACAATCGGTTTAGCCCAATAGAGCCACCAACACCCGGGAACTGGTGCTCGGTAAAATAAGTAGCCAAATTGTCATAGCGACCGCCACCCCCAACCGAGCCAACCTCGCGGTGCTCCGGCAGTATAAACTCAAAAACCGTCCCGGTATAATAATCAAGGCCACGGATAATTAGCATATCCGCCTCGATGCTCTCGCCATAGCCATCCGCCTCGAGCAGCAACATTACCTGTTCCAGTTCATCAACACCGGCGTTAAAAGTCGGGTTATCCAGCTTCAGTCCACGCAGATTATGTACCACCTTTTCGCGTGAGCCGTGCAAACGGATAAAGGCAAGCAGTTTCGCCACCGCACGTTCATCAAGGCCAATCTCAGAGAAAGCGGCACGAGTGTCGTCCGGGGCCACCTTCTCCGCACGGTCAATAATATGATAGATAGCAGCCGACTGATCAGATAAGCCAAGCGCTTCAATCAGCCCAGACATAATCTTGCGATTGTTCAGCCGAGCGACCACCGGAACAGTAATACCAAAATGCCGGTAAGTATCAATTAGCGTCGCAATGACATCATAATCATAAAACAACGGCAGCTCGCCCCGCCCAATAATGTCCACATCGCACTGGTAAAACTCGCGAAACCGCCCCTTCTGCGCCCGCTCCCCGCGAAAATTCTCGCCTGTTTGCGCCGCCTTAAATGGAAAGGGCAAGTCAGACTCGTGCTCGACGATATACCGAGCCAGCGGCACGGTGTGGTCAAACCGGAGCGCCTGGTCCGCAGAGTCAGTGGACTCAGCAGTCTTTGCCACCTTGTAAATCTGCTTCTCGGTCTCACCACCGGCCTTCGCAAGAAGAACCTCCAGTCGCTCAATCATAGGCGTCTCAACATTGATAAACCCATGCCGAGAAAACACCTCGCTCGCAGTAAGCTTAAGCTTATCAAACGTAGCCTGCGCAACCGGCAGAAGTTCCTGCGCGCCAGAGATGGGTGAAGTGTTAATCTTCTTCATAGTTTCATTATATCAGATGTCACAAAAAATGCCAAGATGGCATTTATGGTGGGCGATAGAGGAGTCGAACCTCTGACCTCGTCTACGTCAAAGACGCG
>CAZXEG010000050.1:0-2330 GCA_964639835.1 uncultured Candidatus Saccharibacteria bacterium | reverse complement strand
TGGAACCACCCAAAACATTTGCCCCAAAGGCTGGACCCTACCAACTCAAACTCAGGTCGGCAGTATCGGTACTGGTAATAGCACCTACGTGTCTACTTTTGCTCCAGTCACCGGCTTTATAGATTATGCTAACGGCACGCTATATCCTGCCAACTACGGATACTGGTGGTCCGCTACGGCGTCTGATGCCATCCGCCAGTACAGCTTAGGCTACAATAGAACTAACCTAAGTAGAAATCTCGGCGATAAGAGAGGCGGTCTTTACGTCCGCTGTATCCTCACTCCTGAACCCACCATGCAATCAATCACCTCCGCCGAGCTCGCCACCGCCATGCCAAACGACGGCGATTCCACCACCCTCAAAGACGTCCGCGATGGCAACACCTACCAAGTTACCAAGATCAACGGCAACTACTGGATGACAGAGAATCTCCGCTACCTCGGCGATACTGGCAGCGCCTCAAATTCCATGACTATTAAAACTGCCACTACTAATATAAATGTTGACAAAACTCTTTCTTACGGCGACCTCACTTCTGGGAACGATTATAGTGAGGCCCGCATTCACATTCCGAACTCAACTAACGATTCTAGTGCACTCGCAATCCTCACTCCAGAACAAATAGGCGTCTGGTATAACTACGCCGCCGCTTCAGCTGGTACTATCACTGGTAATTCAAACAGCACCGAGGCCTCATACGACCTCTGCCCCAAAAACTGGCATCTACCAGCCGGAAATTCTTCTGCAGCAGGTGGCATTGACAGCATAACTTCATACAAAGACGCCTTTAGTCCGGTTTACGGCGGGCGCTACGACGGTGGCTCCCTTTACAGTGCGGCTACGTACGGGTACTGGTGGTCTGCTACGGCTAACAATAGTCCCTATCGCTACTACCTGTACTACGACAGTGGTAGTCTGAGTACCAGCAGCGGCGGCTATCGCGGCTACGGGTACTATGTGCGTTGCGTGCGTACTACCTAGTGAATTACTCCCAACAAAATAGACACGTATCTACAGACGAGACCCATTTTGTAGACACGCAAACTACGGAGTATCTCCAAAATGGGGAGGGCGCCCCACCTCAGCAATTCTGAGAGCTCTTTTAAGTCCTGCTCCCAGAATTGTCTGGGGTGGAGCGCAGAACTGCTCGAGCGGGGCGCTAGAGCACCAAGCCGAGCCGACCACTTTACAACTCTCCATCATTAGTGTACTATAAACACATGAACACCACCCACCCCATTCCCACTGCCCCGCCCCTCGCCTGGGCCAAATCCCACAAGCGAGCAGTCATTGCTAAGCTCCTCACCGATTCTGGCGCCGAGCCAGAAGCCCTACCCGCCGCCATCTTCATGGCTGGCCTCCCCGGCGCCGGCAAAACCGAGCTCTCCCGCAACATCATCAAAGATTCCGGTGTTAGCCTCCTCCGCATCGACATGGACGAAATCGCCGAGCTCATCCCCGGCTACACCCCCGAACGAGCCGACAGCTTTCGCAAACCAGCCACCATCCTCCTCGCCGAAGCCTTCTCCTACGCATTAAAACACCAAATCAGCTTCATGCTCGACGGCACCTTCAGCAGTGCCCAGGCCATCAATAACATCGCACGTTGCCTCAAGCGTGGCGTGCCCGTCCAGATCATCTACGCCTTCCAGGACCCCAAGCTCGCATGGGAGTTCACCCTCGCCCGCGAAAAAGTCGAACATCGCTCAATCAAATTCGACGGCTTTGTCGATTCCTACTACAGAACCATCGCCAACATCAAAACCGTAGGCAAAAAATACGCCACTCAAATTACACTAGATATCGCCGTAAAAGACCGCCAAAACCAGGTCGCCCAATGGTTTCGTAGCGTTGACCCTAGCAAGATTGACGAAATATTGCGGGTAGAGTATAATAAAGATAAATTAGTTAAGTATATCCAAGGAACATAAGATGGCACCCAAGCAAACTACGAAAAAACTCACCGCCAGGGATTTGGTCGCACGCGAAAAAAGCCCGCGCGTCAAAGCCATTTATGATTTGGCTCTCAAACACGCCTATGAGGACCAGCAAAAACTCCTCAAAAAAGCCAAGAATCTCTAGATGCTCGACCGGCACTACTGGCCAAAACTCCATTATTGCTTCGGTTATTCTTGTTGAACAAGATAATGGAGATTTTCTTCCATTAAGTCTTGCGAAATGGCTTCGGGTGTGATATGATGAAAATGTCAATCTTATTTAGCAATAGTATTTAAATGGCATCATTAGGCTTTAGTACTATTGCTAAAGATTGACAACCTAGTGGTGCCATTTTTATCATGGTATCACTAGAAAACATCAACTAACTAAA
>CAZXEG010000049.1:0-2464 GCA_964639835.1 uncultured Candidatus Saccharibacteria bacterium | reverse complement strand
GCCCCCTTCGCATACACAATCGCCGGGTCAAACAGCGTCGCAATCTCCGCCGGGTCATTCACCTCCTGATGCACCGACTGTACTCCCGAAAGGCAATCCCGCTTCAAAGCCGCCACCGCATCCCCTGCAAAGAACCCCTCCCAGATTTTATACTCCGGGTGAATAAAATCCACCGCATAGTATTCCATCACACTCGCAAACGATTCATTTAGCCACAAATCATCCCACCACTTCATCGTCACGAGATCTCCAAACCACTGGTGTGATAATTCATGCGCCACTGTCAGCGCCACCGACTTTCGCGTTCCCAGAGTCGCCCCCTCACCCGCAAGTAGCATCGACTCCCGATACGTCACCAACCCCCAGTTCTCCATCGCCCCCGCCTCAAAATCCGGTAGCGCCACCTGATCCAGCTTCCTGAGCGGATACTTCACCCCAAAATTATCATCATAAAACTCCAGCGATTTCGCCGCCACCTCATTCGCAAAATCCACCGCATCAAGTTCCTGATTCAAAGGGCAATACGTCGTAATCTCCACCCCGTTCTTATTCGTCACCGTCTTCCCATGAAACTTCCCAACCACAAAAGCCAACAGATACGTACTCATCCTCGGCGTCGGCTCGAAATATGTGGTTTTATAGCCAGAAACTGAAGTTTGGTTCGGGGCATTCCGGAGCGCGGCAGCGCGAGGATTAGCGCGCGAGCCCCGTGGCGACGGGCGCGAGCGACGCGGCCCCGAACCAAGCTTCAGTTCTGGCGTATTGGATAGCACTACGTCTTCCGAACCTTCCGGCACGGATATTGTCAGTTCGAACACCGCCTTCGCCTCTGGCTCATCAATGCAGGGAAACGCCTCTCTGGCGTAATGGCTTTCAAACTGCGTCGCCACTATCACCTCTGTTTTGCCCTTGTAATTATACGTCGAAATATACGCTCCCTCCATGTTTTCGTTTAGAGAGCCGTCATACCCTACTAGCACTGTTGCGTGTCCCCTAGGTACCTTAAAAAGCGTCAGAACGCCATCACGCACCTCAAATTTCACAGATTTGCCATTCAAGAGCACTTGCTTTACAGAGAGCGAAACCGCATGAAATTTCACTGTTTCATTGAGCGCTTCCCCTGTTACCACCACCGTACCCCCTATTCGCTTACTTTTCTTATCTATCGTAAGATCCAGCTCATACTTCTCCGGCCGAAATCTCTCTATCAGTCGTTCTATTTTTTGCACCATTTTCCTCCTTTTTAAACTTTTACCCCCTTGAATCTCTATTCTATGTCAATCTAATGTAATTTTGCCTTGGTCGGCATTTTTGCACCCTTAAGCAGTGGCAAAAGTTCCTTTTCTTCTAGCGTCTCGTGTGCCAAAAGCTCCTCCGCGAGCTTATCCAGCACCCCTCGGTTCGCCGTCAGTACCGCTTCGGCCCTCATTGCTGCCTCATCCGCCATTTTCTTCACCTCCGCATCAATCAGCTCCGCCGTTTTCTCCGAATACGGCTTACCCGTTGTAATCGTATAGTATCCTGCTTCTTCGCCAGGAAACACTATGTTCCTTAGCGTATCCCCCATCCCCTCTTCTACAATCATCGATTTCGAAAGCTCCGCCACGTTCTTGAGGTCCGAAGACGCCCCCGTCGTAATCGCATCTTCGCCAAACACCAGCTTTTCTGCAATCCGCCCGCCCATCGCTCGCGCCAAAATGTCCTTCAGCTCATACACATTCTTATAACTCCGGTCCTCTGGCGGCAAGAACCACGTCACCCCGCCCGTCGCCCCTCGCGGAATAATCGTCACCTTATGCACCGGGTCCGAATCCGGTAGCACATGCCCCACAATCGCATGCCCCGCTTCGTGATACGCCGTAATTTTCCGCTCTTTCTCGTTCATCACCTTACTCTTGCGCTCTGGCCCAATCGCCACCCGCTCAAACGCCTCCACGAGGTCCGCATTCGAAATCGCTTTATGCCCCTCCCGTGCCGCTCCAATCGCCGCCTCATTCGCGATGTTCGCAAGATCCGCCCCCGAGGACCCCGCCGTCTTTTTCGCCAGCGCTTCAAGGTCCACATCCGCCGCCACCGGCTTCCCCTTAAAGTGTACTTTCAAAATCTCCAGCCGGTCTTTTCTCTCTGGCAAAGTCACATTCACATGCCGGTCAAACCGCCCCGGCCGGAGCAGTGCCTTATCCAGCATATCCACTCGGTTTGTCGCCGCAATCACAATCACCCCCGACTCATTATCAAACCCATCCATCTCCACCAAAATCTGATTCAACGTCTGCTCATCCTCGCGTCCCGCCCCGCCTCGCGCATCACGCTTATGCGCCACCGCGTCAATCTCATCAATAAAGATGATCGACGGCGCATTCTTTTTCGCCTTCGAGAATAAATCGCGCACGCGAGAGGCCCCCACCCCCACAAACATTTCCGCAAATTCCGACCCCGAAATCGAGAAAAACGGCACATCCGC
>CAZXEG010000048.1:0-2618 GCA_964639835.1 uncultured Candidatus Saccharibacteria bacterium | reverse complement strand
TAAACAAAAGAAGAGTCCGCTAAAGTCGTGAGTGCCTGCCTAATTTCGTAACAATTACAACAAGACAAGTCCAAGCTTCAAAAATGAGTAGCTGGTGGAAGTCACAGACACATCGAAAAGCACCGCATTGTGGCCACCAAGCCTCAAGCTTCAAAAATGGGCAGCTGGTGGAGCCACGAGCACATGACACGTAAAAAGCACCGCAAAGAAACCCTTGCATTGCGACCGCCAAGCCTCCAACCTATATTACTCTCGACACTTCCTCAATCGTCGTTTCCCCACGAAGCGCCGCCAATACCCCCTTCTGCTCCAGCGTTAACATCCCATGCGCCTTCGCCGCCGCCTCAATCGCGGTAGTATTTATGTCCGCCACATCCCCACGAATAAACTTCGCGATATCCTCGTTCACAATCAGCTGCTCCATTATCACCGTCCGCCCGCGATACCCAAACGGATCCTCGTCCGTCACCACCGGATCATACAGCACAATATTGTTAAAATCAAACTCTTCTGTTTCCCGCTCAGCTGTACGTTCTACCACTTGACCAACAGCCCGTTCCAGTTTCGTGGCAGAAGTAGAACGCGTCACAATCCCACGCACCGGCACATTACGCACTTCATTACCACGCGGCGCATCGCGCATCTCATTTTCACGCGGCACCGCCACCCGAATCGCCTTCAGCCACTTCGGATCCACATCCTTTAGAACTTCCCGGATGTATCTCGCCTCCGCCTCCGTCGCTCGCCGCGCTTTCTTAGACGGCGCCAATTTCCTTACCAGCCTCTGCGCCACAATCAACCGAATCGACGACGCAAAAATCGGATTCACACCAATCAGGTCAATCATCCTAGAAAAAGCCGCGCTAGTAGAATTCGCATGAAACGACGACAGCACCAAATGCCCCGTGATTGACGCTTGAATCGCCGTCTTGGCCGTATCCGCATCACGAATCTCCCCCACCATCACCACATCCGGATCAAGCCGAAGCACCGACCTCAGCCCTTCCGCAAACGATCCACCCTCATTCGTATTAATCGGAATCTGCGAAATCCCCGTAATACCATATTCAATCGGATCCTCCAGCGTGATAATCTTCCGATCCGACGTATTCAGCGCATTTAGCATAGAATAAAGCGTCGTAGATTTCCCCGACCCGGTCGGCCCCACCATAAGTACCAGCCCTCTCGGATGCGAAATCACATCATCAATCTCACTTTTTTCGTCTGCCGAAAGCCCCAGAAGGTCCAGGTTAAGGAGCGACTCGTCAAAATTAAACAACCGTAGCACCGCATCCTGCCCGTACATCGTCGGAATCGTCTCCACGCGAATATTAAGCAGATGCGACGCCCCATCCCGTGTAATTTCCTTCTGCATATGCCCAGATTGTGGTTTGTTTGACGCTGTCGAGACATTAGCCCGCGACGACAACTCCCCCATAAAAATCCGATATCTGTCTTTATCAATCACCGCCACCGGATGCAAAATCCCATCCACCCGCATCCGTATCCGTATCTCGCCCCGCATATTCTCAATGTGAATATCCGAAGCCCCCAGTTTGTCCGCCTGATCAATCAAAAAATCAAAGACTTTCTCCGTAGAAACTTGATCTAGCGTTTTCGATACCGCCGCAATCGTCTCCGAATCCCCTTCGCCCGCAATCTTAATATCATCATAGACAACTTCCTTCGGCGGGTCATACCTTAGCATAAACACCTTATACGCCGACCCAGAAATCAAGAAGAAATCCACCTTTTCGCCTTTTTCCATGTATTCTTGCCGCATTTTTTGGATCAGCGACCTCGGCGTCTGCGACGTCACCATAAACTGATAATGCTCCTCCGCCCCGCCCTTATGCAGCGGAATAATATAATCCCGATGCATCTCATCTACATCAATCAGCCCAGTCACCAGCACCACATCATTTTCAAATTCTCTCGTATCAAGATACGGCAGTCCCAAAATCAAAGCCCTGCCTTCTGTCGCTTTTTCTTCATTTTCACGTCGTTTCTGTTGTATTTCCCACTCGTCCATACTACCATTATAGCACAAGCAGTTCCATTTTTTCCACATTTGTGCTAAAATAAACCTATGGCAAGAAAATTCACAATGCGCCCTGTTGCAAAACAGAATCGCAATAATAATCACAAACACAGCGACAAGCGCAAACACCCGCGCCTCAAAAACGGCCGCTAAAAATAAGACCTTGAAAGGTCTTATTTTTATGGTATAATTATATACGGAAGGGTGGCCGAGTGGTTTAAGGCACTGGTCTTGAAAACCAGCAAGTTAACGCTTCGCAGGTTCGAATCCTGTCCCTTCCGCCAATTAATTTAGCAAGTTCGAATGGAGCGAAGCGACATCCCTATCTTGTCCCTTCCGCCAATTTGAATAATAAACCGAGCGGGTGACGGTTGCATAGGGGGACCCCCAAAATTGTCGTCAATTTTGGGGGAAAATGCAACCGGCAGGACCCGCTCCATTTTTATTCGGCATTCGTATAGGTATTCACCACATCATCAAGATCATCAATCGCCGAGAGCAATTTTTCTAGCTTCTCCGCGCTTTCGCCCTCCACCGGCACATACGAATTCGGCACATACTGTAGCTCTGCCGACGT
>CAZXEG010000047.1:0-2706 GCA_964639835.1 uncultured Candidatus Saccharibacteria bacterium | reverse complement strand
CCATCTGTTCCTTCAAGGCCAGATTTTTCGTCCCGATTCGAATGCGCGCGTAATCCGTTGTCCCCAGGGCCGTATCAATCGACTTCAGCCCGTTATTTCCCCCGGCGGAACCGGAGGTTTTATAGCGTATAGTGCCAAATTCCAGGTCAAAATTGTCGCAAATCACCAAAACATCCGTCGGCGCCAGTTTATAGTACCGGACATATTCCGCCACCACTCGCCCGCTGCCGTTATAGAACCCCTGTGGCTTCACGAACAAAACCCGCTCATCAAGGGTCACAAAATCGTCAGAAACCCCCTCAAAAGCCCCCAAGAGCCCCGATTCCTTAAAACTGCCCCCATACCGCTTAAGGTAATAATCTAGCGCCAAAAAGCCACTATTGTGCCTTGTAAAGGTATATCTCGCTCCAGGATTGCCTAACCCAACAACTAGTTTCATCTTTCTATTATATCACAAAAATTCCCCGCTGGCTAAGCCAGCGGGGTTTGTCAGGAGGTCGAAATTCGCCCACCCCTAAAGGGCAGACTAGGACAAAGGCTAGTGCATCGCGATATCTGGCGCCATCTCGTCGTCCAAAAACGTTTTAGCCGAGCGCTGATTTTTCTGTCGTTCGGCCACCATCTTCACCAAGGGGTGCCGCACTACTTCGTCCTCGGTAAAGTGTACCTGCGCCACCATCGGGTTGTCGAACAAAAGCTGCGATGCGTAGGTCAGCCCGTTATTGCTCTCATCCAGATACGGCGCGTGAATTTGCTCGAGATCGCCGGTCAGCACGATTTTGCCATTCATGCCCAAGCGCTTCAGCAGGGTATCCGCTTGCGTCTGGTTCTGGTCCTGGAACTCATCGTAAAGCGCCAACTCGTACGAGAAATCCCGCCCCCGGGCACTCTCGATCGGCAGATTCGAAAACCAGCTATTCCAGATCAGATTAACTCGCTGGATCAACTTCTCCTTGAGCGAGCGCTGGACTTCGCCACCGTTTTCTCCGCCACCCGTGGCACTCGGCATCTGTGGCACCACCGGCTCTTTCGCTCCGTGTGCCCGCAGCTCCTCCAGCTCTTTGTGCAGCGAACGGTCCGTCGACAGCAGATAATTCCGCAACGCATTCTTGAGCGGTTGTACATCCGGGTCCATCTTTTCGTTCAGATCCCCCGGTAAAGCCCCAATCCGGCTCCGGCTCTCGCACGGCACCACCGTGACACCGATAAAAGTGCCTTTCTTGCACGCGCTGTAGCCAAAAACCGTCGCCATGTAGGTCTTGCCCGAGCCTGCCGGCCCCGTGCAAATCACCGCCGCGATGTCCGGATTCATCAGTGCCTCCGCGTAAATCGCCTGCCCGTCGTTATAAACCCGCGACGGGAACTCGCGCACGTACCGAAGCGGCAGTAGCATCTCCGTCTTCGGATCGTACCGCGCGATGTGCAAAAAATACGGATTCGCTTCCGGCCGAAAGCCCAGCGGATACTCCATCGGATCAGCAAGGTGCATGATGACAAACTCATTCGCCACCAGCTTCCAATCTTGACCTTCCGGCATCATCATCTCCCAGATTTCCCGCTCGATTTTCCGCTCGTCGTAGAAATACTTGAACAAATCTGGCGGTACAATGATGTCGCGCCGCCCGGTGTAGGGCTCCATCGCCCGATACCCGTAGCGCGAAGTATTGATACCGCGCTCGCATGCCCGAATCGCCAACCCGTTATCGTTGGTGAGGAGCGTTACGTTCATCGCCTGGACATTTAGCGACATCACCTCGCTCGGATTGGCCGTCCCATCAATCGGCAACCCCTTAAGCAGACACGCTACCGAGAGAGTCGCCAAAATGATCTGCCCGTCCATGTCGTCCGCCGAAGGGTGAAACGGCAACGTCTTACAGAAGTTCTTATGCACCGGCAAAATCGACAACTGCATCTCCCCCTGCACGATGCTGACGGCGCTCTCCATTTCATAGGCCATGTCCATCGTTTGCTCGAGGTTCTCGACGTAGTCGCGCACGTTTCTCAGCACCTCTCGCGACGCCCTCCCGCGCTCGCTCTTCTCGCGCTTAAAGCTCGAAAGTTCGCGAATTACCGCAGTCGGCAGTACCAAATGCGCTCGCGATAAATCTACCGTCGGCTCCTTTGGCTTGTTAAACTCTTTACCTGCCGCCGGGATGATGTCCGGATAATCCACCAGGATATTCGTATCAATCACGTAAATCGGCTGTTGCATTTATCCACCTCCTTTTTAATGTGCCAACCTATAGGTTACAAAAAGCAGGAGCATTACAGGTTTTATTTAAAACCTACTCCCACTTGTGCCCATTATACATCAAAGTCTTATTTGTGTCTACGCACTTTTATGCTGACGTACTTGGACTTTTTCTCGGTTACGTTGATTCGCATTTTTGCCTTTCCGCCCACCGTTAGTGCCTCCACTTCTAGTTTCATCCCCCGCATCGCCCCGCCCATCATCACTTCGCCACGAAATCATCACCGGCGTCCCTACCATCGGGTACTTCTCGCGCAATTTTCGCTCCAAAAACCGCTTCCACGACCAGTGTAAAAGTCCCAGTTCATGTCCATGCACCACAAACCACGGCGGGCAAACGTCCGTCTGCACCATGTATTTTGGCTTCGGCCGGGTGTTTTTGAGACCCGCCGGCGCGTGGTCAACCACCGCCTCGGCCAGGATTTTGTTCAGCTCGCTGGTCTTAATCTCGGTGT
>CAZXEG010000046.1:0-2706 GCA_964639835.1 uncultured Candidatus Saccharibacteria bacterium | reverse complement strand
TGATATAATTGATACTAATTATGAGTAAAACAGATTTGCATCCTAAAGATTATCGTGACGTCGTCTTTTCGGACGAAGCCGCTGGCTTTTCGTTTTTGACTAAGTCTACCGCGAAAAGCGAAGAAACCATCAAATGGACCGATGGCAACGAATATCCACTAGTGAAGGTACAGATTTCTTCTGCTTCTCACCCGTTCTTTACTGGCGAAGAGAAGATTATCGATACCGAGGGTCGCGTCGACCGCTTCAAGGCTCGCGCCAAGAAGGCCGAGGCCATGAAGTCCGCCCTCGAGAATAAGGCCAAGAAACTTGCCAAGGAAGCCGAGAAAAAGGCTGCCAAGGCCGACAAAATCGAAGAGACCGCCTAATCAGACATCAAAAATCAGGCCATACGGCCTGATTTTTTACACTTTTTCCTAGGGGCTTCCTTAGCGCAGAAACCCCTAGGTTCTCTCAAACTCTTTTTGTAAAACAAAACATTCTTTTTCAAACACCGGCGACAGGGTCTCAAACATTTCCTGTCGCCGACTACCGCCTAGCGACGCTTTTTTGCGTGGGTCTTAGCTTTGTCGCCACGACTTTTCGCCACGATGCCAAACCCTACCACTGCAAATACGAAGAAGATTAAGAGCCCTGTGATTAGGTAATCTTCCTTCGAGATGTTAAGATTCTGGAAGAATGCACCAGTATCCGGCACTGGTGTCGCCTTGGCCGTATAGCTGATCTCGGCAGTATACGGGATACCGATTATATTGCCGTCGGCATCCTTGTAGGTAATTACGATTTGGTAATCGCCCGAATCTAGACCCGCCATCGGAATGTCGAGCTTGCCGTCTTTGTAGCCGTTCTCAATTTCCTGAATGACGTTGCCGTCGCCATCTTTGATAGTCACCTTGCCAGTCTCCGGGTCTATTTCAATGATCCGCACGACGTCGTCGTTATCATCCTTAACCTCGATGGTAACTTCATCAGTGCCTGCCGGTGGGTCAACCTGCACGGTGACGTCATCGCCAGCCTCATCGCCCGCATCGACTTCCGCGTCCACGTTAGTATATGCTACCGTCAGAAACCGTTCCACTGGTACATCGTTATATCCCAATCCTCGCATCTTAATAGTGTAATAACCTGCTCCGCCGTAATCATCCAAGTTCAGTGCAAAATCTTTCTCACCTGCGACATAATCTGCGTCCGCTTGCCAAATCACCGTTTCGCTCACTAGTTCCCCGTTCGCGTCCCGATTAATCACCGTGACCGTGATGGGGCCTACGTTCTCGTAGGCCACCTTAAAGTCATAAAGTGGATCCGTAATTTGCGCGCCCTCAGTTGTCGTCGCCACGATTTCCGGCTCCGACCCTACCACGCGCACTTGTATTGTGTCGGTTACCTGAGTAGTAGCCGATGCCTCGGGGTTTGGCAACACTGCCGCATAAGCGGTCATAGCAGTAATGCCGGCGAGCCCGAGAATGCCAAATACTTGCTTTGTTCTTCTCTTCATACTCTACTTTCTTGTTTTATTTGATATTTTTATTTTGGTTTTGCAAAGACCTACTCCACTAGGTTGCGTCCGTTGTTCACGTTCTAGACCATGAACTTTGCGCGACGCTCTTTGCGCTTACCTACCACTATTATAATCCACACAATTATAATTGTCAATAGCAAAATTATCGTAACAATGATCACTGGCGGCATGATCAAAATCAGCTTCGAGATCGTCTGTGGCTCGCTTCCGCTGGCCGATACTGTCCACTCTACGTTGAATAATCCAAAGAACGCCGTATCATCCCAGCTATCCGAAATCGGCAATTCCGATTCAGGGATAATCGAAGTCCGCGCCCTGGTCGAGGTCGCTGGAGTTTCGTAAAATACCTGCCCAAAAATACCCGAAACCTTCAGCTTACCCGAAGCCATGAAATCTACGTTACCATCGTTTTTCACCTTGGCCTTACCGCTGATGATATTCTTGGTCTCGCCATCTACTTCCTGCGTTTGGAGGATTTCCAGTCCAGAAATCTCGCTCACCACCTTCGTCTCCCCCTCGGCCCTACCGTAGACTACTAGCCCTGGGCTCGCCTCGGTCTTGATACCACTAGAGGTGGCGTTGTCAGACAAGGTATGCGCAAACAGTACAGCATACTGCCCGCCCGCCGGTATGCTATCTGGCGTAGAAATCTTGTATGCTATTTCCACTGAGCTATTTGGATCCGCCGTAAACACCGCTTTTTCTACGAAATTACCGTTGGTATCCCGGAAGGTGATCCAGCGCACAATCTGCGTGTAGGTGTTCTCTCGGTTAAAGCCCAGCCGATATGAATCATCCGACTCCGAGTAGGTATACGAATATGGCGCCGCGTAAACCTCGAACTTCATGCTGTTACTACTGTTATTGGTCACCTTGAAGGTGTCCTCATACACTGAACTTGCCGAAATTTGCAATATCTTGCTTACCGGACTAATGCTGATACTGGTTGCCGCCGCTTGGAGCTCCTCACTCTCGTCCGCAAAGGCAGCGGGGCTCGCCGCAAACAGCGTCCCACACACGACTGCTAGTAGAGCCACTGAAATTTTTGTAATGAATTGCCTCATTTGCCTCCTTATTTTACCCCATTATAGCACACTAATCGGTTCCTGTGTAGGACTTTTTTGGCGTGATGCTACATACAACTTTCACAACCTTTGCAACATTTCGGCAGGAGTTCTATAACCTAT
>CAZXEG010000045.1:0-2759 GCA_964639835.1 uncultured Candidatus Saccharibacteria bacterium | reverse complement strand
TAAGGAGGTTACGTTTCTTGCGTGCTTTGTCTCAAATGTGTTTGGTCCAGTATACTTCCCTGAGCTTCTTCCCCATGCTTCATCCATCACGCATCTATCACGCATCCATCACGCATGCAATCCGCCACACATGCTGTTGCGCATTTTCATTTTATGCTACAATATAACTAACAAGGAGTTTATATGGACAATAAAGCAATTTACAAAAAAACTATCGGGTTTTCCCTCTGGCGCGCTCTCTGGGATTTTCTCGGCGTTCTGGCCTTCGCCAGCTTCACAGTAGCCGGGTTCGTCGTCGCAGATAAAGCGGCCAACCAGCCCCTCGCCGGCCTCGCTATCGGCGCACTACTCGGCGGCATCGCAGCTTGGCTCATTCTGCACTTTATCGCCTATACCTACAAAGCCGGCCAAATCGCCATGATGACCGAAGGCGTCACCAAGGGTAAACTCCCCGAGGACACCATCAAGGCCGGCCGACAAATCGTCAAAGAACGCTTCGCCACTGTGGCTGCCTACTACGCAATTACCGGCGCCATCAAGGGTATTTTTCAGCAAATCGGCACCGGCATTACTGCCGTCGGCCAGGCCGTTGGCGGCGACGCCGGTGGCACCGTCGGTAGCACCATCTCTGGCGTCATCAATACCATCATAGCCTACCTCTGCGATTGCTGTCTCGGCTGGGTCTTCTACAAACAAGACAAAAAAGCCACCCAGGCTACCCTAGAGGGCGCAGCTATCTTTTTCAAACATGGCAAAACTCTCATCAAAAACCTCGGTCGCATCTTCGGCATCAGCCTTATCTCCTTTCTCGTCATCGGTGGTGTTTTCTTCGGTATCACCTACCTCATTCTCCAAGCCTTCCCTGATGCCATGAGTTCGCTCAGCCAAGCCATCGCCGAAATCGCAGCCGACGGCACCTCCGAAGTTCCAGCATTTCTCACCGACGTCACTACCCTCACTCTCATCTGCTCTGGCATCGTAGGCGTCATCATGTGGTCCATCCTCCACTCTACCTTCGTCCGTCCATTCATCCTTGTCGGCGTTCTTCGCAACTTCATTAAATCCGGCGACCAGGAAAAAATCACCGAAAAAGACTTTGCCACCCTCGACCAAAAATCCAAAAAATTCGCCAAACTCCACGCCGAAGGCCAGTAGTCTATGGATCAAATCCTCTTCACCTGGATTAGCATCATCGTTATCTTCGGCCTTGGCACCCTCGCTCACTTCCTTTACGACCTCTTAAAAGGCCCCAAAGCTCTCGGCATTTTCACTGCCGTCAACGAGTCCACCTGGGAACACGTCAAAATCGCCATCACCCCCACTCTCCTCTGGAGCCTCGTCGACGGCTACTTCTACGGCATAGACGCCAACTACTTCACCGCCAAACTCGCCAGCCTCCTTATTCTCACTTTCGTCATTCCCTTCATCTTTTACTCCTACACCCGCCTCACCAAAAAGCCCATCCTCCCAATAGACATCCTCACCTTCGCCGGCGCCATCATCCTTGCCCAATTCACCTTTTACGTCATCGTCAACCTTCCTGCCATTCCCTACTGGGCCACCTACCTCTCGGCCGTCGGCACTTTTATCTTCTTCGGCGCCTATATGACCCTCACCCTTCTCCCTCTCAAGCAAACCATTTTCAAAGACCCCATCACCGGTAAATACGGTTTTCTCGCCCACCGCAATTTCTTCAAATCCCGCACCAAATCCCACAAACACCACCAAAAATAGCCTTCAAACCACCACCGAATCACCAACCCCAACACGCCAGCAAAAATAACCCCCCATTTTCCGCAAAATATGTTATAATAGTAAATGTCACCTCTAAGGTGATGCTCATTTAATTTCTAGGTGGATGTCGAGATTTATCAACACATCCACATTTGCACCCGTAGCTCAGTTGGATAGAGCGTTGGCTTGCGGAGCCAAAGGTCACACGTTCGAATCGTGCCGGGTGTACCAGAATAAAAAAAGACCCGCAGGGTCTTATTTTATTCTGGTAAATCGATACAATTCGAGCGAGACGTTCGACCGCCGTAGGAGGCGAGCGAAAAAGTAAAATTTATTTTACTTTTTCCGAGCCGACGCCCGGCGGTATATCTTGTGCGAAGCACAAGATATAATCGTGCCGGGTGTACCAAAATCGAAAAACGAGAGCTTGCTCTCGGTTTTTTGATTTTTGGGTACCGCCCGGCTAGATCCCTATCGTGCCGGGTGTACCATACAAAATAAGACCAAAAGTCTTATTTTTTGTTATAATAAAGGTATGAATTGGGACAAGGCCACCGACATTATTCTCATCACCGCCATTGCCACGCTGGGTATCTTTGCCCTGCTCGGCCTCTACCAGTGGATTTCCCGCAAATCTCTCAAAAAAGTCGACAAATCCCTCCCCGCCATGCTCATACCCCTCGTCCTCATGGCGGCGACCTACTTCGTTTTCGATAAATTCTGGGTTTTGAACACCCGCCCAGATGGTTCCGGCGAGCCCAGCTTCCCTTCCACCCACGTCATGGTCGTTGCCACCATCTTCGCACTCGTCGCCCTCAACTTGCCCAGATACGTCAAGTCTAAAACCCTCCGCATCGTCCTCTATCTAGCCATGCTCGCCCTCACCGCCCTCGTTTCTGTCGGTCGCGTCCTCGCCAACCAGCACTGGTCCTCCGACGTCGCCGGCGCCCTCATTTTCGCCACCATTTTTACCATCATCTACTACGTAATCGCAAGAAAGGACCTCCAAAATGCCTAGCATTTTC
>CAZXEG010000044.1:0-3234 GCA_964639835.1 uncultured Candidatus Saccharibacteria bacterium | reverse complement strand
CCTGGACCCAGACTAGTGTCGGTATTGGCGGTACTGGCCTCTCCTCCACTACTGACGAAACTCCTTACTTTAATATTGGGGATGGTATAAACAGTGTGACATTGACTAGTAAGGACAGCATACTCATCCAAAACTTAGATCCCACTCTATGCACCACTAGCACCTCACTAGAAGTTACCGATAGCCGTGACGGTAACAAATATACCATCCAAAGACTTGCCGATGGCAAATGTTGGATGACATCAAACCTCAACTTAGCTGGTGGCACCGCACTCTACAGCGATGATTCTAACGTTGCAGATGCGAATACCAAGGCTAGTGGTAATCCATACTATACTCTCCCAGCTTCAACAGCGATTTACAGCGGTACTTCAGTACCAAGCGACCAGTTTAGTAATGACTCTACTGCATATGTATTTAATACCGGTAATAACACTACTACCTGTAGCAGTAGCACCCCATGTAATAGCTACTACTCGTGGCTTGCAGCTACAGCGGGTGGTAAAGATAGTAGCGGTAACGCAGTAAGTACAAGAGGTTACAACGCTGCCTACAGCATCTGCCCGAAGGGCTGGAGACTCCCAACTTCTACGACCAGCAATGCTTCTCCAACAACTAGCCCCAACTGGAAAACTGGTGACTGGTATGCCCTCGCTACCGCATATGGGGCTAACCTAGAAAGCAACTATTACGAGAGTGCTGGCACCTTCTATACGAACGCAGGCCCTGGGACAACACCGAATTTCTTGCTGGCCGGCTACTATTACTCTGGCTCGTTCAACAATGGCGGCTCCTACGGGTACTATTGGTCGTCTACTTCGTACTCGAGTACGAGCGCTTATAGCCTGATCTTCAGTTCGAGCAGCGTGCTTTCGGCCGATTACTACAATCGCAGGGGCGGGTTTTCGGTCCGGTGCGTGCTCGACGACAGTATGCAAACCATCACTTCTTCATCCCTCGCCAGCAAAATGCCGAACGAAGGCGATTCTACAACCTTGACAGACGTCCGCGACGGCAAAACCTATCAAGTCACCAAGATCAACGGTAGCTATTGGATGACCCAGAACCTTCGCTATGCCGGTGACACCGGCAGTACAGCCGCCGGCAGTTCGGCTGGTTCTATGACTATCAAATCTACCACCACCAACATAAATACAGACAAAACCCTCACCTATTACAGTCTATACTCGGGCGACTCATCATATTCTAGTCACTGCGATTCAACAAATGGTTATACTTATCCTTGCGCAAAAACCGGCAAAGACAATAATAATGGTGATACCGTTTGGTATAACTACGCCGCCGCTTCAGCTGGCACTATCACTGGTAATTCAAACAGCACTGTAGCTTCATACGACATCTGCCCCAAAAACTGGCACTTACCCACCAGCACCGAAATCAATGGCTTTGACGGCACAAACAACGGCAATGCCACCTATGCAGCTTCTACGCAGTTTGCGCCGGTCTATGGCGGGTACTACAACAATGGTAGCCTGAACGTCGCGTCTACGAACGGGCTCTGGTGGTCTGCTACGGCGTACAATACCACGAGTCGCTACTACCTGGACTACTACAGTAGTAAGTTATACTCCGGTAGCAGCAGCTACATCTATCGGGGCATCGGGAGCTACGTCCGGTGTGCCCGGTCGTCCTAGGCGCACGCTCGTTGCTTCGCCGAGTCCTCCACCTGAGCTCTGCTTAATCGCCCCACCCCCAGCAATTCTGAGAGCTTTTTAAGATTTGAAATGTGTAATTCTCACAATTTTCCGCTGCGCGAGTGGCCCTGAGCGCTCAATAGGAACAGCCCAACTTCACGGTTGGGAAGGGCGCATGCACTTAATAGGCATCCCGCAGGTAGGGCTAAGCCACGAGCACGCGACGAAAATCTGTGAGAATGACAACATTTCAAGTCCAGGCTCTCAGAATTGCTTGGGGCGGGGCGCAGAATCGCTCGGGTAGTGCGCAGGAAAGAGAACACGTATGGAAGGTTCCACGAAGCACCACTGCCCCACCGCATTTTTCACCGCTCCTGATATATCTGTGCTATACTATTACTATGGAAAACGTCAAAATTCTCGCCATCGTTGGCATGAGCGGTAGCGGCAAATCAGTTTTAGTTGATCACCTCACCGAAAAGGGCTACCCCAAAGTCTACTTTGGAGGCATGATTTATAAAGAAATGGAAAAGCGTGGCCTAGAACGCACCGAAGACGGCGAAGCCGAAAAAAAGTTCCGCGAAGAAATCCGCGAGCAGGAAGGGAAGGACTGGGTCGTCCGCCAAGTCATCGAGGAAACCAAATCCCTCGTCGCCGCCGGCCAGAAGCGCATTGTCCTAGACGGCGTCTACTCCTGGACTGAATACAAGATTTTGAAGCACGAATTCCCCAGGTCCCTCACTTTCGTCGCCGTCGTCGTTGACAAAGAGAAGCGCTACGACCGCGTCGCCAAGCGCCCCGGTCGCTCCTTCGACGCCCACGCCATCCGCGAGCGCGACAAGAGCGAAGTCGAAAACCTCGAAAAGGGCGGCCCCATCGCCATGGCCGACTATTACATCTTGAATAACGGCACCATCGACGACGCCAACGCGCAGCTCGACGCCATCTTAAGAGAAGTGGAGTTTTAACGTGGCAGAACCCGTCGCCACCAAACGCTTAGTCCTCATCGACGGCAAATCCGTCTTTTACCGCGGCTACTACGCCATGCCCGCCCTCGGCCTCCCCGACGGCACCCCCACCGGCGGCGTCTACGGCTTCGCCGCCATCGCCATGGAAATCGTCCGTCGTCTAGACCCCACCAAAATCGTCGTCGCCTGGGATTCCAAAACCTCCGTCTCCAAGCGCCGCGCTCTCTTTGAGGGCTACAAAGCCGGCCGCGTCAAGCCCGGCGACGATTTCTACGCCCAAATCCCACTCCTAGAAAACCTCATCCGCGGCCTCGGCTGGCAATTTATCGAACTAGACCATTACGAAGCTGACGACATCATCGGTACCCTCGCCAAAAAAGCCGACGAAGCAGGGAACTACGAAACCTTCATCATCTCCTCCGACCTCGATATGCTCCAAATCGTCGACGACAATACCCACATGTGGCGCCTGCTCAAAGGTTTCACCAGCATCGAAAAAATCGACGTCAAAGAAATCGAGCAAAAATACGGCATCAAAAAATCCCAGTTTCTCGATCTCAAATCCCTCAAAGGCGACTCTTCCGACAACATCCCCGGCGTCCCCGGCATCG
>CAZXEG010000043.1:0-3574 GCA_964639835.1 uncultured Candidatus Saccharibacteria bacterium | reverse complement strand
CCTGGGAGGAGAAGGCACTGTTTGCAGGATTTAGGTTTAATGAAACAAGGTTAGTAGGGATAGTGACATTTAGGCTGGGTTCTACGGAAACGGAGAAGTCTACGCCATCTGCGTGAGTATTAGTGGTGTGAATGATAGTATAAATAATACTAAATAATAACACAGTGATAATACTATATATAATATATAGTAGTTTGTTGTTGGATTTTGTATGTATGGCTTCTTTCATGGTACCTCACTTTAGTTAATATTGCTCGTGAGGCTACTTTTTAAAAACAGAGTGGCGCCACGAAGGTGGAACCCATAAAATCGCCTTAGACAAAGCTCGCGCTATGTTCGACAACATTAAATGGCCCTTCCTGGCGCCAGTTCTGTTCCGAACATAGTGAAATGAGATTGTTCATCTAATTAAAAGTGCTTTGTCTTACAACAACGATCTTATAGGTTCCAATACTTTTATATTAGCACAGATTTTTGGACAATTCAAGTTATTTTTTGCTGAGTTTTTGCTCGAGGTCGACGGCGTCGCGGGAGATGTGGTGGCGACGTTGGCCCAAGAAAAACCAGAAAAAGATGGAACCAATGATGCCGACGCCTAGGATGGTGTTTTTGACGGCGAGGGGCCATTCGGAGGCGTAAAGCAGCCAGACGGCGACGGTAAACATGATTGCAAGGTAGACGTTGCGGCGGGTGAGGACGAGGACTCTCGCGAGTTTGAAGTTGCGACGCATCAGTGAGCCTTTGGTGCAGTCGTCGGGGTGGCCCATGAATTTGCCGTAGACGATAAATTCGAGGATGGTGGCGACGACGGGGTAGGCGATGAAGATGATTAGCCCGGCGACGAGGTTGACCCGGAGGGTGAAGAAGAGCATGGTGGCGAAGGCCAAGAGGCCGTCGGCGAACATGTCGTATTTGACGGCGTATTTGCGGTAGCCGGGGGCCTTGCCCTTCGGGAAGGGCCACCTGGTGGCGCAGGTGCCGTCCAGGGCGTCAGTGATTTCGCCGATCATGAAGACGAGGAAGGCGGCATGGATGGGGGCGCCGGTGAATGCCATGATGATGAGCGCGAGCGAGAGCCCGATGCGGGAAAAAGTCAAAAAGTCGGCGAGGAAGTTGAGTGGGGAAAGTTTGGCAGGGGGCCTCTTCGAGGACTTGGTGGCCGATGGTAGTTTGGCGGTTGATTTCATGAGTCTATTATACCACGAAAATAAGTTTCGAGATTCATGACGACGCTGGAGGCGCGGGTGGTATCGCGGTGGGCGAGCATTTTTTCGGACATCTTTGTGATACAGTCGGGGCGGGTTTTTAGTGTGTTAATAGCGGTGGCGATGGCGGCGGGGCTAGGGTCCTTCGTTAGTAGGCCGCCCCCGGGCGGGACAATTTCGGATAGGTCGGGGTCGACGTAAAGCACTGGGGTGCCGGCGGATTCGGCTTCGATCAAGGTCATACCGAAGGTGTCGTAGCCGCTGGAAACTAGCACGTCGAGGTGGGATTTTTGGACGGTTTGGTAGATTTTGGCGAAAGGTTTGGTGCCGTGGAAAGTGACACTCAGGTGGTGACTTTCTGCGTAGTGCTTGGCGCGGTTAAGGTCGGGGCCGGCGCCGTACATGTCGACGTGGTAGGGAAGTTCGAGCCTAGTGAGGGCTTCGAGAAAGGCGAGCGGGCGCTTTTCGCCGGAGATGCGCGAGTGCCAGACTAGGCGGAGGGGCTCGCCAGGGGCGAGGGTGCGGGGAGTGAGGTTTTTTACAAAAATCTCGTCCGGGATGGCGTTTTTTAGGACTTTGATGGGGCGGGTGACGCCGTAATGCGCGAGTTTTTGCTTGAAATGATTTGAGGGAGTGAGGACGAGGTCGGCGGCGTTTGCATGGTTGACCATGAGGGTCCACATCTTGGCGCGGGCGATGGTCTTGGCGAGGTAAGTGTCGCGGTGGATTTTGATTTTGTGCGGGAGATACCACGAGTGGAATAGGTTGAGCAGTGTGGCTGTGATGGTGCGGAGGCCTTTTGGTACTAGGAGTTCCTCGCCCACGTCTTCGCGGCCGTGCATGACTTGGACGGAGGGAATTTTGAGCGCTCTAGCAAGGCGGAGGCCGGCGATGGAACAGCCGGCTTCGTAATGGACGTAGAAAACATCGAAATTGGCGAGTTCGGGGTGAGCTTTTAACAACCACTTTTCGATGACGCGGGGTCTTCTGGCGACGGGAGTGAGGCCACGACCGATGATTTTGCAACTTGGGACAGGGAAGATATGGGCCTTTGCGAGGGTCTTTTGCTCCTGAGGCGTTTTGGGATAGGAGCTTGAAAAAACATAAACAGTATGGCCACGGTCTTCAAGGGCTTTTTTCTGGGTATTGATAGAGGTGACGATGCCGCCGGTGAGGTCGAGGTAACAATCGGAAAAAATGGCGATTTTCATGCTTTTATTATAGTTTCATTTGACTTTTTGGTCAAAGTGTGGTATAATAGAGTTATGGAGTGAGGTGGTTTGTTTGAAGAACTTGATTTTTAAGCTTATTTTAAGTATAATTTGCATAAGAAGTATGCGCACCGTACCGACGTGGCGCGGGCGCGAAATTAATAACCTAAAGGAGTAAAATGGCAACCAAAACTACTTCCAAAGCAAAAACTAGCAAGGCTGGCGCGAAAAGCGTGGCGAAAAAGGCGCCTGCGAAAGGTGCGGTGAAGAGTGCATCGAAAAGTACGGCAAAAGGCGTGACGAAGACCAAGCCGGCGACGAGCGAAAAGCCGGTTTACAAAAAGGCGTGGTTTTGGATTGTGATTGTGGCGGTGGCCGGGCTGGTAGTGGCTGGGGCGCTACTCGGTGGTAAAAGCTGGAGTGATTTGACTGGTGGCAACGGCTCGAGCAACAGTGGGAGCAATAACGGAGCCACCGTGCCGTCTAAGCAGGAAAGTTCCTCGAGCTCGAGCTCGTCCAATTCTGGTTCGTCTAGCTCTAACTCTAGTTCTAACTCTGGCTCTGGCTCGGGGAGCTCCAGCTCTAGCTCGTCCGAATCGTCTTCCTCTGAAACGATGAGCCAGCAACAGGCGGTGAAGCGAGCGAAATCGTATTTGCGCTCGTCGTCGTTCTCCTATGAGGGGCTGATTAGTCAGCTTGAGTACGAGAAGTTTTCGCACGAGGATGCGGTGTACGGGGCTGACCACTCAGGTGCTAACTGGAACGAACAGGCGGTGGCCAAGGCGAAGTCGTATTTGCGTTCGTCGTCGTTCTCCTATGACGGCTTAGTCAAGCAACTCGAATACGAGAAATTCACCCACGACCAAGCGGTCTATGGCGTGGACAACTGTGGCGCGGATTGGAACGAGCAGGCGGTGAAAAAGGCGGCTTCGTACCTCAAATACTCGTCGTTTTCGCGCGATCGGCTGATTTCGCAACTGGAATATGAAGGTTTCACCCATGCGCAAGCGGTGTATGGCGTGACGCAAAACGGCCTATAAAAACAAAGTCAGTTCCTGATGCCACGGCTCTGGGGCATTTCTGATAAAAGGGTGCGCTTTTTAAAAATCAAAGTCGCACCCGATAGTTGGTAGTTTTTCTCTTTGCATTGTATAATAA
>CAZXEG010000042.1:0-4344 GCA_964639835.1 uncultured Candidatus Saccharibacteria bacterium | reverse complement strand
AGGAGGTTACGTTTCTTGCGTGCTTTGTCTCAAATGTGTTTGGTCCAGTATACATCTTTATATGCAACAGTGTAAAATCGCTCTGGATTTAGCTAGTAGTTGCGGTAAGATTGTTTCATAAGCAAGGAGTTTTATGAAACAAATTTATCAACAGGTGGAAAAATATCTGGCGTATTGCGAGCGGGTGCGAAACATGAGCGAAACGACGATGCAAGCGAAGCGGAATGTTTTGGGGCGGTTTGCTAGGGTGATTGACGAGATGGGGCTTGGGAGCCTCGGCGAGGTGACGAACGAAATTTTCAACCGCTGGGTTGGGGTGGAGCGAGCGCGAGGTATCAGCGCGCGGTCGATGAACACGTATAATTCGGCTGTGATTGCACTGCTGAAATACCATCGTGGCACCGGGATGGAGATACCGCTGAATTTGGCACTGGTGGCGCGCCTGAAGGAGGAGCCGGCTCGGCGTGAGTTTTACACGGCCGAAGAGGTGGAGCGGGTGCTGGCGGTTGCGCAAGCGAGTGGCGATGTGCAGACTGGGTTGATGATTCGGTTGATGTTCGAAACGGGGATGCGGATAGCGGAGCTAGCACGGCTAAAGCTGGCGGATTTTGAGGTGGGCGCCGATGGGCTGATTGGTCGGCGGATGCTGTTCGTCAGTAAGGGGCGCAAATTGCGCGAGGCGTACGTTACGACAGAAACGCTAGCGCTACTACGTCAGTTTATCGCGCAATATGGCGTGACGCAGCACTTGTGGCATGCGTTTGACGGCGGTAGCCTCGATGATGATGTCCCTCCGCTGACGACTCAGACGGTGCGAAATCGCCTGAAGCGGGTTTTCTGCATGGCGGGGTTTCCAGATTTTTACCCGCATGCGTTACGCCATTCTTTTGCTACCGATTTGCAGCTACGTGGCGCTTCGGTTGCGGAGATCAAGGAGATGATTGGGCATTCGAGCGTGGCGACGACGGAGCGGTATCTGCATGGGTTTGAAGGGCGGATGCGGGAGTTGTTTGATAAATATCGGTAGGAGGATGTTGCTGATAGTGGGGTGGTGCTGGAAAAATGTGTAAAATGTGGGTCAAAATGGCTGGAAAAATGTGTGGAATGGGGTGGTTTTAGGCTGGAAAAATGTGTAAAAGTAGGGTTGAAATGGTTGGAAAAATGTGATATAATAGGGGTAGAATAAACTGGAGCATAAACATGCAGGAACAGCAGAAGTTTCATAGAAAAGTTGACGATTTTCTTTTGGATTGGAAGGCACGTCCGGGGCATAAGCCTTTGATTGTGCGTGGGGCAAGGCAAATTGGAAAGACGAAGGCGATTGGATATTTTGCGGAGCATCATTATGACAGTGTTATTGGAATTAATTTTGCTTTGCAGAAAGAATATAAGACGATTTTTGATGATGGGTTTGACGTTGATAAAATCTTGCGCAATATTTCGTTAATTGACCCAAGTGTGCGGTTTGTGCCAGGTAAGACGCTGATTTTCTTTGACGAGTTGCAAGATTACGTTAACGCCGCGACGTCGCTGAAGGCTTTTAATCAAGATGGCAGATTTGATGTTATTTGTTCTGGATCGATGCTGGGGATTAACTACCAAGAGATTGAGTCTAATAGCGTTGGAAATAAAGAAGATTACGAAATGTACTCGATGGATTTTGAGGAGTATCTCTGGGCGAAAGGTTACGGAGCGGAGCAGATTGATGGGTTGTATGCTAAGATGGCAGCGCTTGAGCCACTTTCTGATTTGGAAATGCAAGTGATGATGGAAAACTTTAGGGAGTATATGGTGCTTGGCGGTATGCCGGAGGTGGTGAGTCAATTTATTAGCAATAAGAATTATTCGGGCACTTTGAGTATCCAGAAGCAGATTATCCGGGATTACGAGGAGGATATTTCTAAATATGCGAATGGGGTTGACAAGGCGAGGATTCTCAATGCTTATCGTAAAATACCAGTGTTTCTGGGTAACGAGAACAAGAAGTTTCAGGTTACTAAGATTGAGAGCGGAGCGCGAAATCGCGAATATGCTGGCGTGGTCGATTGGCTGAAGGATGCTGGGATTGTGAATGTTTGTTATTGCATGGAGTCTCCCGAGCTACCGCTTAAAGGTAATTATGACCCGGATATGTTTCGGGTGTATTTTGCCGATACTGGCCTACTGATTGGCTCGCTGGATGAGGAGGCGCAGACTGATTTGCGTAAAAATCAGAATTTCAATACCTACAAGGGGGCGATTTATGAAAATGTAGTGGCGGATATGCTGAAAAAAGCGGGATATGGGCTGTACTTCTATAAAAATGAGAAGAGTACGGTGGAGATGGATTTTATGGTGCGGGACGCTGATGGTCTGGTGCCTATAGAGGTGAAAGCGGTTGATGGGGCTACCGCTTCGCTGAATAATCTGATTGCCAGTGAAAAATATCCCGATATTAAATATGGCGTTAAATTTGCGATGAAAAACATTGGATTTAATGGGAAGTTCTATACTTTTCCGTATTTTATGGTGTTTCTTTTGCGGCGGTTTTTGGCGGAGCGGGGGCAGTAATGCAGGCGTATTGGTATTTAGCATGATGCTCTAGTTTTTGGTGTGATTGGGGGGCTTGTTTTTTGTTTTAGCGATTGGCGGTCGGTGATATTTAACACAAAATATAAAATAATTGTGCTTTATGCACAAGGAGAAAATATAAAATGAAAAAAGCTATAATTGCAGCAGGTGCTTCGGCAGTGTTGGCAGCTATGCCGGTGGCGGCTTCGTTTGCAGCAACAAACATGAACACGATTACTGATGTTTTGCAAGCTACGGTTCCTGACTCTTGTTCAATGACAGGTACGGCTGCGACCGGTAGTGGTGTTACTGGTGAAGTTACTGGTACGGGCGATCTTACCGCTACTTATACTTTTGATATCACAAACGGTGCAACAAAGATTATCCCAGGTACCACTATTTCGGTAACCTGCAATGACAATCAAGGTTGGATGGTCAATGCAGTTGGCGGTAGCGACTTTGTAGATAGTGATACGAACGCACATAAAGATGCAATGGTGCCTTCAACTGCTACTAATACCGCTTTTTATTCAAATGGCAGTAGCGCAAGTGACACTGTTGGTGACGTAGCAGCGACGACTGCCTCTTTCTGGGCCATGAAGTTAACCGCTGGAAGTACTACTAGCGCAGCAACTATTGATGGAAATTATGATAGCTGGAGTTCAATTCCTGTAGCAGCAGCCGGAACGAAAGTTGCTCATGGTGGTCAAACACATATGGACTCAACAACTCCACAAGCTGCGCAGTTTACTACTTCATACGAGGTGCATGTAAGTATGACCCAGGAAGCGGACACTTACACTGGTAGCGTTATTTACCAGCTTGCCCACCCGAATGAATAAAATGTCTGCCAGGTAAAAATACAACCCTTCGGGGTTGTATTTTTATTGCATAAGTAGCAAATTACGCTGGGTGAGTCATTTGATAGATCACGCTACCAATATAAGTATCAGCAGACTGATTCGCGCTCATCCATACAAAGTACGTAGGAACAAACGTAACACCAACCGCCCCAGTGCCAGCATCCGTTTTTTTCACCAGTAGCAACCGTAGTCGCACTCGTCGGAATTGCTGCGTATGCTGGATTCGGATCAGTGCCAGTATAACCACTTGCTACTGCTCCATTAAATGAGTTAGCGCCACTAATCGCCATAAGCATCATTACTACAACAAAGATACTGGTCCTAGTAGGAGCCAGTATCTTTTGTCTTCAGTCGCATTTTTATCCGTATGCTATCAGTAGATTTTTATAGTCACTCTGTCAGAAAATCAGTTATGCCTTTTATCTGGATACCTTCATATTGGTATTGCTCATGCCTAGTACGAGCAATAACCATTTTTGGGTAAGCATCCCTAATCTTGAGCAGCGGAGCCACCTCCCTAGCAAAAGTAGCTTCATCGCTTATGTTATCTGCGACTTGGATATAGGTTTTTTCATCGCGTTTGACGGCTACAAAGTCGATTTCTTTTTCACTCCGAATTTTTCAATTTTTGTGAAAAATTCGGAGTGTAGCTAAAACTCCACGCAGTTGACTAGCCTCCCCTAATTATCGTATAATATAACCATGAACGTATTAGAATACGCCGAAGGCGTCGAAAGGCTCGTCGACCCCATGATGGTCGGCAAAACTCATTATCTGCAAACCAAGCTCAAGAAGCTCCCTATCTGTCTGCAACGAAAAATCGTCACCTCCGCCACCAAAAAGGCCACCAAAATGCCCTTCGTCGTCGAGCCCTATTGCACCTTCCTCTTCTACGAAATCAAAGACCCAGAAAAAATCCAAAAATTCCTCC
>CAZXEG010000041.1:0-4352 GCA_964639835.1 uncultured Candidatus Saccharibacteria bacterium | reverse complement strand
CATGTATTAGGCACGCCGCCAGCATTCATCCTGAGCCAGGATCAAACTCTCCATTTTTGGCTAATTTGTTAGCTCTAAATTAAAATGAACTGACGATGATAATTGCACAACCAAATTGTTAAACTATTTCTAAAGTCTATAAAATTAGTTCTCGCAGCTTTAGACTAAGACTATTTTATCGCAGATTGTTACCTTTGTCAAGAACTTTTTTGAAAATTGGCCTTCTTTTTTGGAAAAAAGAAGGCCAGCAAGAAAAACCAGTGTGATTCTCGAAACGGAAGTGAATTCCGTTTCGAGAATTGATTATTTTTTGTGGCGGTTAGGAAGGAACCACCAGAGAGCTAGGGCGTCGCCGGCAACGAGAAGGGCGATGATCCACCAGGGGAAATTGATTTCCGTGCAGGAATGGTTCGATGCGGTGGGTACTTCGACGTAGGTGGTGGTGGGCGCCGGAGTGGCAGTGTCAGACAGCTCCGAGCTCTGGCTTTGGTCGGATGTAGGCGCGGTTGATGATTCCGGAGCTTCCCCGTTAGCAACCGAAACTAGCGATTCGGCGACAGTGGTAGAGCTTACACTAGCGTAACTTGACTTGGCATTGCTTGCGACGATGGTGGCATCTGAACTGGTGCTGCTTGATACAGTATTGCTTGAATCGGCAGAAACGCTCGAACTAGTATCACTTGATTCGGTGGCGGTACTCGAGCCAGCGTTGTTTGAATCAGCAGCGGTGTCTGAACTGGCGTCGCCCGACTCGTTATCGCTCGAATCTTCCGTGGTGTTTGGGTCTTCGTCGGAATCTGTTGGCGACGAAGCAAACAGGGTGGATGGCAGGTAGAGCATTTCTCCGTCGCTGCTGTAGGCGACCTGGCAAGTGCCGGTGCCGTCGTAGCCGAATTTATAGCAGCTATCATATTCAATGGCGCCGAGTGCATCACCATAGCCGGTATCAGAGAGGACTAGGAAGTGAATAAGGTGGCTATCGTTGGCTAGGAGGTCGCTTCCGGCGGTGCTGTACTGGTGCTCGACGTTGGAGGAGAACCAGCCGTCGCCGTGTTCAGTGGCAGTGCCAGAGAAGACTTTGTGGGTGCCTTCGCGGATGGTGCCGCTACGGAAATCAGCAGTATAAGAGGTAATGAGCCTGCCATCCGCCCAGAGAGGATCCATGCGCGGGTCGGCAAACCCGTCTTCTATCCAAGCCAAGTGGACTTCGGTTAGCTCAGAAATATTGTCGATGCCTGAACCCCAGTTCATGGAATCGCGGTCACGAAAATAGAGGGTGACGGTTTCACCAGCGGGATCGACGTCGGTAATGGTAAAGTGGTTGTTCTTGAAATATTCCACCCAACTATAGCGAGCGTCATCTTGCGATTCGATCTGCTCGAAGAGGAACTCATGCCGACAAATGCCATCTTCCCCGCAACGCTCCGTGGCGGTAGCGTCAAACTCGGCTTCGAAGTCGAGAATTTCCTGGAAAGTCCAGTACGAAACGTCGCGCGGGATGACCATGGTGGCGTGGGTCGCTGGGGCAACGAGTCCGCCTAGGCCACTAGCCGCGAGAGTTAAAGTTGATAATAATAGTGGTATTTTTTTACCCATAAAACTCCTTATTTAGTTTGGAGTAGTATAAGCAGATTTGGCCAGAAATGCAACCCCCTGCTACCCTGATTTTTAGCTTAAGGCTTTTGGTTTTTAGCTTAAGTTTTTTGGGTCAAAAAGCTTTTGGTAATCTAGGTTTCCCTGTTAGGACGAGATTTCAAGAGGCTTCTGGTTATTATTTGGACGCTTTGGGCTTAGGAGCTTTGGCGGAAGCTTCGGGTGCTTTGGGTGCTTCGGTGGACTCGGGTTCTTCTTCTGGAAGCACAATGCCAATCGAAGCGACGGTGTCGCCGTCGGACATTTTCATGATACGGACGCCCTGAGTGGCGCGGCCGAGAGTAGGAATCTCTTTCATAGCGACGCGGATGGCTTGGCCTTGTTCGGACATCATGATGACCTCTTTGGCGGCAGGGTCGAGAGTGTGGACGGCAACGATGGGGCCAGTTTTCTCGGTTACTGAGGCAACCTTGATGCCGACGCCACCGCGCTTATGGGGCGGGAAGTTAGAGACTAGGCAAGCCTTGCCGTAACCATTAGCAGAGATAGCAAGGAGTTTCTGACCGGGATCGGTGATGACGTCCATACCGACGATTTCGTCCTTGGGGCGAAGACGCATACCGCGGACACCCATAGCGGAGCGACCCATGGCGCGGACTTCGCTCTCGTTGAATCTGGTGGCCTGGCCGGCGGAAGTACTGATGACGATATCATTTTTACCGGTGGTTTCTTTGACCCACTTGAGTTCGTCGTTTTCGTCTAGTTTGATGGCAATTAGACCGTTACTACGCACATTAAAGAAATCCTTGATGGCGGTTTTTTTGATGGTGCCCTTCTTGGTGGCCATAAAGAGGTAGCCATTTTCGACGCCCTCACCCTGTTTGATGATGGCGGTAATCTTTTCCTCGGGGTGCATATTGAGCATATTAACTGCTGCGGTACCTTTGGCCGCCAGAGAGGCCTGGGGTACTTCGTAGGCTTTCATACGGAAAAGGCGGCCTTGGCTGGTGAAGAATAACAGATAGTCGTGGGAGTTGGCGGTCAAAATCTGGGCGATGACGTCTTCTTCTTTGGTGGTCATGCCACGTTTGCCCTTGCCACCGCGATTTTGCTTTCTGAAATCGGCTTGGGGGACGCGTTTCATGTAGTTTTCGGAGGTGAGAAGGATGACGCTCTCTTCTTCGGGGATGAGTTCCTCTTCGGAGAATTTGCCGACTTCGTGGTTGATAATCTTGGAACGGCGCTCGTCGCCGTATTTTTCCTTCAGGGCAATTAGCTCCTCTTTGACTACCCTTAAGATTTCTTGCTCGGAGGCGAGAATAGCTTCTAGCTTCTCGATTAGTTCGTGAAGCTCTCTCAGTTCTTCTTCGATTTTATCTCGCTCCAAACCTTGGAGACGGCGAAGCTGCATCTGCAAAATGGCTTGGGCCTGGATTTCGGAAAGGCCGAATCTTTGCATAAGTTGCTTGTCGGCGTCGTCGTAGGCGGCGCGAATGACCTTGATAACTTCATCGATGTTATCAAGGGCGATTTTTAACCCCTCCAAGATGTGGGCGCGCTCTTTGGCCTTTTTCAAGTCAAACTCCGTCCGCCGGCGAATCACCACCTGGCGGTGTTTGACAAATTCGCTTAAAATCTCCTTGAGGCCGAGGACGCGGGGTTGGATGCCGTCAACCAGAGCGAGGACGTTGTAGTGGAAAGAAGTCTGGAGGTCGGTGAGTTTATAGAGCTGATTGAGGATTTTCTTGGGGAAGGCGTCCTTCTTCAGCTCGACAACGACGCGAGTCTTGCCACGGGCTGATTCATTCCGGGCGTCGGCGATGTGGTCGAGTTTTTTGTTCAGGACAAGGTCGCGGACCTTTTCGATGAAGCTCTCCTTGGAAACGCCGTAAGGCATCTCGGTAATGACGATGTTATAGCGGCCGTTTTTGCGCTCCTCGATATTGGTGACGGCGCGGATGGTGACCGAGCCCTTCCCTGTTGCGTAGGCTTGCTTCATGGGGGCGCCGCCGTAAACTTCGGCGCCGGTTGGGAAATCGGGGCCCTTGACGTATTTCATCAGGCCGTCGAGGCTGATTTCGGGGTCGTCAATCAGGGCGACGGTGGCGTCGACTAGTTCGCCGAGGTTGTGCGGAGGGATGTTGGTTGCCATACCGACGGCGATACCCATCTGGCCGTTCAAGAGAATGTTCGGGAGGGCGGCTGGCAAAACGACCGGCTCTTTCTCGGTGCCGTCGAAGTTATCGCGGAAGTCGACGGTTTCCTTTTCGATGTCAGCTAGAAGCTCGGCGCCGACTTTGTCCATGCGGGCCTCGGTGTAACGGGAGGCAGCTGGTTCGTCGCCGTCGGCGGAACCAAAGTTACCTTGGCCTTCGACCAGAGTGTAGCGCATTTTCCAGGGCTGGGCAAGGTTGACCATGGCATCATAGATAGAAGAATCGCCGTGGGGGTGATATTTACCCATTACCTCGCCGACGATACGGGCGGACTTAACGGTCGGGTGAGGGGCCTTCCAGCCGTTTTTGTTCATGGCATATAAAATGCGGCGGTTGACGGGCTTTAAGCCGTCGCGGACGTCAGGGAGGGCGCGATCAATGATGACAGACATGGAATACTTCAAGAAGTAGTCTTCCATGGTATGCTCGACAGGCCGCAGCTCTAAACCATCGCCCGAGGCGGAACTATCGTCGGTCTTCGGGCCGCGTCCGGCCGGCCCGTCGCCACGGGCGGCCGGCGCTTCAGCTCGCGCTGCCGCGCTC
>CAZXEG010000040.1:0-4479 GCA_964639835.1 uncultured Candidatus Saccharibacteria bacterium | reverse complement strand
GTAACATTTCGAACATTAAGCTCGCTTCGGCAGAGATTGGTATCATGGTGGATATCAATAATAATGAAATTGAGCTTCCGGTGAAGTCGTCATATAAGAAAGGTTTGAACACTCTGGAGTCGTTTATTGCGACGCGAGGTGCACGGCAGGGGCAGGTGTCGACGGCGCTACGGACCGCGGACTCTGGGTATTTGACACGGCGGCTCGTGGACGTGTCGCAAGATGTGTTTACAATCGACGAGGAAGCGGAAGATCCTGGGTTTACGGTGTACCGCGATGAAACCGAGGCTTCGGGGATTGCGTTTGCGGCTAGGATTACTGGGCGCTATACGGCGGAGCCGGTGCCGGGCTATCTTGAAGCTGACCAGCTGATTTCGAAGGAAATGGCGGAGCAGATTGAGGCCGACGAGAAGATTGAGTCGGTGAAGATCCAGTCGATTTTGTCGACGACGGCGGTAGAGGGCGTGCCGAGGAAGGCTTACGGGGTGGATATGTCGACTCGGGAGCTCGTGGCGGCGCATGAACCGGTAGGGGTGATTGCAGCGCAGTCTTTGGGTGAACCAGGCACGCAGCTAACGCTTGATACTAAACATGGCTCTGGTGTGGCAGGTTCCGGTGCGATTGCTCGAGGTTTGCCACGGGTAGAGGAGTTACTCGAAGCGCGGACTCCGAAAGGCCAGGCGTATGTTTCTCCGATCGACGGTACGGTGCAGGCCCAGGAAGACGGCAACCACTATGTCGTGACGGTGACACCTACGGCTGGAGAAGTGGAGCGGTTTGAGTTGACTGGTGGACGCAAGCCAGCGGTTAAAGACGGCGAAACGGTGAAGGCTGGCACTACGCTGATCAAGAAGAAAGGCGATTTGGCGGCTGTGAAAGCTCCGGCGGACGGAAACGTGCAACTAGTGAAAGATGCCGTAATGCTAGTGACGGCGCCGGCGGGTTCGGTACGGATTGAGATTCCGGGTGATGCGGAGCTCGTGGTGAAGACCGGTAGCTCGGTGTTAGCGGGTGACAGGTTGACGACCGGGTCGCTGAACTTGCAAGATTTGCTGAAGTTCAAGGGCGTAGAAGAAACCGAACGTTACATTATGAACGATGTGTTGTCGGTTTACTCGGCGCAGGGGCATGAGATTTCGCCGAAACACCTAGAGATTTTGGTACGCCAGATGTTCTCGAGAGTGCAGATTAACGAGCCGGGGGATTCGGAGTTTGTGTCGGGCGACATCGTTTCGAAAGCGGCAGCGACCTACGAGAATCGGCGCCTAGAGGAAGAGGGGAAGGAACCGGCGACTTATACCAATTTGCTACTTGGTATTACGAAAGTGTCGATTTTCTCCGATTCGTTCCTTTCGGCGGCGTCCTTCCAAGATACAACGCGGGTGCTAATCAATGCGGCTATTAACGGTCGAGTTGACCACTTGCGTGGGCTCAAGGAGAACGTGATTATCGGGCGGAAGATTCCGGTAGGTACGGGGGTGGCACCAATTGAGGAATTTGAAGTATCCGAATCGAAAGTGCCAACGGAAGAAGATCTAGAAAATCTGTAAAATCCGTAAAAATAAAGGGCGTAAGCCCTTTATTTTTTTGCGTTCGTGTGGTATATTATATATAGTACTGATATTAGAGGTTTTATGCATTTCAAGACTATTTTCAAATCGTTCAAAAACAAAGATATGCTGAAGAGAATTTTGGTAATTCTGGGGATTTTGGTGGCGTATCGATTACTGGCGCAGATTCCGGTGCCGATGGGGGATGCTTCGACGTTCAAGGAGGCGGTGTCGAATTTGCTTGAGAAGTCGGATTTTTCGAACTTCTTGAACTTGATTTCTGGTGGTGGGTTGGCGTCGTTTAGCATTATACTGGTGGGGCTTTCGCCGTATATTACGGGGTCGATTGTGATACAGCTTCTAACGAAGGCGATACCGAGCCTAGAGGAACTTTCGAACGATGGCGAAACGGGGCGGAGGAAGATTAATCAGTGGACGCGGATGTTGACGGTGCCACTAGCGATTGTGCAGTCGATTGCGTATATCTTTATCTTGTATCAGTCGACGATTTCGGCGAATGTAGCGACGGAGTTCGTGCCGACGGCGGGCGACTGGATACTGTCGGTAACGGCGATGACGGCTGGCTCGGTGCTTCTGATGTGGATGGGGGAGCTAATTACCGAGCAAGGGATTGGTAATGGGATTTCGACTTTGATCTTTGCGTCGATTATTTCGCAGTTACCGACGACGATGGGGTCGTTAGGTTCGGCGCTCTTTGATACCTCGACCTCGGGAGGGTTGAATGTGTTTGGGTGGTTTGAGATACCGGTGAACCCGACAATTTTCTGGATTATTCTAGGATTTGCGGTGGCGATGCTGATCGTGATTTACTTCTTGGTGAAGCTAAACGAAGCGCAGCGAATTATTACGATTAATTATGCGAAGAGGGTGCACGGGAACTCGTCTTATGGTGGGATTAAGTCGATTTTGCCGATTAAGTTGATTGCGGCGGGGGTGGTGCCGGTGATTTTTGCGACGGCGTTTTTGTCCTTGCCGGCGCTGATTGGGCAGGTGATTACATCGGTGGATCCGGGGAACGAGGTTGGTGCGAATCTTGTGACGATTTTCTCGGCGCCGTCGGCTTCGAACTTCGCGACGCAGTATCCGGATGGGATTACAGCGCAGTGGTTTGTGTATCCGGCGATGTATTTCTTGCTGGTGTTTGTGTTTACGTATTTCTATACGTCGATTATCTTTAATACGAAGGAAATTGCGGATAATCTACAAAAGCAGGGCGGGTTCATTGAGGGGGTGAGGCCGGGTAGCAAGACGGCGGAGTATCTTGGCAAGGTGGTGACGCGGCTAGATCTCTTTGGCGCGCTGGCGCTCGGGCTAATTGCAATGTTGCCGTTTGCGACGGACTACGTGTTTATCTTGACGACTGGAGCGCCGCTCGGGCTTTCGATTTCGGGTACGGGGCTTCTGATTGTAGTGACGGTGGCGCTAGAGAATATTAGGTCGGTGGATTCTCGGGCATTAATGATAACATACGACGATTTTTCGAATGAGTTTGAGGATTAACGGGTGGCGAGGGGTTTTGAAATGGGGGGTGATGATTTTGGTTGGCGTGGCGTTTTTAGTGTTTTTCATCCGAGTGGTGACGTTTGAGGATGCGTATTTTAAGGAAAAGCACGGGAGCGAGCGGGCAGTAGCGGAAGAAACGACCGAGCAAGACGAAGAATTGATTGAGGTGAAGCCGACGGAAGAGGAGGTGGTTGAGTACACGGTGGCGGCTGACCGGCCAAGGTATTTGTCGATAGAGAAGCTAGGAGTAGAAAAAGCGCGGGTGCTACCGGTGGGGATTAATTCGGATGGCGAGCTTGGGACGCCGAATAACATTTTTGACGTGGGGTGGTATGAATCTTCGGGCAAGCCGGGGCAGGGTAAGACAATGCTGATCGATGGACATAACGGTGGTCCGCACGTGCACGGGGTGTTTAAGGATTTGCCGTCGCTTGGGTCGGGCGATAGAATTGTGGTGGAGCGAGGGGATGGGGCGGTTTTCACCTACATAGTGGTCGAGAATATAGAAGTACCGCTCGATCGGTCGGATGTATATATGGCTACAGCGATGAAGTCGCCGGAGAGCGGTAAGGAATCCTTAACTTTGATTTCTTGCACTGGCGAATGGTCACAGGCGCAGGGGACTTACCTTTCGCGTCAGTTTACCCGCGCGGTTTTGCTGGAATCTTAGGGCATTATACTTCGTCAAGAGATGCGCTACTCGCTCGCCGTATATCAAATACGGCTCGCTCCGTTGCTCCTCTTTCCTCGTCTAATACCCTAATATTCCAGCAAAACTATTTGTCTTTAAATTAAATGCAAGCGAAAAACACTTATTAGGTCTTTACAAAGTGCCGGAAGTAGAGTATAATTAGAGATGTAATTTATGGCTAGTCAAAAGGAAGTGATTAAACTCACGGGTAGTGTTGTTGAAGCATTGCCTAATACCCAATTTCGGGTGGAACTCGAGAATGGTCATGTTATTGTTGCCCATATGAGCGGGCGGATGCGGAAGAACTACATTCGTTTGGTTCCGGGTGACAGAGTCGAAGTGGAGTTGACGCCCTACGATCTCACGAAAGGTCGCATTTCGTTTCGACTCAAAGATTAATAATTAAACGTTGTAATTTTTACAACATTAAGGAAAGGATATTTTAACACTATGAAGGTACGTGCCAGTGTTAAGAAAATCTCACCTGATGACATCATTGTGCGCCGCAAAGGTGTGCTGAGGGTCATCAACAAGAAAAAACCTAAGAATAAGCAAAGGCAGGGTTAAGATATGGCTAGAATAGCTAGTGTTGTCATCCCGTCCGAAAAGCAAGTATGGATTGCCCTTACTTACGTTTACGGAATTGGGCGGACGACTTCTAAAAAAATCCTTGCGGAGGCTAAAATCGAGCCTACCACTCGGGTGAAAGATCTC
>CAZXEG010000039.1:0-4507 GCA_964639835.1 uncultured Candidatus Saccharibacteria bacterium | reverse complement strand
GGGAGCGCGATTTGATGGGGCTGTATCTTTCTGCGCATCCGCTCGATAAGTACGACGTGTATTTTAACGAGCAGACGCATCCGATGGATTTGGTGTCGCCCGAGAATAACGGCAAAGTGGTGACGGTGGGTGGGATTATCGTGGCCAAGCGCGAAATCACGACCAAAAAAGGCGACAAGATGGCGTTTGTGAAGATTGAGAATAAATCGGCCGAGACGGAAGTGATTGTGTTTCCTTCGGTGTACGCAACGAGCTCGGAGATTCTGAATGTCGATAACGTGGTGCGGGTGCAAGGGAAGGTGGATGCGACCGACAAGGAAGGGCGGCTGTCGAGCGAAGCGAAGGTGATGGCGGATGCGGTGGAACTCGTGAGCGACGAGGTGCTAGAGAATTATCAGTCGACCGGGACGAAACTGGCCGCGCCGTTTACGGCGCCGGAGCGGCGGTACGGGCGGAGTACTGATGTGGGTAGTGGACGGAGCGCCGGTATGGGCAGTGGACGGAGCATCGGTGCGGATAGCGAGCGCAGTTACCATCGACGCGACAAGGCTGACCATACCCCCTGGCGAACGCCACCAGAGCCGAAGAAGATTGATAACGCTCGGGTATTAAAGGAGCCGCCGGCAGATTTGCGTGGGAAGAAGCTGTATATTTTGATTGACGACATAGACAATTTGCCGCTACTCGGGAAAATGCGGACTTGGATGGAAGAAAACCGCGGGTTTCAGGAGATGGTGCTGGTGCTCGTGGAAGACGGCGAGAAACGCCCGCTGAGGATGCCGTTTCGGGTGGATGCTTCGACGGAGAGCCTAGAAACGCTTTATAAACTAGTACCTAAAGACCACGTAAAGGTGGTATAATAGAGATATGAAAAAACGGAAGGCGTCGAGCTCTGTGACGGAGAACCGCCGGGCGCATTATGATTACACGCTCGGGGAGGAACTTTCGTGTGGGATGTCGCTCACGGGGCCGGAGGTGCGACTGATTCGCGACCATCACGTGCAGCTCAAGGGCTCTTATGTGACAGTGAGGAATGGGGAACTCTGGCTGTATGGGCTGACGCTAGGAGCGGAGACGGCGCGAAATATTCGTTTGCTCGCGACGCGAAAGCAAATTGAGGGGCTGGTGCGAGCGAAAGTGGCGGGGTCGAGTATCGTGCCGGTGAGATTGCTCGGTGGTAGGCGATACATTAAGCTTGTGATTGCCGTGGGGCGAGGTAAGAAAAAGTACGATAAACGTGAGACCATTAAAAAGCGCGATATCGAGAGGGGGCGGTATGCTTAGAATTTTCTCTTGGAACGTAAATGGGATACGAGCGGTATTACGGAAAGGGGCTTTACAGGAGTTTATTTCGGAGTACTCGCCGGATATTTTGTGTTTGCAAGAAATTAAAGCCAAGCCAGAGCAAGTCGATTACGATTTTCCAGGATATCAAGCGCTCTGGAATCCAGCCGTTAGACCCGGGTACAGCGGAACCGCTATACTATTCTCTGCACGGGCCCTGGCGATGTTATTTTCTTCAGCAGACTTGTCCACTCTCGATGTCATACACTGGGACGCCGGGAAAGATTGCCCTTCGGGCAACTTTCTCGGGTCCGTCAGGAATATACATCTCGAGCGGACAAATCTAGAATTTTATGCTTCAGAAAATAGCATCGCCAGGGCCGAGGGCAGAATACAGACTATCGACTGTCATGAGTTTTATCTCGTGAATGTGTATACGCCGAATTCGAAGCCGGATTTGGCGCGGCTCTCGCTTCGAGAGAAGGAGTGGGACCCGGGGTTTTTGGGGCTTTTGAAGGAGCTTGAGCGGGAGAAGCCGGTGGTGGCGTGTGGGGATTTTAATGCGGCTTTTAGCGAGATCGACTTGGCGCGGCCAGAGGCGAATCATCATAGTGCTGGATTTACGGATGAGGAGAGGAGGGGGGTCGGGAATTTGCTTGAGGCGGGATTTGTGGATACGTTTCGGGCACTAAATCCTGGCGTGCAGCGCTACACTTGGTGGAGTCACTGGGGGCAGGCGCGGGCGAATAACGTGGGGTGGCGGATTGATTACTTCTTCGTGTCGGGGGCGCTGAAGGATCGAGTGGCTAAGGCGGAGATTTATGAGGGGGTGATAGGATCAGATCATTGCCCGATTAGTATTGATCTGGCGGTGGATGCGAGTGGGCGTGATATAGCGGATGAGGGCGCGGTTGATTATTCCGGTAACAGGGGTAGGATGTAATGGGATTTTTGGAGAAATTGACGGATAACCCGTATCAGGACCTGCTCTGGAACGTGCCGGAGCAGAAGCAAGGGGTGGTAAATGTAGTTGGGGGAAACGGACAGAGTTTTCGGACGGTGGTCGTGACGGCGGAGTTTTTAACGGGGGCGTACCCCTTGAAAGAAGTGCGGGTGACGGTGCCGGATGCTTTGAGTGGAAAGTTGCCACCGGTTCCTGGAGTTTCGTTTCTTTCCTCGACGGAGTCGGGGTCGTTTGCAAATGAGGAAGAGCTAGAAGCGAGTTTTGGTAGTGCGGAGTGGAATTTGGTGGTGGGGGATTTGTCTAAGAATGCGATTACGGCGCGGGCGGTGCGGGAGGCTTTGGCTCGAGCGGAGCGGCCGGTGGTTTTGACGCGCGACACGGTGGACCTCGTGGCGGAACCAGGGGTGGACCGGTTGCTAGCAAATGACAAACTGGTGGTTTTTGGATCGCTGGTGCAGCTTTCGAAACTGCTACACGCGGCGTATTATCCGAAGGTTTTGATGGCGTCACAATCTTTGGTGCAGGTGGCGGAGGCGCTACATAAGTTTACGCTGAGCTACCCGGCACGGGTGGTGACTTTGCACGATGGGCAGATTTTGGTGTGTGCCGAGGGGCGGGTGGTGGCGTTTTCACTGGAGCTGACGGGGTATTCGCCGTTTATGCTGTGGAGCGGGGAGTGCGCGGCGCGGATTGTGGCGATGAATTTGTTTTGCCCGGGGAAGTTTGTTGAGGCGACGGTGTGCGGGATTTTGGCGGAGAAAAAAGCCCCAGCATAGGCTGGGGCAAGGGGTTAATCGTAGTGGTCGATCTTGATGGTGCTGACCGACTTGGACTCGATAATCTTAATTTCCTCGCGGTGAGGAATGTCGCGGCCGGCGAACGGGCAACGCTCGGCGCCGTAAGGCTGGTCGGATTTGACAAAATCTACCAGCGCGCTGAAGCGGTCCTCCGTGAGGGCGAACCCGGGAGCTTTTTGGTCGGCAATTAGGTAGCCGTCGGGTTCCTTGGGCGATTCGGCGATGAAGGTGCGATCGCTGACTTTGAATCTTAATCCGCCACCATAGGGTTCAGCCTGACCGTCCTTTTGGTGCTGGATGATGTAAGCGGTCTCGCCGTTTGGCTTGTCAATCTCTAGGACAACTCTGCCACGCGCCCGATCAACCGTCACCTGGACGGTGCCGTACCGCTCGAAGTACGCCCGATAGTCGAGGTATTGTTCCTCGTACTCGTCGGTATAGATGTACTCGTCGAACTCGCTGTCCGACGGGACCGTCAGCCTCTCCTCCCACTGTGCATCGTAAATTGCCTGCTGCTGGGGATTTTCCTGATATCGAAGGCTGACTACCGTGGCCACCACTACGATAGCAAGAATGATGGTCAATGCTACGAGTTTCTTCATATTCCACCTCCTTTTTAAAGTGCGAAATTTAACCCCTTATCTATATATAATACAACAAAATGGTTAAAAAGTCAATGGGTAGCATCGATCAGCTAAAGAAAAATAAGAATAGCTAGTTAAACTAGCTATTCAAACAACCTGTACGAGATGGTTTCCTAGTGGCCATCTCTATGATTTTATATTAGCACAAAAGGGATGGGGCGTAAAGACTCTTCGCATTACAATTACACTCTCTTCGCGCCTCACCCCAAGTGGCTCTGCGCCCCACCCCAAGCAATCTCTAGCACCCCGCCCCAGACAATTCTGAGAGCCTGGACTTGAAATGTCGTAATTCTCACAGATTTTCGTCGCGCGCTCGTGGCTTAGCCCTACCTGCGGGATGCCTATTAAGTGCATGCGCCCTTCCCAACCGTGAAGTTGGGCTGTTCCTATTGAGCGCTCAGGGCCACTCGCGCAGCGGAAAATTGTAAGAATTACACATTTCAAATCTTAAAAAGCTCTCAGAATTGCTAGGGTGGGGCGCAATGCAGAACTCGGATGGAGGTCTGAGGAGACGGAGCAACACGCGCCGCTCACGCTACATACGCACACAACGTACGTAGTACCCGCTCCGCTTAGTGTAGCCGCCCGTACCCAGGTTAGTAACATTGTAGTACAGGTTGTACTGAGCGGTAGCACTGTACGCAGTAGCAGACCACCAGCCGCCATAGTAGGTAGAGTACAACGTACCATCGTAATAGACGTGGCCGAGAACCGGAGCGAAAGAGGTCACATAAGTAGAATTGCTGGTTCCGATGCTTTCAATCTGAGTTTGAGTTGGTAGGGTCCAGCCTTTGGGGCAAATGTTTTGGGTGGTTCCA
>CAZXEG010000038.1:0-4605 GCA_964639835.1 uncultured Candidatus Saccharibacteria bacterium | reverse complement strand
TTTTAATGGCAATAATTTTACCATTTTATGTTGCAAAGGTTCTGAGATAATACGAGAGTCTTTACACCCCATCCCTTTTGTGCTAAAATAAAATCATAGAGATGGTCACTAGAAAACCATCGCTGATAGGTTGTTAGAAAGATTAGCTTAGCTAATCTTTCTTATTTTTCTTTGGCTGTTTGCTTTTTTCGAAATTAATGATAATGAGCGCAATCTGTGCCATACCTTCCTTTCTGGGGCAACTTTAGCTACCTAGTATCACCGTTTAGTGAGCCCTCGCAGTGGCTAACTGCTAAGCTAATTCCCGACCCGCTAAACCAACCAAAGCCAACCTGCATCTCTTATATCACAGAGATAGCGAAAAATCAACCCCCCGCTCCCCAACACATCAGCATAAGTTTTATAAAATAAGCCCAAAGCCAAAAAAGTTACTATCGTCGCAGAATACAGACCCCAGTTAATTTGACAAATTCCCAAAATTAAGCATAAAAGGTATTGACATTTTGCACTAAGTGTGCTATACTCAAATTAAGTTAGAAAATAAAACAAACATTCTAACAAACAAATTAAAACACAAAAACCAAATAAAAACAAAAAAAGGAGCTAAAATGGCGGAAAAACTTAACACACAAACATTAAACATCCCAGAAAAGGTCATCGATTCGGAATGGAAAGACGACATCGACGTAGACTACGCCATCTACGGCGGGGATGAAACCAAGGAAGGAGAATACATTAGTCCCAAAAAGACTAGCCAAGAGTCACTAAACAAAATCAAAGATCTGCAAGTCAAACTAGCCTGGAGCGGCCTCAAGCAGTTCCGCAAACAAGAGCAAGCCAAACTGGCAACAGTCTAAGCGCCGCGAAAGGGAACCATAACCATGAAAGGAGCACTTTATAGAATAGACCCGCTATATGTCCACATCGTATACGAAATGGCATTAGCAGTATTAAGTATCGTCTAACGATGAGCCATATTCAAAAAACCGAACACGCCGTTCGGTTTTTTGACGGCGTCAAGAGCCCTTGACTAGCCCGACCGCTTATGCTAATCTTAGAATATAAAAGGTTAACCAAACAGGAAATCAACATGCAAGAAACTCTTATCGATCGAGAAGCCTTGGGCCAGTTTGTCGACGAAATCATCAAGCAAAAATACCCCGCCGGCCAGCCCGCCGAAACAATCGCGAAGTTTCGCGAGCAGGCCATCGCAGTTCTAGACGACCGGATCGGTACCGCACTTTTTGGCAACCTTAGCCTCGCCGCCCACGACGAAATCGATGCGCTCTTAAAAGATCCAGCTACCAGCCCCGAAACTTTCGCGACTTTTTTCGAAAAGCATCATCTCGACCCAGCCAAAATCATCGCCGACCAGTGCAAGCAATTCAAAAACGAAATTTTAGGAGGAAATCAAAATGAACAGTAGCCCCAACGCCCCTTCGTCTAACAGCGAAACCGATGCGCCATCCACCGAGTGGGTCCACGCCGCCCGTCGTCGCCAAGGCCAGGAAACCATGAACGGTTATAACCAAGTCCGCACTGAAGAAACCAAGGCCAGCGCCAAGGCTAACGCCGGCCTAAAGAGCTACCTTGCCCCCATTGCCATCACCGCGCTCCTCACGGCTGGCGCCATTTTTGGCGTCAATACCTTTACCGGTAGCCAGGCCGAGCCAACCCCCGAGCCTAGCGAACCCAAGCAAGAATCCGTCGCGGAGAACGTTACGGTAGACGAGTCCGAAGATTACGAGATTCAGGAAGCCGTCCACGGCATCGTGGAAGGTTACTACGACCAAGGCATGTACATGTCCGAAGGCAAGTCCGGCCCTTGGGCCTTCACCAACGCCAGCGAAATCGCCAAGATTTGCGACAACGACCCGCAAAAAATGCTCCAGTATTCCGCCACCAAGCAAAGCGAAAATCTCGCCGCCTATCTCTCCAGCATGCCAGAATCCTTAAAACCAGCCAAAATCAAAGGCATGAGTAGCAAAGAAATCGAGCAAACCATCGAAACCATCGGCGAAACCGACCCAGATGCTTACGATGCCATCCGCGACGAGTATAACCGTCGCGTGAACGGCGCCGCCATGGGCTTCGCCACCCTCAACGGCGAAGTGAAGAATTTTTACGAGGCGCTCGAAGACGAAAACGGCAAAAAATTCAGCGCCACCGGCATCCGTGATCACAACCTCGACCACTTGGTCGACCACCAGCACATGAAGCTAGTCGCCAAGAATACCGTAGAGGACAAACTCGAGGTTTTGGCCGTCAGCTGGAAAGACGACAACGGCTTCATCGTCGGTACTTCCTATTTCAAAGTCACTCCAGTTCGCAACGACAACGGCGACATAATAGGTTGGGAAGGCTGTCTGCAACCTCTCGACAAAACAAACAGTCCAATGTTCGATGGGGTCGATGAGGTCACAGACGACGAAGAACCTCAGCAAGGCACCGGCGGAGGTGGCACCGCCCAAGGTGGCGGCGGCGGGGGCGGCGGGGGTGGTGGAGAAGGCGGCGGTGGTGGCACCGACCCCACTCCACCTCCCGCTCCCGGCCCGACCCCCACTCCTAAGAAGCACGTCAAGAAAAACGTCGCTGCCGAAATCAAGAACGCCGGCGACCATGTCAGCCAGCTAGGCATAGACAACCAAGTCACTCCCAAGACGACCCTAGCCGAGGACCAAGCCAATTTCAAAGACATCGCAGACCAAACCGCCGCCGAAGAACACGACGAAGCAGTCGCAGCTCAAATTGCCATTGCCCAGGCCACTGCCGAGGCCATCGCGGCCGAGCAATCGCGTAGCGATCTCGCTGATGAAAGCAACCAAACTCAGGTCGCCGCCGCCGACGCGGCCGAAGAGAAAGCCGATTCAGGCGCGGCCGAAGCGCAACACGAAGCCGCTCACGAAGAGCAAGCTGCTGCAGAAGAAGAATCGCAGCGCGAAGAGTCGCAGGAGAGCGCGAACGAATCCAGCGAGTCACACGAGCAAGAGTCCGAGTCGCATTCAGACGACACCGCTTCCGAGCGAGCCAACGATTTTAATAACGGTGATTTCTAATCAAAGGAGGATACATGAAATTTTCACCCATCAAAACCATTAGCAAAATCAAACGCCCGGTCATCCTGGCTATCGGCATCGTCGCCTTTGTCGCGACCGCTGCATCTACCGTGGTCACCAAAGTTTCCGCTTGGGGACCCACCGACCGCGCTACCTACACCAACGAGCAACCCGCCGACTATGCCACTTTCAACTCCATTACCAACAACGCGGCCATCGGCGACGAACGCAATTTCGTACGCATCCGCGAAGCCGGCACCGACGATACCTTCGCCGACGAAGTCGAAGTTGTCCCCGGCAAGGAGTACGAAGTCTACATCTACTATCACAATGATGCCGCCTCTGACACCAACGCCAAAGGCTACGGCATGGCGACAGACACCCACATGGCCTCTGCCTATCCCACAGTAGTCAATTCCAGCGAACGGGGAATGGTCAGTGGCATCATCACCTGGAGCTACGTCACTCCATCCGCCCCAAACAGTCCCCAAACCGGCAAAGTCTGGGACGAAGCTTACGTCACCACCAAGGTCGACGGCACGGTCTTGAGGTACAAAACCGGCACCGCCATCATCCACAACGACGGCCAAGCCAACGGCTCCGTTCTCCCCGAGGATCTCTTCACCACCGACGGCACGCCGATCGGCTTCAACAAACTCGCCGGCTCCATCCCGGGCTGTGCTGAGTATTCTGGCTACGTCACTTACACCCTCGTCGCCGAAAACTCAGAGTCCACGCTCGACAAGCAAGTTTCTACCGACGGCGAAAACTGGTCCGACAGTGTCGCCGTCAAGCCGGGCGATTTCGTGACCTACAAAATCGCCTTCAAAAACACCGGCAACACTAATTTTGAAAACGCCATCTTTACCGACTCGCACGACGCGGATTTGTTGCTCCGATCTGGTAGCACCAAAGTCTACAACGTCGACAATCAAGACGGCAAAACCATCGAGGACATCATCGACGTTAGCGGTTACAACGTTGGCGACGTCCGCGCCGGCGCCCTCGTGCAACTGGTTTACCAGATGCAAGTCAGAGACGATCGGTCGCTCTGTGGCAAAACCCTCACCAACACTATGACGGTTAGATACAACACCACAGGAGAACAAAAAACCGATCAGACTTCCGTCAATGTCATCTGCGATGAGGTCACACCAGCCCGTATCCCCGACACCGGCCCCGCCGAAATCGTCCTCGCCATCATCATCGTTCTCGGCATCGGCGCTGGCGGCTTCTATTATTGGCGCACCCATCGCACCCTCAAAACCGTCGAGACCGCCGTCTCTGGCAAAACCCCAAATGACTCCGAAAAATCCTCGGACGAAACGTCCATCGAGAAGCAAAAATAAAAATTTGCGACGGGTGGTGTCGTCGGAGGGGGACCCCCACGGAGCGTGAGCGACGTGGGGGAGGAGACGACGACAGGACCCGTCGCCACACATATTGCATTTTAGCTCCATCTGTGGTATAATGGTACGAGTTAACAAAGGATTTATATGAAGAAAGCAGTTATCCTCGTTGGCGGGAAGCAATATCTCGTCGAGGAAAA
>CAZXEG010000037.1:0-5244 GCA_964639835.1 uncultured Candidatus Saccharibacteria bacterium | reverse complement strand
GATAATGACGAGGTCTGTGGTTCAAGTCCACATATCCCCACCAGATTATATCTAACTCGGCACTCTCGCCGATTTTTTAGTGGTTAATTTCTGTTAAGCACCCTCTGGATTCTAGGGGTGCTATTTTGTGTTAGTTTTGCACGAAAAATGTCTAGCCTATGATATAATAGACACATATGATAGAGAAGTATGAAAATAAAAAGCAAGACAATGATAATGGTCAGCAATGGGACAGTCTTAGCTCAATTCCGTTCAATAAGGCCGAAGCATCCTTATCTGATATTGCCGGAGATATAGCTAGTACAGATGTAACGGTCTATGAACGACTCAATGCGAGCAATGATGCCGCCGCTAAGGATGAATTTCTCAAAAACCCAAATTTAACTCATCCAAACAACGAATACGGCAATCTTGATTCAAATGAAGTAAAAGACAATTTGGAAGCTCTATCTATAATAAAGACGAAAATTGAACAGGCGCCTCTTTCTGAGCAACAAAAATATCTTCTCCAGATTTTGTACGCTGATTGCTATAAGAAAAACGATTTTCTTCTTGCGAATATAGAATATAATAACGCGAGTACATTAGAAGAAAAACAAAAGGCCGCCGATCATCATCGCGAAGCCAACGAAGCCTTGTACGGAAAAGCTGATGAAGATACATTTTATACTTTACTGAGGGAAAAACTTGCTACTATTGATGCTGACTCTCTTTCTCCTGAAGATAAGACAAAATACGATAAACTACTTAACGATATTGGGCCGCTTAAAGAAGTTACGGATAGTCGTTTTAGGCCTAAACCGGAAACCGTTCAGCGCTTTGGCGAATATATTCGTGAATTTTTTAAGGGCTTTTTAAAGCATATACCAGCCGACCAAGAAGAATTCATCGGCTCCGATATGGCTGAAATCGTCAATGAAATTCTCACTGAAGAATTTTCCGACGAGCCGAATAATGAAGCTATGCCGTATCAAGCTATCGTTAGCTCTTCGGCAAGCAATGCTTCTGTGAACCATGAAACTCGTCAAATTATTTTTTCTGATCGAAAAACATATCCACGCAATAAAGCCGCCGCCATTATTGTCCACGAACTAGGCACTCATGTTTTGCGTGCTATTCCATATGTTGAACAAGATATTGCTTCGTTTTCTACCGGTTTCCCAGATAATGAAACTTTTGATGAAGGTGTTGCTAAGTGTGTAGAGCAGGCGCTTGCGGGAAAATATGTCGATTCTGGCGTTGACCACTATATTAATATCGGCCTCGCAACTTTTATGGGTAAAAATTTTCGCGAAGTATACGATATACAGCATACTATTAATGACTTAAGTGGCAAGCCAAGTAAAGCTTTAATTAATTCTGTCCAACGATGTTTTCGTGGTACTGGTGAATTAGTCAATAATAAAGACCTAGCTTATTATAATGGTTCGGAAATGGTTTGGAAATATATAGAAAACCACATCGATGATCCTGAGCTATTCGATAACTTATTCCTGACTGGCAAATTAGATATCACTAATCCAGAGCACGAGCGTATCTCTTACGAAAAACGCACTAAGGGGGCATAATTCATAATCTCTCATGCAGTGTTGAGCCCATCTAGTTTAGTTAGGCATGCTAAATACTGCTTTTCTTATACAGTGTTAAACTTACCCAATTCGCCCCCACCAGGTTTGTACGGATCGGCTTTTGGCCGATTTTTTTGGGGTGAATTTGCGAGATAATGGACGGAGTGTCCATTATCTCGCAAAAACGTCATTTTGGTCGGTGGTCGGGCGTGGTAAAATGGTCTCATTGGAGGAGAAAGGTTTTTGGATGCTAAAAATTGTAATTTTTGATAGTGGCTATGGCGGTGAGCTATTGGCGGATCGTTTGAAAGAGGAGCTGCCGGTAGTAGAAATCATCCGAGTAATTGACTGGCGCAATGCCAAAAAACTTCAATCGAGCGCACGGGCAGCAAGGAGTGCGGCAAGATCTGCACTGCGCCCCTACATCGGCAGGGTGGACCTTATTGTGTTTGCGAACTATCTGCTGACCACTACGAGCCTGAAGTATTTTCAGCGTAAGTTTAGAGGACAAAAATTCCTTGGCGTGGGACTAACGCACCCTGGTACTTTTTGCAAGCAGCATACTTTGATTTTGACTACAACGGCACTGGCGAAGACCATGAGCTATCGTCGGTATTTGCTCCAATTAAGGCGCAAAGTTGATACGCTATGTCTGGACACGTGGCCGGAGCTAATCGACGATGGCGAGTTGACGTACGATGAGATTAGGTACAGGCTAGAGAAGTTTTTCGAGAAAAAGGGCTACGTGTCGGATGAGATTATACTGGCTTGTAGTCAGTTTAAAGACATCGAAAATAGCTTAAGGCAGGTCACGCGTAATAGGGCTAAGATTTACGATAGCTCTGATGACGTGGTTTGCAAGACTTGCCAGGTCCTGAAAATTCGCGGTGGGGCGGTGCGAAAAAGTAAGCATAAAAGTGGCGAGCTCAAGACGAGAGGATGACCTGGCGGGTATATTCGTACATGGCGATGGCGGCAGCGGCGCCGACGTTGACGGAGCGGGTGGAACCGAATGATTCGATGTAGCGAACGTCGGTGGCGGCCTTTAAGAGTTCTCTCGTGATGCCGGAATTTTCGGAGCCAAAGACAAGGGTGGTGTCCTCCCCGAAAGATTTTTCGTGAAGAGGCCTAGCGTTTTTGACGTTGTTTTCGATGGCGACTAATTCCCTGTTCTTTTGAGTTTCGAGGAAATCGTCTAGGGTGGGGTGGTGGATGATTTCGAGGTATTTGTCGGTACACATGGCGCCACGACGGTTGTATTTTTTCTTGCCGATGATGTGGACTTTTGCCACGTTGAAGGAGTTGGCGGTGCGGATGATGGAGCCGATGTTAAAATCGTGTTCGACGTTTTCGATGGCGATTTCGAGAGGAGTGCGGGCTTTGGCGAGAGTATCAAAAATTTGTTCATTGGGCTGGTTTTTGAACTGGTCGATGAGATTTCTGGGGTCTTCCATTGGCTTAATTATACCACATTTAGCTTAGTAGCTGCATGAGTCTGGGGCGCAGGGTTTTGGTGAGAAATAGCGTTTCGCTTATGAGGCGACTGATGCCCTCTTCTGGCATGCCGCTTTCGCACCAGCAGAAGATCAGTTCGCAAATTTCGCCGGAGTGGACGCGTAGAATTTTGTCGGAGTTTTGGGGTAATCTGGCGGTCAACTCGATTTGAGCGTCGAGCTGGCGGAGCATTTTGATGAGAAAATCGCGGTCGCCGCGTCCGGTCAAGAATAAGAAGAAACGCTTGTGATTTAATATAAAAAATAAGGTTGTAGTGTACAACCTTTTGATTTGGACTTGACCGTGGATGCTCTTAACATATTTTTGTAGGATGAACCATTTGATGTCGGGGATGATGGCGTGAGACGTTGCATGATGCAGGTAGAAAGTGGATTTGGCGAGGCCGGTTGTTTTGGTGATTTGCCTGACGCTAGGAGTGGGGTCTTTTTGGCAGATTGCGTCGAAGATTAGTTTTTCGGTGCGTCGAAACCTGGCGTCTGACATTCTTTTTTCGGTCAGACGACATTCTGGCTGTTTCATGTTGGATAGCTCCTTTTTGTTTTTAGGTTTAATTCTGATTACATCTTAACGCGCGCCCAGTAAAAAGTCAAGGGTTGTGGTATAATTCTAAAAAGGAGACAAAATGGATTTTGACGAATATCAGAGGCGGGCGCAGACGACTGACCTCGGCAAAGCGAACATGGGGGAGGTGATGCGAGAGCGGAGCCTGAACGTGCCGGAGTTTCTAGATAAGGTCTTGGGGGTGACTGGGGAGGCGGGGGAGCTGGCTGATAAGGTGAAGAAGATTATGCGGGACAAGCGGGGCGAGTTTGATGAGGAGGAGCGGTTGGCGATTTTGAAGGAGCTCGGGGATGTGCTGTGGTATGTGGCGGAAGTGTCGCTCTACCTTGATATGCCGCTCTCGGAACTGGCGCGGATGAATCTGGATAAGTTAGCGAGCCGTAAGGCGCGGGGGGCTTTGACCGGGAGTGGGGACGAGAGATAGTTCGATTACAATTCGACTAGGTCATAGCTGGTGGTGCCGAGGCCGAGTTGCTCGGCGTAGGGGAGGATGGCGCGGCCTTCGCGGGAGTCGATGCGCTCCTGCAGGGCCTTGGCACCTTCGTCGTTGGAGTGCCAAATGGCGTCGATGAAGGCTTGGTCGTTTGCGACTGGGTCTAACGAGGCAAAAATGCCGATGTCGCCCATCACCGGGTCGCCCTGGTTGGCGTCGCAGTCGCAATCGAGGGAGAGGGCGTTCGCCACGGTGATGTAGACGATGGGTTTATTTTGTGCCTTGAGATAGTCGGCTACGGCAGTGGCGGCTTCGGCCATGGACTCGATGAAGTCAATCTGCTTGTGCTTAGAAACCCAGCAGAGCTTGGGGCTTTTAGTTTTGCCGGCCGAGTGGATGTAGGCCTTGCCGTTTCTAGAGGCAATGCCGATGGATTGGTTCTTGAGGTTGGCGCCGAAGCCGCCCATGGCATGGCCTTTGCCGTGGGCAAGGTTGATGATGGCGTCGTAGTTTTTGAAATGGTTGCCGATGAGGTCGTACTCTAGGTGTTTGCCGTTTTTCACTGGGATTTCGAAATCGCCGTCGGCGTCCATGATGTCAACGTCGGCATACCCGGTGAAGCCGTGCTTCTTGGCAACCTCCATGTGGTCCTTGGCGGTGTTTCTTGCACCGGGGTAGGCGGTATTGCATTCAATGATGGTGCCACCTATAGACTTCACGAAGGGGCCGATTAGCTCGGGCTTCAGATAGCCCTTGGCGCCGTCTTCGCCGGTCGAGACTTTGACGCCGACTTTGTTCCGGCCGCCATTCGTGATGTCTATGCCTAAGGCTTCGTAAACTTTTTGCAGGCCCTCTTTGGTGATGTCTTTAGTGAAATAAACTTTTGCTTTCTCCATAAATACTCCTTTTATCTATTATAACAAAAAACCGCCTTTTGGGCGGGTTTTATTGGTCTATTGCTGCGAGATTTAACAATTTGGTTGTGCAATCATTATCTTAGTTCTGTGTTAGCTTATTGTTACGTCTGGTAAACCAGAGTTGTTGTGATTCAAGCTTGTATAATCACAACCATAACCGACCTGACTGTCTGCATCCCGGAGGATTCAGACGTCTAATTCCTTCTCAAGAAAGGAGGTAATCCATCGACACGTTCTCGTACCGATGCCT
>CAZXEG010000036.1:0-5532 GCA_964639835.1 uncultured Candidatus Saccharibacteria bacterium | reverse complement strand
CACATTCGTCTTGCAAAGCGGAGCAGGTTCTCTAAGTGGCACTAGCTTCACTGTAGGGGCTGGTACGGCTACTCTTTATGCTACCAGCCAAGTAGCCGCCACTTACATCCAGGATTACACATTAGCAACCTGCCAAAGTGAAGCTAGTAGCGCCAATAAAACCGTAGTAGACAAGCGCGACAACAAAGAATACACCGTCCGCTACATCAATGGCGCATGTTGGATGACATCAAACCTCCGCTATCTTGGTGATACCGGCAGTACCTCCACCTCCATGATTGTCAAAAGTGCTACCACGAACTATAATTCTAACACCACCCTTACTCTCAAAGATCTAACCAATGGCTCTAGTACATCCAGCGACTGCTACGGTGCCTATAGTAGCAGTACTTATACGGGCAACGGTTGGACCAACTTATGTGTACATGAAGGTATAGACAATAATGGTGACCCAACAGTTTGGTATAACTACTCTGCTGCTACTGTTGGTACTATCGCTACCAAAGGAGCAAATAGTACAGCTGCAACATATGATGTTTGCCCAAAAAACTGGCGCTTACCAACCAATTCCGAACAGTCTGGTATTACTAGCTACACCACTGCCTTTAGTCCGGTTTACGGCGGGTACTACCGCAATGGCTCCCTTAGCAATGCGGCTACGTACGGGTACTGGTGGTCAGCTACGGCTTACGATGCTCGCTCTCGTTACCTCCTGTACTACAACAGTGGTAGTCTGAATACCAGCAGCAGCCGTCGCTACTACGGGAGCTATGTGCGCTGTATTCGGACTACCTCCTCCTAGCGTCGCTCGTCTTGTTACTTATTAGGCTCGTTTACGTCCGCTAGCGTTGCTTATCGCTCGTCCCCCTTAGACTTCCACCCGAGTACTATCGCGAGCGAGCCCCTGAGGGCGAGCGAGCAAAAAATTTAAAAAAAGGAGTATAATAAATGCCTAGAAAGAAACAAGAAAAACCAGCAAGCGGACAGTTAACGTTGTTTGACATGATTGATGCGGACATACGCAAACAAGATGAGGAAAAACGCAGAATTAAGGAAGCTAAACAAAAACAGGAGACGAAGAAAAAGCTGGAGAAGCAGAAATCACAAAAAGTTGATGAAGCAGCAAAGAGAAGTGCATTGGAGACGCCGGAAATTGTGATTGCCAATACGCGTAAAGGACGTGAATATGTACATCCGGAAGCGCAAACGGAAAAAATACAAAGAAAACATGGTCGGGGAATGACTCAAGCGGAACGACGAGCTAGGTATCGAAGTTATGGCGAAAGGAAGAAGATTGCGTTTGAATTTGAAAAGACTAATGATGAATATTTGGTGTTAACTAAATGCTCCGATTACGGCGTGGAGCAAAAGACATTCTATGTGATGGGCGGGCCATCGGCGCTAATTTATGTACATGATTTGGCGCCAAAAATGGGGCGGACTGCAACTTTGAGAACGGATGAGGATGATGGCGCGAAGTGGCGTTTTAAAACGGGTGTGGCTTATATTTTGAACCTTGAAGCACTCTTGAGAGGTTTGGAAGCAAAAGTTGGAAAAATAGAAATAGTAAATAAAGAAGGGAGCGAGAATGGCGACATAGTCTATATTAAATTGCCGAGAAAATATCCGAAAGCTGAAATAAGCGGGATGCATAAAATTGAAAAACGCAATAAGGACAATTTTTATGGGGCGCTGTACCCAAGAGATTTATTCCCGGATATTAATAAGATGATTCTGATACTGAAGCGAATATTGCCACCTAAAGTGGGGAAGATTAAACATGAATACGCTAGGATGTTTTCCAATAGAGTGGCGTTTCGGTTGGAAATATTAATGGTACGATATTCAGAAATTGCGCATGGCACTACGGACAAAGTGGTGGCAGCAAGAGAAATGGTGCAAGCAGGGCTGGTGCTTCTAGAATATACGTCAATGTTTGTGGAGCTTGGAGTGTGGACTGTGGCCGAAGCGACAAGAATTGCAGATATCATAATAGGAATGAATCGGCAGATAAAAGGTAAAATTATCAATAAAGCAATAGAGGAGAGTAAAAATGCTGATAAAAAGCACTGAAGAAAGTAAGTGGTTGGCAAACTACGAGAACAATTTGTTGTTTCGGTTGGCGGTGGCGTATTTTGAAGCGCGTAGAGGCGGGAAACGGGGAACGTATGATGAGCATAGATTCGAAGTTTACGATTGGGAGAATCTGGTGATTTTGCGCGATGCGATTTTGAATAAAACTTATCATCCGAGCCGAAGCACTGCGCATATTATTTTCAATCCGGTGATACGCGAGATTTTTGCGGCGCCATTCATTGACCGAGTGGCGCAACATGTAGTGTATGATTCAGTATATGATTTTTGCGACCGGCAGTTCATTTACGATTCATATTCTTGCCGAGAGGGGAAGGGAACTGATTTTGGTATTCGGCGGTTGCAACACCATATTAATTCAGTATATAATAATGGTGCAACAAAAGTTTGGGTAATAAAACTAGATGTCCAAGGATATTTTGTAAATATACCGCGAGTGGAATTGCTGGAAATTGCGTTAGATTTTTTAGATAGACAGTATGAGGGGAATTCGGAGAGCGAAGATTATGAAGTGTTGAAATTTTTGTGGCGTGAGATTATCATGGACGACCCGGTGGCGGGAGCGAAGCTGAAGGGGTGGCCAGACGATTGGAAAGATTTGCCGAAGACGAAAAGTTTGATATGGCAGATGGTGGGGATTGGTATAGTAATTGGTAATTTGACGTCGCAACTTTTGTCGAATATTTATTTGAATTTGCTGGATAGGTTTTTGACGATGGATTTGAAGTGGAAACACTATGGGCGGTATGTGGACGACTTTTTCGGGGTGTTTTCGGATGAAGAGGTGGAGCGAGCGATCGAACAGATACCGCTGATTGCGGATTTTTTGGCGAGGCTAGGGCTGAAATTACATCCGAGGAAGATTTGGATACAACCGGCCGAGCGGGGTGTGCCGTTTCTGGGTGCGGTGGTGAGGCCGGGGCGGAGAGTTTATCCCGGCGAAAGATTGATTAAAAATTCGAGGCGGGCTTTTTCGGAGACGGCGCTAGGAGTGCGCGATGTGGAATCGGTAGTGTCTTATATTGGACATATGAAACATATGAATTCACGGAAATTGGTTCTTGAGATGATGATGAAGCACGGCAAGAGAATGAATGGAGATGATTTTCTGGAGATTATGAGAGTGCTAGAAAAGAGGTAGGAGGCAATTGGTCATTAAAATACGCCCTTCCGGGCGTATTTTGTCAGGTGGAATGCTAAGGGGGACGAGCGATAAGCAACGCTAGCGGACGTAAACGAGCCTAATAAGTAACAAGACGAGCGACGCTAGGAGGAGGTAGTACGAATACAGCGCACATAGTTCCCGTTGTAGCGATTGTTGTTGTTGGTATTCAGACTACCACTGTTGTAGTTCAGGTTGTAACGATTGCGAGCATTGTTAGCCGTAGCTGACCACCAGTTCCCGTTCGTAGTCGCATTGTTAAGGGAGCCATTGTTGTAGTTCCCGCCGTAAACCGGACTATGGAGCTTCGAGATTTGAAATGCTGATTGTCGACTTTGTTGATTGTAAGCTTTTGATGGTCGTGGATTTCCGTTGGTTGTAAACTTCTCGAAAGCCTACGTGGCTTTAGGCCAAACTCCATAGTTAACGTAGCGAATAAACTGAACAACTTTTTAATGTAGTAGGCGATACTAACAGAACAATCGTATACGGGCATAAGAAGCGCTTTAGTCCGTCATTCCTCGCAAGGGATGGCGGGGAGAAACTGCAACGGTGAGACAGTGGCGGATTTTGTTTCTCAAGAACTTCCAGGTGGCGACCCGGAAGTGGCTTCTGGACTTCCACCTGATTTTGCAGGCAACCGGTAGTGAAAAGACTGATGCTATTTTTGACTCGCTCTGCTTTTGCTAAGGGCTCGAGAACTGTCCCTTGCGGAGCTCGAACGCTTGGCTGCTTTTTGCCGTTGCCCGGGGGATTGGAAGATATATTTCCATGTATGCCCCTATGGTTTTATTTTAGCATATAATGGCGGGGATGGGTAGAGGGGTTTGCGAGGATTGGATGGGGATTTGTACGGAAGGGCGTTAAGCAAGTCTAATTTGATTGTTATTGCGTAAAAAAGGTTGACAAAAGTATATATTTTGGTATATCCTTGTAGGAAGGAGGGAGGGTATAATGGAAACAGTAAAGGTTTTGGCGCAAAAGAAGGACTCGTGGAGCGAGGTTAGGCAAGGACTAGCGATGTTTTCGGATGATTTTTTGGCGGATGGGGTGGAGGACTCGGAAAAACTTTTGGGATTTGTAAAATCGTAATTACGTTTGATGTGGTATAATATTATACAATATGAGTTTGCCCGGAGTAAAGACTTATATTTATATTGATGTGAGCAATATTCGTTATGCTTCTCAAAGAATTGAGCCACCCGCCATTTCTGGCGGGTCCTCATGAGGGTAGCACCGAAGTGGTATCCCCGACGTTGGAGCTTTTGCTCCGATGTTTTAATTTTATCATATCGTAATAAAAAAGTCAATATGCATGGCTTTCTCAAAATTATAGCACGTCACTGCCAATTTTAGCCAAAATTGGCAGTGGGGCGGTACGGGGGCATCATTAGAGCATAGCGCCTATATATTTCGGTAGCGTATATTATGTGGAAAATAACTATATAGCTAGGCTTTGTCGCTGGCTTTTTTGGCGTACTGGTCGGCGAGTTCGTTGAGCTTGGTGCCTTTGTGGCCTTTAACCCAGACGAATTTGACTTTGTGAGTCGTGCAGAGCGCGTAGAGTTTTTGGACGAGGTCGAGGTTTTCGATCTTGCCGGTGGTTTTACGCCAGTTGTTTTTTGCCCACTTGGGGGCCCATTCGGTGGCAACATTTATCCAGAGCTTGGAGTCGGTGTGGATTTCGCAGGGCTCGCCTTTCGCCTCTTCGATGGCGTGGATGATGGCGGTGGCCTCCATGCGGTTGTTGGTAGTACGTGGCGCGTGGCCCATGGCGACGATTTTGGCTTTGCCGTTCTTTAAATCTTCGATGACGACGTAACCGCCTTTGCCGGGGTTGGGGTGTGCACTGCCGTCGGTCCAGAAAATTCTCATAGGTATATGATAGCATATTTTAGAGAAATGTGGTATAGTAGAAATATGAAATTATCGGAAGAGTTGATTTATCGGGGGTTTGTGGCGGAGAATACGTTTTCTAACGCTTCTGAGCTGGATGAGCGGGAGTCGAAGAAGTTTTACTGGGGGGCGGATCCGTCGGCGGATTCGTTGACGATTGGGAATTTGGCGGCTCTGATGATGTGCGCGTGCTTTGTGCGGCACGGGTATGAGCCGGTGCTACTAGTCGGTGGGGCGACGGGGCAGATTGGTGATCCGAAGGAGAATGGGGAGCGGGAGCTGAAGCCGCTTTCCGAAGTTGAGCACAACAAGTCCTGTATCCGCAAGCAAATTGAACGAATTATGAACGCCGGAGATGGCGAGGTGCGTGATAAAAAGAC
>CAZXEG010000035.1:0-5587 GCA_964639835.1 uncultured Candidatus Saccharibacteria bacterium | reverse complement strand
CAAACCCATTCACAAACCCCGACAACATCGCATCACCCCCAATCGCCGCGTAATTTCCCGGGTCAGACAGCATCCGCATATCCCGATACACCGCATCCTCACGCCCCAAATATTTATCAATCGTCGCCTCGTTAATATTCTTGTCTATTCCGAGCTCCCCTCTCTGCCCTTCTGACAACTCCGGCGCCGGTAGCTCCGGCAAACCTTTGTCATACGGTAGTGCATACCGCCCCAGCAAAAACGCCAAAACCACAAGTACCACTCCCCCTATAATTACACTCCACGTCCACTTCTTCATAAATTCATTATACCATACGTCCGCTGGTCCGGACAAGCGGAGAGCACCCGCAAAATCGCCTCTTTCTCCGCCTCCGTCACCCACAACTTATATTTATACTTCACCGACACTTGCCTTGCCACGTATTGACAGCGAAACTTCTTATTCGGCGGTAACCACGTCGCTGCATCCCCGTCCGACTTTTTCCCATTCGCCGAAGCATCCACCGCCAAAAGATTCAACGGGTCCGTCGCTAGCGCATACCGCTCCTCTGCCGAAAAATACTGCGCCCCCTTTTGCCACGCATCCGAAAGCGCCACCACGTGGTCGATCTGCACCCCCTTTGAAATCTCCTCCCGCGACGAAAACACTAAATGCTCCCCCGTATATGGCTCATCAAACTCCCCCGCCACCACATTACACTCATCAAGCACCGCCGACTCCCCAAACTCCCGCTTAATAATCCGCTGCCTAAGGGAACACCCGTCCACCGTCGGCCACGTCGAATAAAACTCCTCCCGCGAGTACCCCGTCTTTGGCGCCCGCCCCTTCACCTCTAGCTGTTCCAACACCACCGTCGCAAGCTCCCCCGTACCATCATTCACCCCTTCTTCCGCCCCAGTGTTCTCTACCCGCACAAACCACTTCTCAAAACTCGCCGGATTCGTCACCACAAAAACCAAAGCCAAAAGAAGCCCCGCTATTACCGCCAAAAACCTCCGGCTCTTAAACTTCATTACCCCCATCTTACCACATCTTGACAAATCAAGCAAAGTGTGCTATAATGGAATTATGCATATAATTTCTTCAAAACCTCACACACTCACTCAAAAAATCCTCAAATCTCTCGACCCCGCCACCATCGTTTACGCCGAATTTGCTGAATCCGGCGCTATGGGTTGCCCTGGCACCGCCCGCATCTACACTTTCGACGGCACCGACTTCACTTACTATCTCGTCGAAACCATCCCCCACTCCCGCACCGCCATCGAAGCCTACGCCACCGTCGAATCCCTCTTAGACGGTCTAGCAAAATCACAAAAGTTAGAATACGCCGACGCCCGCTATGGCAACCACGCCTACAAAGGCAAAAAGATCAAATTCTCCCGCGACGACGACACCTATTGCTTCCTCTACAAAAAATCCGGCAAAACCTACCGCATCGACTCTTCCTGCAGTGGCGTCTATTTTATGTCCGCCAAAGTCTTCGCCCCCTACAACCCCGAGCCCTTCAAAAAGCACATAGAAGCCGTCCGAAAACATCTTTCCGCCGAAGAACTTTGCTTCTACCAAACTTACATCCAGACGCTCGAAACTTTCGACGATAATTTCGGCACTCTCAGTTTCGCCGTCACCGACTATCAAGACGCCATCAACCTCATCAACTTTGCGAGCGACAAATCCTTCAACTTCTCTGACGACGCAATTCGCGCCGGCATCATCGCCGTCACCAAATACCGCCTCCGCTACCTCGCCGACCAAATCGGCTGGAAAAACACCCATTTCTTCTTCAAATCTTTCGCCAAATCTTCCGCCCCCGAATCTCCAGGCGCCCTTCTCTCCCAACTCCTCGGCCTCAATTTTGCCGAGCTTTTTTCTAATATCGCCTCGATTGATACCGACCTCTCAAAACTCAACCCCGCTCGCGACGAGCAAACCATCGCCGCACTTTTCCACTACCCAGTTTTTGTCAATTTTTCACCCGAAGCGAGGGACAATATCCACCACCAAATTCTCGCCATGAAGCCCGACGAACTCCGGCATTCCGCCCGCGAAATTGCTTACTACTTCACCAACTACATCTGGCACGAAGACGTCTGGCCTCTCACCGACGTCCTCCCTCTCGCCACCCACGTCATCGAAAATCTCCCCGCGGACGACACAAGAGGCACCGAAACCGCCACCTGCTTCAACATCGCCGGCGAAATCATCAACACCGCCTGGCGCTATCTCTCCGAAGACAAGGACAAGCAAAAGAAATTCCGCGATCTCGTCTACCAAGCCTACTGGCCCCGCGTCGGTAGTACTTGGCCTTTGCGCCATTACGACGAATTCGAGTTCAAAGATTCCGCCACTAAATCAATCTTCGACGACGCCGTTAGTTTTGTCATGTCACTCGAAGACATCTCCGCGAGAAACCGCGAAATCAAGGCCTTTTTCTCCGAATTTACCCCTAGTAACCCCAGCAAAAACTACAGCGTCGAGCACCGCGTCTTCACCGAATCGCTCAAAAACCTCTCCTCAAAGGAGCAACTCGACAAAATCCTCGCCTGGCGCGACCCTTCCGACTACTATTTTTACCTCAGCTATCCCGAAAACACCGAAGACGCCAAACTACTCCTAGCGGAACTTTTAAAACCCGACGGTCGCATCACCGGCTACGCTCGTTTTAGTGTCACCGAAAAGCTCCTCCTCTCCCCTCACTACCTCGGCGTCGGCGAATACATCCTGAAATACCTCGTCAAGCACTTCGATAAGTTGCAAAAAACCGCCGAACTCGACGTCAAAAACACCGCAGTCGACCTCACCCCCATCGATATCTTGAGCGATTATTTCACCGCCCTCTACGCCGGCATCTCCGAAGAAAACGAATTCCCGCCCGCAAAAGAGCTTCTCGAAAAACTCGTCGCCATCGGCGCCAACCGTAACCATCTCGAAGCCGCTCTAAAATCCGCCAAAACCCACCGTCGCGCCATCGCCTTCCAACGCGCCTCTCTACAAAAATTCTTCTAGCTCAAAAACCCGAAATCGTTTTTGCAAAATTCCCCTCTGGCTAGTATAATATATACTATGGATAACGATAAGCAGAATCAAACCGATTCTCCATCAAAGCCCCCTCAGGCCCCAATTACTAACGGCTCTCAGGGTTTCACTTCGGTTAGCCAAGAAGCGCTCAAATTCCTGCAGCCCCAAGATACTCTCGCGTCCCCGTCCGACAATGCCCCCAAGCAAAAATTCATCTTGACCCGCGACACCCTGGCCAAACGCCCCAATGAATTTGGCCCCACGGCTCAAACACCACAAAAGCTCATCACCAAGGATCCTCCCAGCAAAAAACACCTTGCCCTATTCATCGGTGCTATCAGCGCCCTAGCTCTAGCTATCATCGCCATCGTCGTCGTGATAAATTTACCCCGTAGCGCCGATCCTGGCGACCTCGAAGTTACGCCCGATCCTCCCTCCACTTCCATATACTCCGGCTCCGTCACCACTCGCGTTGGTGGCAAACTCGTCGAATATCGCGGTGCCCACATCGTCAACGGCATTGACGTCGTCCTCGATTCCGGCTCCTACGAATCCGCAAACGACGACGAAGCCGTCTTCTTAGTCATCAATGGTGGCTCACTAACCATCGACGAAGGCGTCACTATCGCCAAAACCAGCTCCGCCGACTTCAACGGCAACGGCGACGATTACGACCTTTACGGTTGGGGCTCCGCCATTATCGTCATCGGCGAAAATTCCCAGGCCATCGTAAATGGCGCCACCATCACCACCGCAAGCTTCGGCTCCAGTGCCATCATGGCCATTGATGGTGGCACTGCCAAAGTCAGCCAGACCACCATCGAAACCACCGGGAGTGATTCCGGAGCCCTCCACGCCACTCTTGGCGGCACTATCACGGCCACAAATCTCAGCCTTCAGACTTCCGGAACCAATTCGCCCCTCATCTATTCCGCCGGCAACGTTACAGTCGCCGACTCCACCGGCACCAGCACCGGCGCCGGGATCGCAGTTATCAAAGGCGAGAATTCCATCACACTCCAAAAATGTGACTTGAGGACCAACGGCTACGGCTTTTTAGATAGTCAAAACAATTCCGCCATCACGATCTACAACCCCGCCCAGGACGTCGTTAGTGGCGCCAGCAACTTCACCGCCTCAGACTCAACCCTAGAAGTCCTCACCGAGTCCGACGCCTACACCGAAACGCCATTTTTCCTCGTCAAAAATGCCAACGCCGACCTCAACCTCACCGATTTCGTCGCCGATTTTTACGTGGAAGAATATTTCGTCATCGCCGAAGGCACCGACCTGCTCGGCGAAGTCGGCGCCGACGGTTCTGTTGTAAAAATTACAGCATCCAGATTAAATGCCACTAGCTCCGCGCTCGGCTCTGATTCCCTATCTAGCATCAGCGGACTCAACTAGCCGCCCACTCTAGACGTTAAACTTAAACTCTACTACATCCCCATCTTGCATCTCGTAAGTCTTCCCCTCAAGCCTCAGCTTCCCTGCCGCCTTCACCGCCTGCTCCGAACCGCACTCCTTCAAATCATCAAAATTCATCACTTCCGCCGCAATAAACCCTCGCTCAAAATCCGTATGAATCGTCCCTGCCGCCTCTGGCGCCTTCGCCCCCTTCTTGATTGTCCACGCCCGGCACTCCTTCTTCCCGGCCGTCAAAAACGACTGGAGCCCCAATGTATCATACGCCGCCTGAATTAATTCCTCCAGCGCATCCCGCTCCACCCCGTAACTTGCCAAAAACTCCTTTCGCTCCGCTCGTGACATTCCTGCCATTTCTTCTTCCAGCTTCGCATTCACAAACACCGCCCTGCAAGGCTTCACCAAATCACGCAACTTCTCTTGCAAATCCTGGTCCGTCAAGCCCGCCTCATCCACATTAAACATATAAATCACCGGCTTATCCGTCAAATACGCCACTTGCTCGTCTGCCGCATCTTTTTTCCTTTTTGCTGCAATCTTCTCCCGTGTCTCTTCATCCGCCAGCTGTAATTCCAAATTAATAATCTCGATATCATCCTTCGCTTGTTTCAAAATATCCGTTTCCACCTGATTGTCCGCCCGCACAATATCGTTGTCAAGAAAAGCCCGCACCACATGACAAATCGCCTGACACTCGCGAATGTGCGCCAGAAACTTATTCCCCAGCCCTTCGCCCTTCGATGCCCCCGCCACCAGCCCCGCAATATCTACAAACTCCACCGTCGCCGGCACTTTTTTCTCTGTCGCATAAAGCTCCGCCAAAAACTCCAGCCGCTCATCCGGCACCGGCACGATCCCCACATTCGGCTCGATCGTCGCAAACGGATAATTCGCCGAAAGTGCCCCCGCATTCGTCAACGCATTAAAAAGCGTACTCTTCCCCACATTTGGTAACCCCACAATTCCAATCTTTAAGTTCAAAACCAACCTTTCATTAATTCTTATCTGTTATTATACCATATTTTGGTGTATAAGTCCTTTCTGAAAATCTTGACAAAATGTTTAGTGTTTGATATAATAAAACCATATTCGAGGTTACTCGCAATCCCCCCTCCTGAAAAGTTGGGGGCACATTTTTAC
>CAZXEG010000034.1:0-6169 GCA_964639835.1 uncultured Candidatus Saccharibacteria bacterium | reverse complement strand
TTTCGGAGCTGGTGACTGCGGGAGTGGATGTCTTGGTGTATGAACCGTCGTATGAAGGGCCGGAATTTCTTGGCGCGATGGTGACGAGCGACTTAGATTCGCTTAAAGAAAACGCATCGGTGATTTTAGCTAATCGGATGGTATCAGAACTATCAGACGTGGCTGATAAGGTGATGACAAGAGATATTTTCGCGCGAGATTGACAAGACGGCATAAAAATGCTATATATAATATATACGGTGGGCGGATGAGGAGTTTGATGTCGAAACAGAGAAAGCAGAGGCGGTGGTGGTTGCGAGTGATAGGGGGAGTGATTTTGGCGGGGGTGGCGGTTTTGACGGTGGTGGCGATTCGGTATGTGAGCTCGTACCAGAACTTTTTGACGAAGATTTCGCGGGAGGGGTTGGACCAGGGGGAGTATGCGGAGATGGAAATTTCGGATGTGGAGGTACTAAAGGAGCCGTTTACGGTGCTGATTTCGGGAAGTGATTCGCGGCAGGGGGTAGAGGCGACGGCGCGGTCGGACGTAAATATCGTGGCAGTAGTGAACCCGGCAGAGGCAAAAATCCTGCTCGTGTCGATTCCGCGGGATACCTACGTGCAGCTGCACGGTACAACTGGGCTGAAGGACAAGCTGACGCACGCGGGCGTATATGGCATAAATATGAGCAAGACGACGATTGAGGATTTCCTGGGTATCAAAATTGACCACACTATCAAAGTGAGCTTTGACACGGTCATCCAGGTGGTGGACCAGCTGGATGGGATAGAAATCGATTCGGACCAGGCGATGAGCCTGACGGCCGAGGGGAAGGACAAAATCTGTAATTACGTTGTGGGCAAGCAGACGGTGGATGGGGATTGCGCGCTGAGATTTTCGCGTGAGCGAAAATCTTACAAGACTGGCGATAGGCACCGGGGCGAAAACCAGCAGCAGGTGCTAACGAGTATCATCGCTAAGCTGACTGGGTCGCAAGATTATCTCTTGCGACTGCCGACGATACTCGACATCGTGGCGGATTCGTTTGAGACGACCTTTCTAAAAAGCGACATCGAGAAATTCATCGCCCTGCAACTAACCGAAAAGCCTCAGTGGGAAGTGAAGTCAATCGGGGTGGATGGCGTGGGCGATATGCAGCCGACCTATAGCATGGGCGCGAATCGGCCACTTTATGTGATGATCGCGGATGAAAGTTCGGTGGCGGAGGCGACGAAGCAAATCAAAGCATATCTAGAGACCGAAGTAGAGGCGACTTCGACGCAAGGGGAAGCCTCGGCGCAGGCGGAGGCCTCGGCGCAAGAAGCAACTTCGGCGCAAGAGAAAACCGACTAGCATTTTTACCGAAATGTGCTAAAACCCTTTACTTTTATGGCTTTTTGTGCTATAATATATAGTAAGTAAGGGTTTTTATGGAAGAAATCAACATTAAAGACTTTTTTAGCTATCTAAAACGCTACATCTGGGCGTTTATTCTGGTGGCGATTTTGGCGGTTTCGGGGGTGGCGACGTATGATCTCGCAATTAAAAAGCCGGTGTATCAGGCGCGGACGACGATTGTGATTGCGAAGAGCGACTCAGCGGAGAGCTCGGCGGCGACTCTAAACGACGTGAATGCGAGTCAGAAGCTGACCACGACCTATAGCGAGATTGCGAAAAGTGAGCTGGTTCTAAACCAGGTGATAAAACATCTGAATCTCGAGATGGACGTGCGGGACCTGTCGAAAAACGTGACGGTGAAGCCGGTGGAAGACACTTCGATTCTGAGCGTGGCGGTAAAGGACCTTAACGCGGAGCAGGCGGCGGAAATTACCAACGAGATCGCCAAGGTGTTTACCGAGGAAGTTATGAAGATTTACAAGCTCGATAACGTGAGCCAGTTGTCGGTGGCAGAGGCGCCAGAGACGCCGGCGAACAATACGCTGGTACGGGATGTGATGCTGGCGGTGCTAGGCTCGGTTGCGGGGGTGGCGGGGCTGTTGTTTTTGAAATTCTATCTGGATGATAGCGTGAAGCGGAGCGACGACGTGGAGAAAATCTTTGGGTTGCCGGTGACGGGGTCGGTGTCGAAAAGCGATATGAAGAACCGGCGGACTGGCGATGAACTGGTGGCAGAGCGGTTCCCGAAGTCGATTGTGACGGAAAACATCAAGAGCTTAAGGACGAATCTGCAGTTTACGGCGGTGGACAAGAACTTAAAGACGATTTTGCTTACTAGTACGAACGCGGGGGAGGGTAAGAGCTTTGTGTCGTCGAATTTGGCGATTTCGTTTGCGCAAGCGGACAAGAAGGTTTTGCTCGTGGACTGCGATTTGCGCAAAGGGCGGGTACATAAGCTGTTTCGGATTCCGAATACGGAGGGGCTATCGAACCTGTTGACGGACAAGCTGGAGAACGTGCACAAGTATATCCGGGGGACGAACGTGGAGAACCTGAGCATCATCACCTGCGGGACTTACCCGCCGAATCCGAGCGAACTGCTCGCGTCGCAGAAAAACAAGCGGCTAGTACAGAACCTTCGGATGATGTACGACATCGTGATTTTCGATGGGGCGCCGGTGGGCGGGCTGACGGACTCGGTGATTTTGTCGAGCTTTATGGATGAAACCCTGATTGTGACGAAAGATGGCAATACGGCGCGGGCGGACCTCGCCAATACGAAGGCGGCGCTCGACAAAGTGGGGGCGAAGATTGCGGGGATTGTGTTTAACATGGTGGGGCGGAAGTCGTCGAAGTATTACAACTACTATTATTACGGCGAACGAGAAGATGATTGATCTGCATGCGCATATTTTGCCAGGGGTGGACGACGGGGCGAGGGATTTTGAAGACGCGGTAGCGATCGTTTCGGAGCTCGTGCAGGCGGGAGTGACTGAGGTGGTGGCGACGCCACACTTTGTGGAGGGAACGGGGTATACGTCAACTTCTGCGGAGAATCAGGAGCTGCTCCAGAGGCTTTCGGAACGGCTGGAAGCGGCTGGAGTGAACATAAAATTGCATCTTGGCAACGAGATATATATAAACCGGGAAATTGCAGAGCTAGTAAAAACAGGGGTGGTGGCGCCTCTAGCGGGGAGCGAGTACCTGTTGGTGGAACTCCCGATGAGTGGGGATTATCAGGGGTACGAGGATGTTTTTGCAAAACTTCTTTCGGACGGGTATAAAGTCGTTTTGGCGCATCCGGAGCGGTATGAGAGCCTGCAAAACGATTATGGTTTAATTTCGGAGCTTGTCGAGATGGGGGTGCTTTTGCAATGCAATCTAGGGAGCTTTGTGGGGCAGTACGGAAAGCGGGCAAAAAGGCTGGCGGTGAGGCTTGCGAAAGAGAAGCGGATTTTTGCTTTTGGGAGTGACATTCACCACGTCGGAAGTAAGGAACGGTTGGTGGGGGCGCAAGGGAAGCTAAAGAAGTATTATGACGAGGCGGAGCTTTTGCAGGTTTTGACGCTAAACCCGGGTAAAATCGTAAACGGGCTGGTGAATACATTTTGGAACTTTGAATCTTGTCAAAAAACCGAATCTGTGATATAATGGAAGAGTTAGACCTAGATATAGAGATGGGTCTAGTGGCTTTTGCTACTAGAAACCGGCTCAAAAATCTAGTTTTAAGAGTGTAAAATTTAAGTTTTGCGAGGGTTTTGCCTGATACGTAGAGGCAAAACTGGAGGCAAAAGAAAGGAATAGGATGCAAGTCATTCTCGGCACCAAAATTGGTATGACTCAGATCATCGGCGACGATGGCGTAGTTACTCCGGTAACGATCCTCGAAGCTGGCCCGTGCACGGTGACTCAGATTAAAACCGCCTCAACCGACGGTTATAACGCTGTGCAAGTTGGTTTTGGTCAGAGTCGGAATCTGAGCAAGTCGGTGACTGGCCACGTAAAGAAGGCCGGCGAAAATATCAATCCTAAGGTCCTGAAGGAATTTCGCGTAGAGGCGATTCCGGAGGGCATGAAACTCGGTGACACCATTAGCGTGTCAGCTTTTCAGCTGGGCGATAAGGTGACGGTGACCGGTACTTCTAAGGGGAAGGGGTACGCTGGTACGGTGAAGCGATGGAACTTTAACGAGTCGCGCAATACTCACGGGTTTAAGGGCGATATTCGGAAGGTTGGTTCGATTGGCTCGATGTATCCACAGAAAGTTTGGAAGGGCAAGAAGATGCCGGGGCGGATGGGCCACGACACGGTGACCGTGAAGAACTTAGTGGTGGCGTATATCGACGCGGAGCGAAACCTGATCGGTCTTAAGGGCGCTGTGCCAGGGCCGCGCAAAGGTATTGTAATGGTGGAGGGAAAGGAGTAATATGGTTCTAGATAAAGATATCTTCGGTCTCTCCGTAGAAAACCACGAGCTGGTAAAGTTGGCTTACGACGCTTACCTGGCGAACTCGCGGAGCTCGCACGCTAAAACTTTGAAGCGGGGCGAAGTACGCGGTGGTGGTAAGAAGCCATGGAAGCAGAAAGGCACTGGTCGGGCGCGGTTTGGCTCGACGAGGAACCCGATTTGGCGGCATGGTGGGGTGGCGTTTGGTCGGACCGGTAACGAGAACTTCACCAAGAAGATTTCGAAGCAGAGTAAAAGGCTTGCGATTTGCCAGGCTTTGTCGATGAAAAATGCAGACAAAGCGGTGGTGACGATCGCTGATTTTAACGTGCGCGACGGCAAGACGCGGGAAACGATGAAGATTTTGTCTGACAATAAAATCGATACGAACGCAAACATATTGCTAGTGGTGCCGGAGAAGGACGAGCTGACCCTTCGCGCGACGAATAACATCGCGAATCTGAAGGCGGTGCGCCCGACTTATCTCAATGTGTTTGACGTGATGAATGCAGATAAGATTGTGATTTCTGAAAAGGCGATGCCGGCGATAAAAGCATGGCTCAAGGGGGAGGAGAAGTAAAATGGAACAGGTAAAACTACATTTACTCGAACCACGTGCGACCGAGAAGACCTACCTCGAGCAGGCTAAGCGGACCTATGTGTTCCCGGTGAAGCCGGGGATGAGCAAGCAAGAGATTGCTCGGCTGGTCGCGAAGGAGTTTAACGTGACGGTGGTGGACGTACGGACTTTGATTCGGAACGGCAAGAAGATGAAGTTTAGCAAGGGTAAGCACGCTTATCCGGGTATTACGCATCATCAGGACAAGAAGTTTGCATATGTAACTTTGAAGGAAGGCGACTCGATCAAGGTGTTTGAGGAGCCGGAAGATAATAAAACCAGCGCAAAGGATGCCAAGGCAGAGAAAAAGGCAGAGAAGGAAGCCGTGAAGGCGGAGAAGAAAGCCAAGAAAGCAGCTGCCAAGGCGGACAAGAATGCAGGGAAGGAGAATGAATAATGGCAATTCGTGTATACCGCCCGATGACGGCTGCGCAACGGCAGAAGACGACCGAGGATTATGATCAGATTACGACCAAGAAACCTCTGAAGTCTTTGACCCGGGCCAAGAAGCAGCAAGCGGGCAAGAATAACCAGGGGCGAATTACGGTGCGACACCGCGGTGGTGGCGTGAAGCGGCACTATCGGATTATGACTTACAATCTGCCGAAGAATTTAACTTTGACGGTGGAAGAGATTGAGTATGACCCGAACCGGAGCGCGAGGATCGCGCGGGTGAAGGACGAGAACGGAGTGTATTACTACGTGCTAGCCGACACCAAGATGACGAAGGGTACGGTGTTTAAGACTGGTGACGAGGTGGAAGTGGAAGATTCGAATCGGATGCCACTTGAAAACATCCCGGTCGGTACGTTTGTCTATGCGGTGGAGCTGACGCCAGGTCGCGGTGCACAGATGGTGCGAGCGGCGGGGGCGCAAGCGCAGCTGATGGCAAAGGAAGATGGCTATGCCACGCTCAAGATGCCATCTGGCGAAGTGCGCAAGGTGCTGGCTTCGTGCGAGGCTTCGATTGGTACAGTGTCGAACTTGCAACACCAGAATGTGAAGATTGGCGCGGCAGGGCGCCGTCGTCGCAAGGGCATTCGCCCGACGGTACGTGGTGTCGTGATGAACGCGACGGATCACCCGCACGGTGGTGGTGACGGTGGTCGACACGGTACTGGTAGGGCACCACGGACGCCTTGGGGTCAGTTGACTCTGGGCTACCGGACGCGCCACAATAAGAAAACTAATAAAATGATCGTGCGCAGTCGCCACGAAGGAAAGA
>CAZXEG010000033.1:0-6225 GCA_964639835.1 uncultured Candidatus Saccharibacteria bacterium | reverse complement strand
ATAGGTTATAGAACTCCTGCCGAAATGTTGCAAAGGTTGTGAAAGTTGTATGTAGAACGCCAGCCTAGCACTGGTCAAATCAGGCAAAGTGTGGTATAATAGATAACCATTAGGGGGAGTAGCTTAAAAAGGAGGTAATTTTATGTTAAAATTTCGCGAACTCTATGATCCGATAGAGCGTACCACTGTTATGACGGACGAAGAAATTGGCAAGTATGCCAGCATTAACCAAAACCACCCCGGCCCGGTCGACCCTGCTACAATAAAGCACATCCACGATGTGTTTTATGAATCGCACACCGACGTAGATCGGGAGAAACTGGACCATATGTGGGCTACAATTGCGCCTAGGCTGGAGAATAACCACGGCCTGGTGCAGTTCACGTTGGATTATCACGGTGCTGAGTCGGAGTTTTTCTTCCCGTGGCTGATCGAAATTGGCAAATCTCCCTCCGGGGCACTGGAGCTGAGTTACGGCGCCGGTTATAATCTGGCGGGCGATTGGATCAAGGAGATACCACATTCCGACCCGATTGACGCTTTTGTTCGGAACGATCCGGCGCTGGTTTATAACCGCGAGCGTCAGCTCGCTACCGCAAACCACGTGTTTTCGTTTGCGGTAGCGCTGGGCATCGAGTTTGGTTGCAAGGTTAAGGTTGTCGACCTTGGCGCCGGTCGCCTGGCTTGGGCGCGCTGGCACGGTCTACAGTTATCTCCGGCCTACGAAACGGTGATTGCTTTTGACAAGGATCCTACCATCGACCCGCCGAAGTTATTCGACCGTGATATGCGGGAGCTGGGCATCACTTACCATCACGGCGACCTGATGTCCCAGATCAAGAATCCCATCTGCAAGGATTCCAACATCATCATTCTTGGCGGAGTGGCTACCTACTTCCCGTTTGATATTTTCACCGATGCGGTTTTGGCGCCGGTCCACCAGCTGCTTGTCGGGCGAGGAATTTTCTTCTTCGACCTACAACTCGATTGCCCGGTCTTTCGTCGCAACGCCAGTATTTTCGGCTGGCCACCGATGAATCTACCCAAAACAGCCTCTGAAGCCATCGATATGGTCGAGCAGGCCCGCAAACGCCTCTGGCATTCAGACATCAGATACGGTGCAGAATACGCGCTCGATACTTACAACGAGTCGCCCACTGCGCTCATGATTACACTCACCAAAATTACCCCCTAATTTAAAAACCCCGCAAAAGCGGGGTTTTTATTTTCAATAAACTTGTGGTATAATGGTAGTAATTCATAAAGGAGGTTTAAGTGCGTCTTATCTACATACTCGTCATCGCCGTGTCGATCCTGACGATTTTTTCGGCCTTTGCGCTGATTTTTGGTAGCAACAAAACGGAGCGGGCCCGCAGTCTGTGGTTCCTCTCGGCCGCCATCGGCGAAGCCATCTGGGCCTGTTCGATCACCTTCTTCCTCTCCCTCGGTAATAGCGCCGAAGATTACGCCGTCGCCCCGTGGCTTATCAGGGGTATTTATTCCGGCGCCATCTTGATGGACGTTTCCCTGCTCGGCTACAACGCCTGGAAGTACAAGACCGGCAAGGTCGTCACTGTCCTATTCGCGCTCGTCGGCGTCGGGCTCCTTAACGTGTTCTTTTTCAACCCGTCGCTGCTCTATTCCGACATCGTCCTTTCGTCCAGTGGCAATTCCATCAGTATCGACCTCTCCCAGTGGTACTACCCGGTGTATTCGGTCTTCTTCTGCTCGATCACACCAGCCTTTTGTGTCTATCTCTTCCACCAAATCCGCCACGCCAAGAGCAAAAACCTCAAAATCGGCCACCTGATCTTTGTTGTAGGCATGGCCGTCGCTGGCCTCATCGCACTGATTTTCGACATCGTCTTGCCACCGTTCCGCTATGATTTAATCTGGGTCGGCCCGCTCGCCATCGGGCTGTTCATCATCGGCTTTTACTACGCAATCCTCCGCTTCCGTATCATCGCGCTCTCGACCGGCTGGCTTCGCATCATGTCCTACATCGTGATTATCGCCAGCGCCGCCATCATCTATTTGCTGATTTTCCATCTGGTGTTCTCGGCGCTATTCAAGGTCCCGAATCCTTCCTTCCAGGTCGTGCTACTTAACTTCATCATGATTGCCATCGTTTTGCTGTTGACTCCGGCCATCTCGGAGCTCAGCACTATGACCAAATCGCTCATCTTTACCAAACAAATCGACCTCGCCTACATCGTCCGTCAACTCACCAAAATCAACCCCAAAAAGGCCAATCTCAAGGAAATCGCCGATTTTCTGGCCGATCGCATGCATTACGAGTACGTAGGATTTTTGATTGGGGGCAAGCTTTACATCGGTAGCGACTATACGATGCCGGTAAACTCCTTAGCAGAGGTCGTCGCGTTGCCAAAGCCCGAGCATGGCATCTGGCAAGATATCACCAAAATCGAAAAATCCGCCAGAAGCGGGCTTGGCATTTTCCGCGTCGCTATCATGACCGACGCTAGTGGTCACGTCATCGGCCAAGTCATCCTCGGCAAGCCATCCACCAAGCCCAGTCTAGACCGTAAGGACGTCGTCGAAACCGAAATGATCATCAACTTAATGGGGACTTTAGTCGAAAATGGCCGCCGCTAGCCTCAGACAGACCAAAATCACCGTCCTGCTTTCGCTCAACGCAGCCGCCATTTTGATCGCCGGCATCCTTGTCGCTGGCGCCATCTGGCTAAACGGCGGCATGGACTTCCGGGTCGTCGCCGAGCGCACCGACGAAGTTGAGGACTCCCTTGACACCCCAGAGCTGATCGACGCCGAAAGCGACAACCAGACCGACCTCACCGATTCCGAAAAGGCCTACGTCACCTCGGTCCATACTACCACAGGTGTGGTTTCCGAGCCGGTTCCGGATGGCGAGCTCTGGGGCGAAGAGACAATCTACATCTATCAGACCGCCAATTACGACATCTGCGTCGGCGATGGCCTCGACGACCTCGGCGACATGTATTGGCAGACCAGCAACCCCGACGTCATCTCCGGCTTTTATTCCACCGCCCGCACCTGGCTCGGCTATTCCTCTTCGAACTGCCGTTTTCCGATCATCAATAACGTTGGCAAAACCACCATCACCGCCGGTACTTACGACGGCAAGCGTCGCGATTCCATCGAGGTGATCGTGCTCGAAGTCCCCAAGTCCAAGTGGGAGTACGAGGTTCTCTCTCTGGTCAATCAAGAGCGGGTGCGAAACGGCCTCGAGAAGCTCACCTGGGGCGACACCTGCGCCGACGCCGCCGAAATCCGCGCGAAGGAGCTCGTCCAACGCTATTCTCATACCCGCCCCGATGGTAGCTCTTGGGATACCGCTTGTGACGCTCCATCCAGTAGCTCCACCTACACCGAAGGCGAGAACCTCGTCGTCGGCAACTCCGCTGTTTCCCCTGAAACCACCGTCGCCGCCTGGATGAACTCCGAGGACCACCGCAAGAACATCTTAAACCCTAACTACACCAAGCTCTCCGTCGGCTTTTATTTCGACCCCACCACTAAGTATAAAACCCACTGGTCCCAGTATTTCTCCAACTTCTAGTTACTAAAGCTACTTCCATAGGCAGTCTCTTAATAAACTTGACTTTTTCGCAAAATCATGCTAAATTTACACTAGTAGTTAACTAATTATCAAAGGGGGAGGTGGGACTATGAACTTTATCAAAACGTTTTCAGAGTTGTACAGCACCGAAACTGGCGAGGTGACCATCTTGCTTTTGCTATGGCTCATCTGGCCAGGCCTGATGTTCGTAGTAGGGGCAATCTGGGAGTCGCGGCTCGTGCCAATCTGGCAATTTCAGTCAAAGGCATTCATCCCTGGTGATTTTGCACTGGTTTACGCAGTCATGAAGCTTGCCGAAATGTACTTGGCGACCCTGTATCTTCACACATGGGGCAAGCGCCCAATCTGGTGGGCAGTTGCTTGTCTGGTGGCTACCATTATTGCAGGGCATCTTCAGGGGAATGACGCCAAAAACTATCCGCCACGCGCGAGATACAGTCCAACCAAGCTGACACATGATTTTATTGGCTATTTTCTGATCACTTTCTTAGTGATTGCTATGCTAGTTCCGCAGATTTGGCTAATGTGCACATCGCCAAACATCGTTACCGGTGTTACCAGCCAGTGGCGTCCTATGATTAGCGGCTTTGTTATTTACGCAGTCTGCGTGGCTTACGATTTTTCCGCGCCACCAACCGACCTAGAAATTGCCCTGCGCCACCCGGCAGACTGGCACCCGCTCTGGAGACGTGACTAAGCCCACCCAAGGTGGGCTTTTTCCACCCCCGTACGGAATTTTGTTAATTCCAAACTGCTACCCATCCAAACGACCGCTGGCGGCGCGCCACGCTTCGTGATATAATGTAGTCATGGAAAACGCGAAAAGCTACGACTTAGTTACCGATGACACCAGCCCCGAGAGCAGGCAGGCAAACTGGGAAGTGGCTTTTGGTTTGCAGGCGGTGGACGGACTAAGGCCCTCTGGCTACCTGCGTGAACTGGCGCACGCCCACATCAAGGGCGAGAAAACCTACCAAGAAGTCGGCGAGGAGTTATCGCGGTATTACCATAGTCATGGTCAAAACGGCACCCAACCCCGCCAAGAGGAAGCCGACGAAGTTTCAACCGCGATCTACGGGATTTTGGCTGATGCGGCATTCCGTTTTGATATTCCTACTCTTCAAAATTACCACCAGCGGTTGTTCGGGACGCTAGATAAAAAGGCTTACCATCCTGGTGAGTTCCGTACGGTCAACCTCACCAAGAAAGAGGCCATCCTCGGTGGCAAGAGCGTCCAGTACCAAGATTTTGGCGCTATTCGGGCTAGCCTCGAATATGATTTCGCCGAAGAGGCAGCGCAAAATTACCTGATGCTCACGGCAAAAGAGCGCGTCGCTAGAATGACGACGTTCGTCGCACGGATTTGGCAGGTGCACCCATTCTACGAAGGAAACACGCGGACCACGGCGGTATTTCTTGAAAAATACCTGATGAGCATGGGGTATCAAATCGACAATGAGCTCTTAGGTAATCACGCAAAGGAGTTCCGCGACGCGTTGGTTTTGGCGAATTATACCAGCATCCCAGATGGCATCCAGGCGGACAGCAGTCGGCTCGCCGAGTTTATCGCCAAAATGATGGCACAATAAAGGCTGGCGATTAAATTACCCTAATTCCTCTGTTTGCGACCTATTTACGTCCATAATTTCCCCCTCGTAGATATTCCTTCACCTCTGGCGCTACTCGGCGAGAATCGCAAATTTTAGAAATCGATTTGCCAAGCGTCCACTCTGGCAATCGCGACACGGCGAGATACGCACCAGTCTCGTCTGGAAACTTGATAAAGCACTCAGCCAAAAGCCAAGCTATCGCCATCCGCACATAATACTCCTCGCGCCCTGCGAGTCCCTCGACTCGGTCAAAAATCACCCCAAGGTGGTCAAAATCGAGATACCCGCACTTCATAATCACCAGCGCCGTCCGCACGGCAAACTCGCGTGGGCTAGTCAGGAGCGGGTCGATTTTTTGCTCCCAAAATTCCGTGCGGTGCCCTCGCACGAGTCGGCTCACTTCCGACGAAAACGTATCGCAACTGCACCAGTCGTCAATCTGCTCTACCTGGGCATCAAACTGCTCTAGCATCTCTAGGTAGGGCAGTCGGCAAACCAGCATCCCCCGCGCCAAGACTTCCTCAAACGCCACGGGCTGCTCTCTTAATATCTGCGCGGCATTCTCGAGCGCTACTCGCCCCACAATTCGCCGTATTACCGGTACCCGCACCCCAAGAAACGGCCGTTCGCTCGGCACTCCTCGCATTACGAATTCACGATACCCCTCGTCCGCCTCCTGCGCAAGCGCCGTTTTAAGTTCGCTCCAACTCCGTATCATGCCGTCCATACCTCTATTATATCATGCCTCAGCTAGTCTTTTGACAAATCACTCAAAAACCATAAATACTATTGACTTTTTAACGCAAGTATGCATAAATCGACGCGCTGGAAAGTAACTACCTACGTTGAGGGGATTCTATTCACCAACAACGGCCATAATAAACGTCAAATCCCCCGCATTATGCGGGGGATTTTGGGCAGTGTTAATATGGGCTTGGAACCGCCGAGTAAAGGCCAGCGCCCGACGATAGTCGTGACGCCGTGGCCATTTTGCCCGAGGATTAGCTATAAAATGTCCAAGTATCCGCGGAG
>CAZXEG010000032.1:0-6275 GCA_964639835.1 uncultured Candidatus Saccharibacteria bacterium | reverse complement strand
CTGGTTTGGGGGCGCCGGTAGTGCCGCCAGAGTACATAATGATGGCGAGATCTTCCCCGTCGCGCTCTTCGTGATAGTTCCCCTGGTAGAAGTAAGAGTTAGCAATGAAATCTTCCCAGAGGACGACCCGGCCGTCGTTTGCAGGAAGGCGGACCTTCTTGACGTGAAGGAGTTTATAGAGGCGCTTCTTGAGAAAACCGAGACCGTCAGAAGGGCGTACTACGATGATGCGCTCTAGCTGGGCGGTGTCGCGGAGCTTGTAGACTTTGTCAAAAACTGCGTCGATAACGAGGACATATTTGGACTCGGCGACCTTGATGTAATACTCGAGCTCCTTCTCTGACGATAGGGGGTGGACCATGTTGCAGATGGCGCCGACCATGTTGACAGCGTAAACCATGGTGATGCCCTCTGGGGTGTTGGGCATACAGATAGTGACGCGGTCGCCTTCCTTGACGCCGTAATTTTTGAGGGCGCGGGCGGCTTTTTCGATTTTTTTGACGAAATTCTTGTAGGTCACCTTGTGGCCGTAGTAGCTGTAGGCGACGTTGTCGGGCCATTTTTCGGCGGATTGCAAAACCATGTCGACCATGGAGCAATCTGGATACTCGAGGTGATCAGGGATGTTTTCTTCCTTATAGTACTCGAGCCAAGGGCGCGAGGGGGTGTTTGATAATTTTTTCTTCACAAAATCTCCTTGTTTTTGATTATAGCATAAAGAATTGGTTCAGACTAGTGCTTTTGCTAGGCTTTCTGGGCGAGGGCGACGAGGGCGGCGCTACCCCAGTTGAGGCTTTTCTTTAGGCCAGGGGTTTCGTTTACCTGGGTCTCGATGTCTTTTACAGCGGCCCTTTGGGTAGCGTCGAGGCTGTTCCACCAGGTTTCGAAACGGTTGTAGAAGGCGTTGTTCAGGGGTGAACTGGAAGTAAGAATCTCGACGCCTTCGTTACCAATGAGGCCTCTCATAGCTTCGATAGAGCCCCTGAGGGCAGTTTCGGCCACTTCCTGAGTGTTGAGGTTCGGAGTAGGCTCTGGTGGCTCTGCGATAGTTTCGCTAGCGCTGGGGACCTCTCTGGCGGTGGTAGGGATGCCAAGATTGGTGTGTCCCTGCAACATATCGCTGATAGCGGCAACACTGAAGATGCCCTGGGTGTCAAGACCGCGAGCTATAGTACGAGTAACATCGATAGTCTTGGTAAATTCGTAAACCGCAGGCTCGGTCACATCTTCGAGCGTGGTAGTGATTTGATCGATGGTACCACTGAAGGTATTGCGACCAACATCGGTAGCAAGAGGAATGATGTGTTGGACGCCGTCTATCTCGCCGTTATCAACAACGACTTCGAAATACTTGTAGAGCTTTTCGCCGTTTTCGCCGATGGCCCTTATGGTGCTAGTGGTGCCATCTGGCCCGACGACCTCTAGGATACCGTTGTTTCCCCAAGTGAGCTGGCCGGCTTGGTTGAAGCCGTGGACGACTTCCATTTTGGCGCCACCGATAGTGACGTACCCCTTGATACTGCCGGCATTCACTAAGTCTTCGTAATTTAGGGCTTTGGCGCCGGTAGTGGAATTGCCGAGCATGCCAGAGGTGAATTGGCCATTATTGAGGAAGAGGCGAGTTTCGTTACCGTCGGCCATCTTGGTGCCATTACTGGCCCAGCCATCGTACTTGACTGAGCGATTAAAGATAGAGTGGGCGGGATCAACAGATTCAGAGGTAGTAACCGTTCGCTGAACGGTGGCACCTTCGGCGATCTTGGTTTTGACATAGCCTTGCTTTTCGAGCTTGGCCATGGTAGCGGGGTCGGAATCTTCGACTCTAAACGAGGAGAAGCGTTGGCGGGTGATGTCAAAGGTACCATTAGTATTGATGCCTTTGGCGAGGACGGTTTCTTTGGCGTCGTAATTATTGTCGAGTTTGAGACCGAGTTTTTCGAACACGCCGATTTTGGCAGGGTTGGCGATGGCGAGAGCTTCTTGAGAGAGGAAGAAGCCGGCTGCGCCAAAGGCGAAGGTTTTGCCGGACTTTTTGATGGCCTCGATGGCACGGAATTTGGCGAAGTTTTGGTCTTTTTGCTTAATTTCTTTTTCGGCTTTTGTTTTCGCTTTATCTAGTAAAGTCTGATAGGTTTCGCGATCCTCATCGCTAAGGGACTTTTCGGCTTCGATGGTGGCAATATCAAGAGCGAGGCGCTCGTCGCCGGCTTTGCCGGGCGAATAAGCAATGAGGCCTTTTTTGTTAATATCCGAAAAATCAATGGAAAAACGAGCGGTGGCAAGAGCAACCAAAAGAGCTTTTTTGTCGGCTTGATTCTGGGCGTCTTTGATCTCTGAGATAAGCTTAGTTGCGGAGGTGGTTTCGTACAAGGTTCGACCGATTTTTGACTCGTGGAGTGCGCGTTTTTTCTCGGCGCCCTTTAAGCCTAGGTCATTGATTTCCTGTTCGGTTTTTCTTGCGTAGTCATAGGTGATGCCGAGCTCTTGGTCGCGAAGCATTCGGTTGCGGTCGTCGGTGAGGTGGCCGTATTCCCTGATGCCGGATGCGAGTACGGGGACGAATAGGCCGAAGGCCCCGAGGGCGCCACGGGCGGTTCCCTGAACGATGGCTATAGCGGCACCAGAGGCGCCAGCGATGACGTCCAGAGGAACGGTTAGGCCGGTGTGGGATTCGAGCCAGTCGAAGCCCTTTTCGAGGGCGTTTTTATGAATTTCGGTGCGGGCGCCATCCTTGACCCTAGCTTCGTAAATTCTAAAACCTTCGATGACATTGTCGATACCGGCGGCGTGTTGCGAGAGCTCGAGTGCCTCTAGCGCGGCATTCGAATACTCTTCGGCGACAGAGTAGTCGAGTTTGACGCCGCTGTCTTTGGCTTCGGCCTGATAACGACCGAGGTATTCGCTGAAGCTATTCTTGAGCTCCTTAGGGTTGGCGTTACCGGTTTTGAAGGCCTCTTGGTGCTCATTTACGAAATCCTTGATGGCTTTTTGGACGATGGCGGTGGACTTTTGATCGACTCTGTAGTCTTCGCCGACCCCATCGTGGATGTACTTGGTAAGCTCTTTCTTGTCGGCTTTTTCGAAGGCTAGATCTTCGCTGATTCCCCGGCGGAAGCGTTCAAGAGCGGCAGCTTGGTTTTTGGCAAAGAGCTCGTCGAGCGTGATAGACTCTTCGTCGGCTTCAATTTTACGCTCGCCACTTAAGATTTCACGAGTGTATTTACGTTCATAGTACTTTTTGACGAGGGTGCCTTTCCAGAGTTTTTTGAAGATATTTTTGGTGCTGGCAGCTTCGGCGATGACGGCGCGCTCGGCGTAATCTTTGGCGGTGGCCTTCTTATCCTCGTCGTAATTGGCTCTGATGGCGAAGAAACCTTCGAGGCTAACTGGGGCCTGGGCACGGATGTCCATATTATTCCACTGATTCGCATTGTCAGATTCTGGTTGGTTTTTGGTATTTGGCGCTTGATTGTGTTGGTCCATAGTCTGTTATTCCTCTGGGGCGATGCCTAGATAAAAATTGCGGAACTGAAGCATGGTGTCTAGCGCGACTTCGGTAAGGTTAACACCGGACCCTTCGAGAAATTCGGTCATTTTTTCGTTGGTAAAATCGGGGTCTTCGACAAGCTTGGCAAGTTCTTCGGCCCTTTGGTCGTCTAGCTCCATGATGGCGTTGCGGTTGATCTGGTCGATGAGACGATTTTTCATGTCCTCTTTGAGGGTGGCTCTGGTGTCGGGGTCAATATCGGTGACGCCCTTGTCGTTTAGTAATTGTTCGATGAACTCATCAAGTTTTTGCATTATGACCTTTCTTTTAAGCGCTTTTTTCTATTATACTGCTTGTGGCTTGATTTTGCAATAAAAAATAGCCCCTTACTAGGGGCTATTTTCGCTTTGGGTTTCAGGTTACTTCTCGATCGAAAGGGAGATTTTGCGATTCTCCTTGTCGATGTCCAGGACCTTGAAATTCTTGCGTTCGTTCAACGTGAAGACCTTTTCTGGGTCGACATCGGAACCTTCGCCAAGCTCAGACACGTGGACCAAGGCTTCGACCGATGGGCTGATCTGGACAAAGGCGCCGAACGGCGTGATACGGGTGACCGTGCCTTCGACCTTGGCACCCTTCTCGAGGTTCTCTACTTCGGAGAGCCAGGGATCTTCGGTGAGTTGTTTCATCGAGAGCGAGAGGCGCTCTTTGTCGATGGCGATGATCTTGGCCTTGACTTCGTCGCCGATCTTGACGTAGTCGGATGGGTTGTTGACGCGCTCCCAAGAGATCTCGGAGATGTGGACCAGGCCCTCGATGCCGTCGATGTTGATAAAGACGCCGAAATCGACCACACCGGTGACTACACCGGTGACGATGTCGCCGATCTTAAGCTCGGCAAAACGCTCCGCTAGGCCATCCTTGATGGCTTCTTTCTCGGAGAAGATGAGCTTGTTTTCCTTCTTGATGGCGTCCAGGATGCGGACCTTGATCGGCTTACCCACGAGCGAGTTGAGTCGTTGCAGGATTTCATCCTTGTCGGCGGAACCTACGCGAGGATAATGCTCGGCGGAGAGCTGCGAAACCGGCAAAAAGCCACGAATGCCTTCATACTCGACGAGAAGACCGCCACGGTTGGCGTCGTACGGGGTGACCTCGACGGTTTCAGACTCGTCGAGCTTGGTAATAATCTCGTCCCAACCCTTGTCCTTGACCGCTTTGCGGAGCGAAAGTAGCACGTAGCCGTCGTCCATCTCGGAATCAATAACAGAGGCGGTAACCTCATCGCCAGGGTTCATGTCCTTAGCGAAAGACGCCTCGCGTCGTGGAACTAGCCCAACGCCCTGAGGCCCGAGATCGATCAGGATCTCGTGTTTCTTAACAGATAGGATGTGACCGGTAACGGTATCTCCTGTGATTGCTTTTTTGGACGCGTTCTCGTCTGCTGCGAGGAGCTCGTCCATTGTATACTTTTTGGCATCAGCCATGATTAAAAATTTTCCTTCCTTTTCTAGACTGCGCGCTGGCAAGGTCTAAAACTTCTTTCAATTATAGCAAAAAATTGATACAATGTAAATAGGATAATCAGAGTTTGGAGTGAATAAAAAATTTGTTCAATGGCAGAATTAGATGATTTAGTGGCTCGGCTGGCGCGGGACTTTCCGGAAATTAATTTTGTTTTGGGTGAGCGGTTTAAATTTCGGCCGCCGAGAACGGTGGTGGTGGAAGCGGGTGGAGAGCCCGGGTTACTGCTACACGAAGTGGGGCATGCCCTGTCGGGGCGGTTTGGGTTTCGTACCGAGATTGAGCGTCTGAGGATAGAGGTGGAGGCGTGGGAGCGGGCGCGGGTGCTTGGTGAACGTTATGGAGTTGATCTAGACGAGGATTTAGTGCAAGATGAGCTGGATTCTTATCGAGAGTGGCTACATCAAAAATCGCGTTGCCCCGATTGCGGGCTAACGCGATTTCAGACGCCGGACGGTGTTTGGCACTGTCCTAAGTGCGATTTTTAGGCCTTTTGCTCTTTGGGCTTTTGGGCTTAGGCGGCCTTTTTGGCTGGGCCACGACGCGAGATGCGTCCACCCTTGGCGCCAGCTACGCGAGCGAGCGCGGGGTTAGCGGCGAAACCGCCGGTATGGCCGTTTTGACCACCTTTTTTACCGATGCGAGCATAAAACTCTTTGCCGTATTTGGCCTTGTTGGTGGCAGCAGCTTTCATGCCGCCTGCTTTGGTTCCAGACATTTGGAAACTCCGTTCTGCCCACCGTATTATACTAATAAAACACACCTTTTTTAGAGGCTATGACTTAATTATATCATAGTGCTTTAGTTTTGTCAATATGCTAATTCTAAAAAATGTGTTTTAATATTTTTATTTTTACCGAACACATTTTTTAAAGTTTATGCACAAAATGTGGAAAAAGGGTGTTGACATTATGCACGGCATGATATATAATAGAGGTAGTTTGTGTGGTGACCTCAACTGCGAGACTACATAAACTGTATGTATGACCTGTGAAAAACCGCCACCTCTTTTAAAAAAAGGCGGTTTTTCCTTGGATTAAGTTTTCCAGCTTTCTATTCGAATTTTACCCTTTACTTTTTGCTCGGAATGGTGTAAAATAAGAGTACCTTTACAATTTTGTTTGGGGTAATAGCTCAGTTGATTAGAGCGCTGCCTTTGCAAGGCAGAGGTCCAGGGTTTGAATCCCTGTTACTCCACCATTTACAATTAGGGGATATAGCTCAGCTGGTTAGAGCGCGTCACTGATAATGACGAGGTCTGTGG
>CAZXEG010000031.1:0-6369 GCA_964639835.1 uncultured Candidatus Saccharibacteria bacterium | reverse complement strand
CCCCCGACCTTCTCGGTGTAAACGAGACGCTCTAGCCAACTGAGCTAATCACCCGCTCTTATTATTATATCACAGGGGGTGGAGTTCGGCAAGGGTGGAGGGCGCTACAGGTACGGGCGCTACTTTTTGACGACTTTTTTGGTGACGTCGAACTTCTCCATGTACTTCCCTAGCATGAGGCGAGTCTGGGCGTAATAGGCGGCGAGAGACTGGTACAGGATGGAAGTGATGGGCATTAATATCCACTGAAATAGCATAAGCAGAGTACGGCCTTTGCGGTATTTGGCGGGGCGGGGCGGAAGCATTCTGAAAGAAATCAGGATGGTGACGAAAAGACCGATCATGGCGAGAGTTTCGACGATGCTGATGATGTTCGGAAGGTTGTAGGCGACCATGTCGTGGCTAGAGGCATTCATAATCATGGGGACCCAACCGCCGAAGGTGATAAGCGGAGCCATAATGGCGAGGGTGACGTGGCCATCTAGAAGCCGCCAGAATTTGGGAAAGAGTTGCCAAAATGGCATAACGCGCGCGCGACCCTGCTCGAACAAGCGGGCGCCGACGTAGGCGACATCGGAGGCGCCGTAGTACCAGCGGCGGACTTGGATAAATTGGGCTTTGATAGTCTTTAACAGGGTGTCGTCTATGACGGCGTCCTGGTAGATGGGGATGCGAATGGGGAGGACGGAATAGTCGCCGTGGAAGAAAAACAGGCTGCGCCAGTACTGGTGGCCGTCCTCGACGATGGTGCGTTTGCTCCAGAAATCCATGGCGGCGAGGGCCTGGAGGGGCTGAGAGTGGCTGGCGAAGTTGCGGAGCACGTGTGGGCGCATGGTAGAAATGACATTGAAGAACGAGTTCGAAACGGCGATGACGCGAGTGGGGGCGGGGGCGTCCCAGATGTTGTTCATGAAGAGCGAGACAGGCTGGTAGCTGAGGTGCTGGCGACCTGGGTGGGTGACAAATTCGTAGGCGACGGAGTCGAGATACTTCGGTGCCATGCGGTTGTCGCTGTCTAGCGAGGTGACGATGGCGTTTTCCATTGAGAGGTGCTTTTTTGCGAAATAATCTGCGACGTGTCGCCCAGCGTAGGTGAGATTGGGACCCTTGCCGATAACTTCACCCTGGAGATTGGCGGGGTGCTTAACCAAGAAAAAATCCTTGAAAACGCCTTTGTACTGGTCCTTGAGGGCGCGGGCGGTTTTTTCCATCGCTTCCCCGCCCCGTTCCTCGTAGGCTAGTACGAAGATGATGCGGTCGTTTGGAAAGGTGGTGTCCTCGACGGCCTTGACGGAGGGAGCCAAGACCTCTAGGCCTTCGTTATAGGCGGTCATGATGACGACGTGAAGGACCTTTTCGGGCTTGGGGTAGTCGCTCGGCATGGCGGCCATGAGCTTTAAGTTCTCGACATGCTCCTCGAAGTGGTAGCTTTTGTTGTCGTCGTCGCGAATGCGCTCAAAGGCGGCGTGAGGGTCGCTTAAATCTTCATAGCGGGCGCGCCAGTCCACTCGCCCGGCACGCTGGATGACTTCGTAACCTTGGACAGTGCGATAGGCGACGCCGATGGCCTTGACCAGAGTAGCCGCGATGAGGATAAACAGATAGACCGCACCGAGCACGGGACTGAGCCACGACAGGACGAAAAGTAAAATGATGGCAAGGTAGCTAATGGCGCCGGGGAGGATTTCAAAAAAACGGTAAAGTTTGGTACGCTTGCCCCGCGGAATTTCTAGACTCCTCGCCATTAGCCCTCCGTGGAGATGCGAATTAAGACGACGAAGGCGCCAAAGATGAGGGTGGCGGTAGTAACGAGGAAAAACTTGGCCATGCCGGCGCCGCGTTTATGGAAGATCATAACGGAGATCAGGCTGTGCAAAATGCCAAAAACGATACCGAGTAGCGGAAAGGCGATTAGCTCGGTCCATGAGCCGTCGCGATAACCGCCGATGTCGCCGTAGCCGATTTTGACGAGGGGGCTGTTTGGGTTTAATTTTGTGATGCTAAAAACGATGAGGGCGATGGAAGCGAGGAGGTTGATGGCCATGAAAACGAAGAGCGAGCGGTCGGACGCATAAATTTTCTTGAAATCTTCGCCGAGGTATTTCATGCGGAGTGATTCTCTGACTTATGCTCAGACTTATGCACGGCGTTGGTAATGGTATCGACAATGGTATTGACGTGCTGGATGAACATGATGTCGCCGACGATACCGACGATGCCAGTGACGATCATGAGTGCGCCAATGAGCTGAACGACGGCGCCGGTGTTAAAGGTGACGAAAACGCCAAGTACAAGCATGATAAGTGCGACGATGAGGATGTAACGCCAGGTGCTGATATTGGTAGCGGCGAGCTTGGTGGCGGTGTTAATGCGAACGAGCGACTCGTAGATGATGAGAATACCAACAATGACGCGGAAGACATTGGCGATGTCGTCGCCGATGACCAGGGCGGCGATACCGATGAGGATAGAAACAACGCCAGAGAGTAGGCCGTTGTTGAAGAAATCGTTTTGGCCTCTTTCGACGAAGTAGTTAATAACTTGGAAGCCACCTTTGACAATGAAGAAGGCGCCGACGACGTAGGCTAAAACGTGAATCATGGTGTCGGGCCAGACAACGAACAGGATGCCTAGAATAAGTACTGCGAGTGACTCTAAACAAGCAGACCAGGCCGACTTTTTGATGTCGCCACTGATGCGTTCGATGGGGCGTTTGATGATTTCTGCTTTTGTTGCCATAATTTCTCCTTAGCTACTTCCATTATAACACATAAAAATAAAAATGGAGCCGATGGCAGGGATCGAACCTGTGACCTGCTCGTTACGAATGAGCTGCTCTACCAACTGAGCTACATCGGCATGAAATATATTATAGCACAGTTTAGGATTTTTGTGAATTATTGATGCCGTGGAGGATTTTTTGGCGGGCGTGGGGAGTGATGATTTTGTCGAGCCAGGAGGTTTTGGGGATTTGGTTTTTGCTGGTTAGAATTTCGACGACGTCGCCGTGTTCTAACTTTTTGTTCAGGCTGACCATCTTGCCGTTGACCTTGACGCCGGTGACGTGGTCGCCGATTTCGGAGTGGAGGCGGTAGGCGAAGTCGAGCGGGAGGGCGCCCTGGGGGAGGTCGATGATGTCGCCCTTCGGGGTGTAGACGAAGATGCGGTCGGCGAAGAGATTGAGCTTGAGCTTTTTTAAGTCGACCTTTTTGCCTTCGCGAAGGCGAGCGGCGGTCATTTGGAGTTCGGTAATCCAGAGCAGGTTGGTGGGGAGGTGTTCGATCTTCCCTTTTTTGTAGTTCTCGGTGAGTTTTTGCTCGTTGTAGTAGAAGCTGGCGGCGAGACCGTGCTCGGCGAACTCGTGCATCTCTCTCGTGCGGATTTGGAACTCGACGATATGTTTGTCTTTGGTGATGACGGTGGTGTGGAGGGACTGGTAACCGTTTTGCTTGGGCATGGCGATGTAGTCCTTGATGCGGCCGTTCATCGGGGTGTAGAGTGAGTGGATGATACCGAGGGTGAGGTAACAGTCGGTGATATCATCGACGATGACGCGGAGGGCGGTGAGGTCGTAGATTTCATTGATGTTTTGGTCGTGTTTCATGAGTTTTTTGTGAAGGGAGTAAACTGACTTCACGCGACCAGAGAGAGTGAAGTTGATTTTTTCCTTCTTGAGGGCGCCAGAAACTTCTTGCTCGATTTTTTTGAGGGATTTGGCGGCGGATTTGTTGCGAGTTTTGATGAGGTTGGCTAGGTAATCGTAGCGCTTTTTGTCGACGTACTTGAAGGCGAGGTCGGCCATTTCGACGCGGAGAAGCCCCATGTTGAGCCGGTCGGCGAGGGGCGCGAAGACCTCGAGGGACTCCTTGGCAATTTTGCGTTGTTTGTCGGGCGGGAGGGCGCTTAAGGTCCGGAGGTTGTGAAGGCGGTCGGCGAGCTTGATGATGAGGACGCGGATGTCGTCGCCTAGGGCAATCATGAGGCGGAGGAAGTTGTCCTTGGTCTCGGGGAGGTAGGTGTCGATGTCGCGCATGCCGTTTCTGGCGGTCGAGAGCTTGGTGACGCCGTCGACCAAAAAGGCGACTGATTCGCCAAACTCCTGTTTGATGTCGTTTAGTGTGAGGTCGGTATCTTCGACGGTGTCGTGCAAAATGCCGGCGATGATGGTGTCTTCGTCCATGCCCCATTCTTCGAGGATTTTTTTGACGGCCAAGGGATGCACGATGTAGGGCTCGCCGGTTTTTCGGAACTGGCCTTCGTGAGCTTTTCTCGCCATTTCAACGGCGCGGCTGACGCGGTCGGAATTTTGCTTCATATACCCATTATAGCATACCTCGGGCGAGTCCTGCCGCCCCCACGTCGCTTACGCTCCGCGGCCCCCCTCCGGCGGCGTCACCCGCCCGAGATTATCCAACGAGGGCCTTGACCAATTTGTTGAGCTCGTCGAGAGACTTGCACTTAAAGGTGAGGGCGCGACCGGTGATCTTGGCGTTGACGCCGTATTTCGCGATGAGGGCGTTTTCCTGGCGGCGGTAGGCGTCTTTCTTAATGGCCTGGGCGCTGGAGCTTTTCTTGTGTTCCTGGAAGTAGCGTTCGACGCGGCGAGCGGTCCAGCCTTCGGCAACAATCTTGGGAAGGAGCTTGTCGATGGTCTTTTCGTCGGCGGAGACGAGGGGGCGCATGACACCCTCAGTGAGCTTTTCCTTGACCATGATTTTCTTGGCTTTTTCGGGGAGGTTTAAGAGGCGGAGGGTGTTTTGGATGGAGGCTTCGGACTTGCCGACTTTGGCGGCGATGTCTTCGTCGCTTAGATTAAACTGGTTCTTGAGCTTGGCGTAGGCGGTGGCGAGCTCGATGGCGTTCAAATCTTCGCGCTGGGCGTTTTCGATGATGGAGAGCTCGAGGCGGTTCTGGGAGTCGAGAGTGCGGATGATGGCGGGAATGGTGGTGAGACCGGCGATTTTAGAAGCGCGCCAGCGGCGTTCGCCGGCGACGATTTTGTACTGGCCGTCTTCCTTGGTGACGACGATGGGCTGGAGGACGCCGTGCTCCTTGATGGAGGCGGCGAGGGCCTCGATGGCTTCTTTGCTAAACTCCTGGCGGGGTTGCTCCTCGTCGCGGACGATGTCTGTGAGCTTGAGATGCTTTAATTCGCTGGAGCTTTTATCTTCTTTGGCGGTCAAATCGAATTCTTCGTCGACCAAGTCGGTCGGGATGAGCGCGTCAAAACCGCGGCCTAGACCTCTAGTCATTTGGTTCTCTCCTCTACTTCTTTAGTGAATTCTTTGTAGGCTTTGGCGCCTTTGCTGAACTTGTCGTAAGCGCCGACGGGGACGCCGTGCGAGGGTGCTTCGGCGACGCGGACATTCCTAGGGATGGTGGTTTTGAAAGTTAGGTCCTTGAAGTACTTCTTGATTTCGGTGAGGACTTGGGCGGAGAGGCGGGTGTGGCTGTCGTACATGGTGGCGAGCACGCCGAGGAGCCGGAGGCCGGGGTTGGCTTGCTTCATGACGAGCTTCATGGACTCGAGGAGCTGAGCGACGCCCTCTAAGGCGTAGAACTCGGTCTGGACGGGGAGAAGGAGGTAGTCTGACGCAATCATGCCGTTGACCGTGAGGATGCTGAGGCTGGGCGGGAGGTCGATGATGATGTAGTCGTACTGCTCTTCGACGCTGGTGATGGCATCGCGTAGGCGAGTAAATTTTTTACTCTGGCTGGTGATTTCGACTTCGGCGTTGGCGAGCTCGGGAGTGGCGGGTGCAAGGTCGAGGCCCTTATACTTGGTGGAACGCACGGCGTCCTGCATGGTGGCCGTGTTTAAAATTACATCGGTCATGGTGGCGCCGAGCTTCTTGTCGTCGGTCTTTTCGATGCCGAGGCCAGAAGTAGCATTGCCCTGGGGGTCAAAATCGACCACTAGGACCTTAAACTTGTCCTTCGCAAGATAATAGGCTAGGTTGACCGCCGTAGTGGTCTTCCCTACGCCACCCTTTTGGTTAGTGACACATATTACCTTCGCAATCATATATAGAAATTGTATCACAAAATTAACTTAAGCGCAAATAGAAAAATCGTGAAGTGACTTTAGTGACTTCACGATTTTTGCTTAAGCGATCTTGGTGATCTCAATTTCGCTGTATTTCTGGCGATGACCGGTCTCTTTGTGGACACGCTTCTTGCTATGATAGCGGATGACGCGGACCTTGTCGCCTTTGACCTCTGCGGTCTTGACCTTGGCTGAAACTTTTGCGCCTTTGACCGTAGGGGTGCCGACCGTTACCTTGTCGCCATCGATTACGAGTAAAGCATCAGTTTCGAGCTCTTTGGTGCCTGCCGGGAGGAGGTCCACCCGTAGGGTCTCTTTTTCCT
>CAZXEG010000030.1:0-7199 GCA_964639835.1 uncultured Candidatus Saccharibacteria bacterium | reverse complement strand
CGATAATCTTTAGGATGCAAATCTGTTTTACTCATAATTAGTATCAATTATATCAGAGATTTTGAAAAAAGTAAAGAGGAAAAGGCGGGCCGAGAAGGCCCGCCGTCTGATTAAAGGATGGCATTGATGTCAGTAACGATTTCGTCGATAAAACCACGCTCCATTGCGTCATTCGGCAGCATGTAGTATTCAACACGTACCAGAGCATCGTAGTCGAGCTGTTTCATCTTACTATACTTCAGTACATGAGCGCGGACGACTTCCTGTTCGAAGCGCTTCTCGAAATCCATACGATCCTGGGCTTTTTTGCCGCTGTCATAAGTAAAAGTCTTCCCATCGTGCATGAGGAACGTCATGTTAGGGAGCGAAAGGCGCTTATGCCCAGTAATACCAATCAAAAAGGCCATGGAGCTCCACTGCCCGATGTTGATAGTGTAGACCGGGGTCTGGCTAAGCTCAATGGCACCGATGACTGCAAATCCCTCGGTGACATCACCGCCGGGAGAATTAATGTATAGCCGAATCGGCTTGCGGTCCTGTGGCGCTATACCGTCTTCGGCGTCCTTGCGGTTGTAGGCCAAAATACTGTCGACAATGCAAGAAGCTGATGACATGGCATATCCAGCGCTTTCGTTGTCGGACGTTTCGATGAGGCTTGTCAGGTAAAGCCTCCGGTTAACAGTGTCGAGATAATGCTCATAGTCTTCTAACGCAAGAGTAACACGACAATCTTTTGGTAATTCATGAACCATCCTTCACCTCCTTATTAAGCTACGACTGCGGCCTTGGCCGCGCCACCTCTGAGTAATGACTTTATTGTAGCAGGTGGGGTTGATTTTTGCAAGCATGTGTGGTATAATTAAAGTATATATTAATTTAATGAAACGGTCGCGGGGGATTTCCTGAATTTGGACCTGCGACTTAAGGGAAAGGAAATCATATTATGGCAGTAGATGTCGATATGAAAGCTCTGCTCGAGGCCGGTGCGCATTTTGGGCACAAGACGAGCCGGTGGCACCCGAAGATGGCGCCATACATTCACTCGAAGCGTCAAGATACGCATATTATCAACCTAGAGAAGACGGTGGAAGCGCTAGACGAGGCGCTCGCAAAAATCACCGAAATCGCCAAGACCGACAAGAAGATTTTGTTCGTCGGCACGAAGAAGCAGATGAAGGACGTCGTGAAGGCGGCGGCTGAGTCGGTGGAGATGCCGTACGTGACGGTGCGCTGGGTCGGCGGGACTTTGACCAACGTCGAGACGGTGAACCGCCAGATCAAGAAGCTAAAAGACCTGGAGCGCCGGATGGCCTCGGGTGAGCTTGAGAACCGCTATTCGAAGCTCGAAGTGCAGAGATTCCAAGAGGAAATCGACCTTTTGAACGAGCGGTACGGTGGCATCAAGGATATGAGCGAGCAGCCAGCGGCGATTATCGTGGTGGATGCGCTCGAAGATAAGAACGCGGTAAAGGAAGCCCGCGGGCTGAAGATCCCGGTGTTTGCGCTGGTCGATACGAACGTGGACCCGACGCCAATCGACTACGTCATCCCGATGAACGACGATTCGATCAAAGCAACCGAGCTGGTACTAAACTACTTCGTTGAGGCAATTAAAGCAGGTAGAAAATAATAATTTAAGCAAATGGGGGCGCGGTTGATTATTCCGGGCTACCCCTGTTAAACCTAAAAAGGAGGCAAAATGGCGGAGATTTCCGTAGAACAAATCAAGAAACTTAAAGAGCTCTCGGGCGCAGGGCTGACCGATGCGAAAAAGGCGCTCGTCGAGGCTGATGGCGACTTCGATAAGGCACTTGAGGCGATGCGCAAGAAAGGCCTAACCAAGGCCGAGAAGCGGGGCGACCGCGAGACGCGCGAGGGGCTGGTGGATGCTTACATTCACGATGGACGGCTCGGGGCGATCGTAGAAGTCAACTGCGAGACTTCGTTCGTGGCAAAAACCGAGGAGTTTAAGACTTTGGCGCATCAAATTGCGATGCAAGTGGCTTCGATGGCGCCGCTTTACGTATCCGAGGACGACATTCCGGAGGACGTCAAGGCTGCCAAAATGAAAGAGCTTGAAGCGAACTTCAAGGGGCCCGAAAAGATGAAAGAGCAGATTTTGGCGGGGCAAGCGAAGAAGGCGTTTTCTGACAAAGTGCTGATGAACCAGCCATATATCTTGGATGACTCTAAGACTGTGGAGCAATTCATCAAGGAAGCGATTGCCAAAACTGGTGAAAACATTACCGTGCGTCAGTTTAAGCGTATCGAGCTCGGTGTAACTGAATAAAATAACAAAATCAATTTTGTTATTTTTTAACGTTTCGCGATGCCGGTATGGTATAATTGAAGTAATTAATAAGGAGTTTGGTATGTTTGACACGAAAAAAGAGCGCAAGGAGATGGAGGGGGTGGTGGGGAAGTTTTTGGATGAGATGAAGAAGGTGCGGACGGGGAGGGCGCATCCGGATATGCTAGCGGGGATTAAGGTGGAGGTGTATGGGCAGTTTATGCCACTCAATCAGGCGGCGAATATTACGGCGGCGGATGCGACGATGCTGGTGGTGACGCCGTTTGACCCGGCGAATATTGCGGCGATTGCGAGCGCGATTCGGGCGGACCAGGCGCTGGGGCTGAATCCGGCGGATGATGGACGGGTGATTCGGGTGCCGATTCCACCGCTGACAGAGGAGCGACGCAAAGAGATTGTCAAAACCGCTTCTTCTAAGGTGGAAAACGCCAAGGTGGCGCTTCGGAATGTGCGTGAAGATGCGCGTAAGGCGGTGAAGATTGCGAGCGAGATGAGCGAGGACGTCAAGAAGCGGGCCGAGAAGGAAATTGACGAGCTAACTAAAGAGTTTAGTGACAAGATTGACGCCGAGTTCAAGGCAAAGTCCGAAGAAATTATGAAGATATAGGGAGCTGTATGCATTTAGGAATTATAGCCGATGGCAATAGACGGTGGGCGAAAAAGAATGGTCTGTCTAAGATAGAGGGGCATAAGCGGGGGCTCGAGCGCATTGAGGAGCTGGTGGGGGCGGCGGCGCACGAGGATAAAGTGGAGTTTTTGACGTTTTACGTGTTCAGCAACGAAAACTGGGGGCGGGAAGAGAGGGAAGTTTCGAACATCATGCGACTCGCGGAGAAGCGGATTTTGAAGCTGGCAGAGAAGATGAAGAAGAACAACGTGCGGCTATTAATTCTCGGGGCAAGAGAGCGGGTGCCGGAGAAATTGATGGCGGAAATTGATGCGGCGGAGGCTCTCACCGCTGATTGTGACGGGCTCACCGTGTGCTTCTGCTTTAATTACGGGGGCGAGCAAGAGATTGCGGATGCGGCGACGGCGGCTGTGCGCGAGGGGCTTGAGATTACGCCGGAGAGCATCCGGGCACATTTGTATCACCCAGAGGTGCCAAACGTAGATATGGTGGTGCGGACCTCGGGAGAGGAGCGGATTTCTGGGTTTATGCTGTGGCGGGTGGCGTATGCCGAGATGCTATTTCTCGAGAAATATTTCCCAGAGATGGGGGCGGACGACCTTAAAATAATCTTAAAAGAATACGAAAACCGCCACCGAAGATTCGGTAAATAGTGATATAATATAGCTATGGAAACATTTGTGGGTATTTTGGTCGGGTTCTTGGTGCTGATGATACTGGTGATTTTGCACGAGTTTGGGCATTTTTTGGTGGCGAGGCGAAATGGAGTGCGAGTGCTGGAGTTTGGAATCGGGTTTTATCCGCGGGCGGTAGCGTGGGTGAAGGACCCGGCGACGCATAAGTGGCGCCGACTGAAGCGGTCGGAATGGGCGAAGCCAGGGGTGGCGAAGGCGGTGGGGTTTGACGGCGAAGACGAGGGCACTGATGCGGACGGCAAGGACAGGGACGTTGACGCAAAGGGGAAGAGTAGTGGTAAACGGAAGGGTGGTGACAAGAGTCTCGCTAAGCACGTCAAAAACACCAAGCTTACAGTCAAGAGTAAGCCGAAATTAGTTGAAGACGGGATGATTTTTAGTATCAACTGGCTGCCGATTGGAGGGTTTTGCCAGATGGACGGCGAGAACGCTTCGGATGAGCGGCCGGGGACGTTTGGGGCAGCGAATTTCTGGGCGAAGACGAAGATTTTGTTTGCGGGGGTGGCGATGAACTGGCTGGCGGCGTTTGTGATTTTGACGGTGCTGGCGTGGACGGGGATGCCGGATTTTATTGACAATCAGTTTACGGTGGAGAGCGACACGAGGACGACCACCGGGACGGTGACAGTGGCGCGAGTGGTGGAGGACTCGCCGGCGAGCAAAGCGGGGATTTTGGTGGGCGACCAGATAGTGGCGGTAAACGGTGAGGCGGTGACGCGAGCGAGCCAAGTGACGGCAGAGAACGAGGCGCACGCGGGTGAGGAGGTGCAGTACAAAATCTATCGGCGGGGAGACCCGGGGTGTAATTGTGACACGAATCTTGAGCTCGTCGCTAAGTTGAACGGTAGCGATGCTGATTACTTGCTTGGGATAGCGATGCGGACGGGGCAGACCATGAGCTATTCGACCTGGTCGGCGCCGGTGGTTGGGGCGGGGCTGACATTGCAACTGACTGGCGAAACCTTCCAGGGGACGGCGAAGCTGATTGGTGATTTTGTGTCGGGGGCGTTTTCGCAACTAAGCTTCGATGGCGAAGTGCGCGAGAGCGGGCGCGAGAAGATCTCCGAAGTGGGGGATTCGGTATCGGGTCCGGTCGGGATTGTGGGGGTTTTATTCCCGTCGTTTACTTCGGCGGGGCCGGCGAATTTGGCGTTTCTCGCGGCGGTAATTTCGATTTCTCTAGCGTGCATGAACGTACTGCCGATTCCGGCGCTAGATGGTGGGCGGTGGCTTCTGATTGCGATTTATAAATTACGGCGGAAAAAACTAACCCGCGAGATTGAGGAGAGGATCGTGGCGCGGGCGTTTGTGGTACTGCTTGCGCTGATTGCAGTAGTGACAATACTGGACGTTACGAGGTTTTTTAAGTGATGGCCGGGCAGGGCGTGGAACGTAAAAAGGAGATTAAAGCGCGGTCTATTATTCCGGGAAAACAGGGGTGGAAGACAGTGGGGTGGGTGGTTCTACTCTGCGTGTGGGTGTTTGCGGCGGTGGTAGTGTCGCAACTTTTCGTGGGATGGATGATGTTTTTGATACTGAGGGAGCGGTTTGACGAGCCGATGTGGACTTCGGTTTACTCGGCACTGGCATACGCGCTGGCACTGGTTTTGGCGGTGGTAGTACCGATGAGGTGGAAAATGTCTTGGTCTTTGAAGGTGAAAAGCGCCGGAGGAGAGGTCCGGAAGAAAGGTGCGAAGGCGGTGGTCACACCGACGCGGGAGCTTTTGGGGCTAAGAGACACGCCGACCTGGACGGATATTGGACTGGCGCCGATTGGGTACGTGGCGGGAACGCTACTTGCGGCGGGGCTGGTGTGGGTGTTTTCGCAGTTTGCTTGGTTTGATGCCGGGGAGGCGCAAAATCTCGGTTATAATTTCTACATGAGCGGGGGCGAGCGGGCGGTGGCGTTTATCGCGACGGTGGTGGTGGCACCAGTGGTGGAGGAAGTGATTTTCCGCGGGTGGCTATATGGAAAGTTAAGGACGCGACTTTCGGCGACTATAGCGGTTTTGGTGGTGTCGGTGCTGTTTGGGCTGGTACATTTGCAGTGGAATGTGGGGGTGAATGTGTTTGCTTTGTCGGTGGTGTTGTGCGGGCTTCGCGAGATTACCGGGACGATTTGGGCGGGGATTTTGGTACACATGCTGAAAAACGGGGTGGCGTTTTACCTAGTGTATGTGTTGGGGGCGTGAAAAAGCCACCGGCGAGCGGTGGCTTAGGTGTTACAAGTGTTTCCATTCGCGGATCAGCTCTTTGGCACGACTCAGCGTGGAGGTTTTGTCCTCCAGCTGGCGGGCGTACTCGCTCAGCGGGAGAGGCACGCGGGCGTTGCCACGAGAGACCTCACGGAGCGACTCCATCGAAGCACCGGCCTCGAACTGCATGGCGGTTCGGACGTCGAGATCGAGCAATTTCGAAAACGGCAGCTCGTCTGAGCTCGGGTTTTCCAAGCCAAGCTCCTGCCCCTGATAGAGGCAGATGGCCTTGGCGCCCGAGGAGAACATTTCCTCTAGCACCTTTTCGCCAGTGAGCCCGCTTCTTGTGGTGAACCGCGGGGAGTCGTGCGACTCCAGTTCCAGGATGTACCGGGGGCTTTCGCAATGATGCTTCATTTTGTTGCGGAAATCGCTCAGGTGTCCCTTAGTGACGGAGTCCTTCAGCATGATATTGTTGAAGAACTCCACGTCTGTTTTCTTCTCATAGTACTGCTCGACCGGGCCATACTCGGGGTCGAAGCACTCCATGATCAGAAACGGGGTCTTACGGTGATGATTGTAAGCCAAGCTCTCAATCACCAGCGCGGCGTGTTCGCCAACCAGCAGATCGTCGATACTCAATGTTTCTTTATTGACCTTCTTGTTGATCGCCTGGGCGGCATCGAGGCGAAAACCGTCGACGTCGTGGGCGAACATCCAGTAGTCAATAATAATCCGGAACTCCTCCACGAGCGTCCGGTTCAGGACGCCCGAAGGAAACCAGTTCAGATCGGCTTGTTCGCTACAGAACATGTGACAGTAAAACTCCCCGCGTCGCGGGTGCATCCGCCATGCCGGTCCGTTGTCGAACAGGTTGTGCCAGCCGGGTTTGTCGCTCTTGCTCCAGATGTAATACTCCGGATGAGCGTGAAACCAGCTGTGCTCGATGCTCGTGTGGTTGAGCACCAGGTCCATGATGACCTTAATCCCCAGAGCGTGGGCAGTCCTGACGAATTCGTCAAACTCACCCATAGTCCCCAGACGGTAGTCGATATTGTAATAATCGGCCACGTCATAACCATGATCGTAGCGGGGGCTGGGGTAAATCGGGCTCAACCATACATAATCTGCGCCCAGGGCGGCGATGTTTGGTAGAAATGTTGTCATTTCTCTGATACCACTCCAGGCTAACGGATACAACTGATACACTAATGTCCTTACCATGATATCCACCTCCTATCATTTTTGGTAAGTAAAATAAAGTTCTAGGTTATGCTACTATTATATCACACTTTCGCTTAAAAGTCAATATTTACGTATTATCTCAGAACCTTTGCAACATAAAATGGTAAAATTATTGCCATTAAAAT
>CAZXEG010000029.1:0-7358 GCA_964639835.1 uncultured Candidatus Saccharibacteria bacterium | reverse complement strand
TTGATGACGTGGCAAAGAAGGTAGAGAAAGAGTTTGGGCGGGTGGATATCTTGCTGAACTGCGCGGGGTCGTCGAAGGATAAAGGGGTGCTAGAGATGACGGACGAGGAATGGGATTTTACCATCGCGACGGACGAGACGAGCGTGTTCAAGATGACGCGGGCGTTTGCTAATATCATGAAGAAGAATAATTACGGGCGGATTATTAACATTGCATCGATGTATGGCTTGGTGGGAAACACCGAAATTCATACGGTGGCGTACCATGCGTCGAAGGGCGCAGTGGTGAACTTCACTCGGGCGGTAGCGGCGGAGTTGGCGACTTCGGGCATTACCTGTAATGCGATTTGTCCGGGGTATTTTGAGACTGAGCTGACGAAGGCCGTGCTGGATACGCCGAGGTTCCAGGAGTTTGCCAAGACTCACGTGCCGATGGAGCGGTACGGGAAGCCGGGGGAGCTTGATGCTGCGGTGGTGTTTTTGGCATCGGAAGAAGCGTCATATGTTACTGGGTTAATTATGCCGGTTGATGGTGGCTACACTTGTATTTAAAAGATTGGAGGAAATGTGAAGACTAAATATGACGGAACGAAGACTTATGAGAATTTAAAAAAGGCGTTTGCTGGGGAGAGTGAGGCGCGGAATAAATATACGTTCTTTGCGTCGAAAGCGAAGAAGGATGGATACGAGCAGATCGCGGCGATTTTTACGGAGACGGCGGATAATGAAAAAGAGCACGCGAAGATGTGGTACAAGGAGCTTCACGGTGGGGCAGTGGAAGATACCGAAATTAATCTAGAGGTCGCGGCGGACGGCGAGAACTACGAGTGGACCGATATGTATGCGGAGTTTGCCAAGACGGCACGCGAGGAAGGGTTTAATGATCTCGCGGAGAAGTTCGAGGGGGTCGCGAAGATTGAGAAGTCGCACGAGGAGAGATATCGGAAGCTACTTAGCAATGTGCGCGAGAAGAAGGTGTTCTCGAAGGACGGCGAAGCGATTTGGGTATGCCGGAATTGTGGGCATGTGGTAGTTGGTAAAACAGCGCCGGAGGTTTGCCCGGTTTGTAATCATCCGCAGGCGTATTTCGAAGTGAAAGCACAGAATTACTAAATTGTGGAGCTTTCTTTAGGAAAAGAAAGCTCTAACGAAAGAAACCAGAATAAAAACAAAGTCAGGCGCATGTCCTGACTTTGTTTTTGATGATAATTATCTAAACTGGAGCCGCCTGTCAGGCTTGAACTGACGACCTACGGTTTACAAAACCGTTGCTCTACCAACTGAGCTAAGGCGGCGCATGTTTAGATTATAGCACACTATGGTTAAATATGCTATAATTTTAATATGGAAATAGTTATAGGCGTGATGGGGGTGGCGATCGTGATACTCACGGTTGCGGTAATTGTGTTGGTGGTGCGGAAGGGGGCGACGCCGACGGCGGATTTTAAGGAAATGCAGGAGCGACTGATTCGGATGGAGGGAGAAGTTGCGAAGGTGAGCCCAGAGATGGATCGGAATTTCCGCGAGAACCGGAAGGAAATGGCGGAAAGTCTTGAGCGGATGCAGGGGAGTAATGAGAAGGCGCTTGAGCGAATGCGAACTAGTAACGAGAAGGGGCTGGAACAGGTGCGGTCTAGCAACGAGAAGAGTTTGGAACAGTTGAGAACTGGGAACGAGAAGAAGCTGGAAGAGATGCGCGAGACGGTGGACGAGAAGTTGAAGGCTTCGGTCGAGAAGCGGTTTAATGAGAGTTTTAAGTCGATTTCTGAGCAACTTTCGCAGGTTTACCGAGGACTTGGCGAGATGAAGACGCTTGCGACTGGTGTGGGCGATTTAAAAAAAGTGATGGAAGGCGTAAAAACGCGTGGGATTTATGGCGAAGTACAACTTGGAGCGATTATCGAGGATACACTAAATAAAACGCAGTATGAGGAAAACATCATTACGAAGCACGGGTCGAGTGACCGAGTGGAGTTTGCGGTGAAGATGCCAGGAAAGGAAACCGACGTGTTTTTGCCGATCGATTCGAAATTTCCGGTGGAGAATTATACACGGTTAATCGCAGCCTATGACGCTGGAGATAAGGCAGAGATTTCGGCTTATCAGAAGGCGTTGGCAGCGGACGTGAAGGAACAAGCGAAGAAGATTTCGACGAAATATATTGATCCGCCGGCGACGACGGATTTTGGGATTATGTTTGTGCCGACGGAGTCGTTGTATGCGGAAATCATTCGGGTGCCTGGGCTGGCGGACGAAGTACGGCAGAAGTATCATATCACCGTGGCGGCGCCGTCGACTTTGCCAGTGATGCTATCGGGGCTTTTGATGGGATTTCGGACGGTGGCGATCGAGAAGCGTTCGGCGGAGGTGTGGCAAGTACTAGGTGCAGTAAAGACACAGTTTGGCAAGTTTGGTGACGCTTTGGAAGGGGTGCAGAAGAAGCTGCAGGAATCGGCAAATAAAATCGAGAGTGCCAAGACTACTTCACGACAGATTGAGCGAAAGTTGAAAAGCGTAGAAGAATTGCCAGCAAAAGAATCGGTTAAGTTGATCGGGGAAGTAGAAAGCTAGAAAGTGCGGAGCGAGTCGAACGGGAAGAGCCGGAGAACGACTGGGCCGATAATGCGACAATAGGGGATGGTGCCGAGACCGTTACGCGAGTCCCAGGAGTTGGAACCTTCGCGGTTGTCGCCAGAGACGAATAATTCGCCTTCGGGGACGACGGTGTCAACTTCGCCAGAAGTGTAGGATTTGGGGCCATCGGTTTCGGACTTGCGCCACTCGGTGTCATAGATGAACCCATCAGGGTGCTCGTCGTTGTAGATCTTCATGACGCCATCCTTCACGGTGACGCGCTCGCCTGGGAAGGCGATGACGCGCTTGATGATATATTGGTCGCTGATGTTAGTGGGCGTAGTGCAAGTCATAGGATTGGCGACGCCAGTGGCTTTAAACTCCTGAGCGGCCCTCTCGTCTTCGTTCATAAAAACGATGATTTGCCCGCGCTCCGGGATGTATTCTTGTCCGAGAAAATGCGCCCAAGAAACGGCGGCGCGGTTGACGATGACGCGGTCATCGTTTTGCAAAGTATTTTCCATACTACTACCGACCACATTGTACGAGCGATAAATGTAAGTGTTGAGAAACATAGTACAGAGGATAATCACAGCGACTAGCCCTGTAAGTCCCAATAGATCCTTTAGCAAGGGATGTTTTTGAAAAAAAGTTGGTTTCACTAAATAATTATAGCACGATTTTAAACTTTTATTAAGTTTTTTGATATAATATAGAAGTATGGCAGACTATGTATTAGCAAGAAAATCGAGAAATATTGCATCTAACGCAGTGCATGTGCTATTAAATATATTGCTCGGGATGGGAGCGGTACTCGTGACGGTGTTTAGCGCTAGTCCGATACTGGGGGTGATACTAGTGTTAGTATCGAAGTGGCGGGTGTTTGCAGTGAGGCGACGGTATTTGTGGCTAAATATCAAGTCGAATTTGGTGGATCTAATTGTGGGGCTCTCGGTGGTGTTTTTAGCATATTCGGCGGGTGGGTCGCTGATGCTGGTAGATGGGATTTTGATGGCGGTATATGTGGTATGGCTACTATTTATTAAGCCATTATCGTCGGAAAATGCGAATTTGGTGCAGGCGCTTTTTGCGGTGTTTTTGGGGATTTCGGCGTCGACTCTAATGTCGGCGTATTTGAACCCGGTAGTGTCAGTGCTATTAGCGTTTTTGATTGGCTATGCGGCGAGTCGGCACGTGTTGGTGCAAACAGGGGACGAGGATTTTTCTCTGACGACGTTGGTGTGCGGGCTGGTGTTTGCTGAGGTGGCGTGGATGTGTAATATCTGGGGGATTGTTTATCCGATAGAGTGGCCGGGGTTTTCGACTGGGATTATTATACCGCAAGCGGCGGTGGTTTTGACGATTTTTGCGTTTGTGTATAATTATGTACGGCAAGTAGCGACGAAATACCAGGAAGATTTTCGGTTTCGGGACGTGGTGGTGCCGGTGGTTTTTGGTATTGTGTTAATTGGCGTCATTGTGCTGGTGTTTAGCCCGGCAAGATATAATGTATAAAATGTATAAAAGAAAGGAGAAAAATGACAAAAGAAACTAAGCAAAATGAGGTAGTTGAGGCTGAAGTGAAGGATGAGGCCAAAGTGGTTGAACCAGAGCCGAAGACTGAGGCGCGGAAGGGTGGCAACGCTTTGGCGGTGACGCTATCTGGGGTGGCTGTGGTGCTTTCGGGGGTGGCGGCTACTTTTGCGTATCTTAGCTATGACAAGGTGAATACGCCGCTGACGATTCTCTCGGGGACGGATGGGAATTCGGCGAATTTCGTGGAAGGTTCGATCGCGGATATTGCGGAGAAAGTGAGCGAGAGCGTGGTGTCGATTGTGACTTCGGTGACGACGACGAGTTACTTTGGGCAGAGTTATACGGGTTCGGCGGCCGGTACGGGGATTATCGTGACGGAAGACGGGTATATTTTGACTAATAAGCATGTGGTTGAGGGGGCATCGAAAATTTCGGTGGTACTAGATGATGGGACGACTTATGAAAACGTGAAGGTGGTAGCGACGGATCCGCTGAATGACGTGGCGTTTTTGAAGATTGAGGGGGCGTCGGGGCTCAAAGCGGTGACGCTTGGCGATTCGAAAACGGTGAGCGTGGGGCAACAGGTGATCACGATTGGGAATGCGCTGGGGCTTTACCAGAACACCGTGGCGTCGGGGATTGTGTCGGGGACGGGGCGGTCGCTCACGGCGACGGATTCGACTGGTTCGATGAGCGAGAAGTTGACGGATATGATCCAGACGGATGCCGCGATTAACTCTGGAAACTCGGGCGGGCCTTTGGTGAACGCTGCCGGCGAGGTGATTGGCATTAATACGGCGACGTCTTCGTCGGCGGAGAATGTGGGGTTTGCAATTCCGATTGCTTCGGTGAAAGGGATGTTGGCACAGCTGAAGGAGTCTGGCAAGGCATCGAGAGCTTACATCGGGGTGTATAGTTCTCAGATTACGTCGGATATGGCGAAGCAATATAACCTGCCGGTGACGACTGGTGCTTACCTTTATAGTTCGGGGACGTATTCTGCGATTGTGAAGGGGTCGCCAGCGGAAAAGGCGGGGCTCAAGGACAAGGATATTATCACGGCGGTGAATGGCGTAAAAATTGGGTCGGCGGGGTCTTTGTCGACATTGATTGGCGAGTACAAGCCGGGTGATACGGTGCAACTAACGGTGATCCGGGATGGTAAAGAGATTGCCGTTAATGTGACGCTTGAGGGGTATACGCAGTCCTAAAGGAAAGGGCGAAGCCAGAGGACGATTCAAGATTATAACGTCCTCTGGCGTAGTCGATGATGGATTGGTGCTCGCAGGGGTCGGCTTCGAGGACGAGGTATTTGACGCTTAGGGTGGAGGCTTCGTCGATAAGCTCCTTGATGAGGGCGAGGCCATGATCCTTGGCGTAGAGGGCGAGGCTGGGTTCGTGGGCTAGTGAGCGCTTGTCGAGCCAGGGCCAGTCGGGATCAACATAGGGGAGGTTGGCGATTATTAAATCAGGGACGGGCAGGGTACCGTCCTTGACTTTTTCGAGCAAATGTGATATAATGGTAGTTATAGGGGCGCCGTGAGTTGTGGCGTTTTTTTGAGCGACTTTTAGGGCGGGTTTTGAAATATCGGTGGCGTAGACTTTGGCTTCGGGTAATTCTAGGGCGAGGGTGATGGCGAGGCAACCAGAGCCGGTGCCGACGTCGAGGACGGTGGGGGTCTCTTTGAGCTTTCGCTTGGGTGGATTGACGCCGGGGAGATAGGGCTTGCCAGCGAGATTCAAAACGGCGTCGATGAGTTGTTCAGATTCGGGACGGGGGATGAGGACGTTTTTGTCGACATAAAAATCACGGCCGTAGAAGTTTTGACGGTGGTTTTGGTAGGCTTGTGGGGAAGTTGATTTACTTTGTGAGTTCGCGTTCATGCTTGACTAGTTCGTGGATGATGTCGTCGATGTCGCCGTCCATGACTGCGGGGAGGTTGCTCCGCGAGTAGTGGATACGGTGGTCGGTGACGCGGTCTTGAGGGAAGTTGTAGGTGCGGATTTTTTCGCTGCGGTCGCCGGTGCCGATGAGGGATTTGCGGGCTTCGGAAGCGGACTTTTGTTCCTCGGCTTTTTTGAGGTCTAAGAGGCGGGAACGGAGGATATTCATGGCTTTGACGCGGTTTTGCTGCTGGGAGCGCTCATCTTGCATGGCGACGACGAGGCCGGTAGGGAGGTGGGTGATGCGGACGGCGGAGTCGGTAGTGTTGACGCCTTGGCCGCCGTGGCCGCCAGAGCGGTAGATGTCGATGCGAAGGTCTTCTTGCTTAATTTCGAGATCCTGTTCGGAGGCTTCGGGGAGGACGGCGACGGTGGCAGTTGAAGTGTGGATGCGACCCTGTGATTCGGTGACGGGGATGCGTTGGACGCGGTGAACACCGCCTTCGAATTTGAGTTGGCCGTAAGCGTTGTCGCCACTGATTTTGAAGATGACTTCTTTCATGCCGCCGGCTTCGTTTTGGTTTTCGCTTAAGAGTTCGAGTTTGAGGCCGTGAGATTCGGCATATTTTTGATACATGCGGTAGAGTTCGCCGGCGAAGAGACTGGCTTCGTCGCCACCGGCGCCGGCGCGAATTTCGAAGATGGCGGACTTGTCGTCCTCAGGGTCTTTCGGGATGAGGAGCTCTTCTAGCTTGGCTTCGAGTGCAGGGAGCTCGGATTTATATTTCTCGACGTCTTCTTTTGCGATTTCGGCGAGGTCTTTGTCGGTGGTTAAAGATTCGGCTTCGGCGAGGTTTTGCTTCATGGTGGCAATCTGGTTGGCTAGGTCGACTATCTCGCGGAGGGTACTGGCACGCTTGCTTTTTGTGGCAAAGTCTGGGCTAGCATAAGCATCTGGTGTAGCTAAAAAATCTTCGATTTCTGTAAGTTCGGCTTTTATTTTTTCTAAATCCATGGTATAATTATAGCATACTTTTATAGTATGTTTATGATGGATCTTTAGCTCAGTTGGCTAGAGCGCAGCATTCACATTGCTGAGGTCAGAGGTTCGAGCCCTCTAAGATCCACCATTTTTGTTGAGAACAAAACTTCAAAAAGCAGGGCTCGGATCTCGCTAAAGCTCGATGCGAGCCATGGATACGGCTCTGCCTCTATAAATTTGGCTGTTAAAATCCTTCCATTTTGGTCTACTACATATTTCCCAAACATAAGTATTTTGTGCTATAATGATAATAACAAAGGTTAAATTATATTTAAGGAGATTTATGAGCCAAGTTAGACAAAAGGACAAATTTTTAAGAATAA
>CAZXEG010000028.1:0-7565 GCA_964639835.1 uncultured Candidatus Saccharibacteria bacterium | reverse complement strand
GAGTGCGCCGCCTAGTAAAAATTTCTTTTTCACAAACTGCTCCCTGTTTACTAAGCCTAATTATACCACAAAAAGGTACGTAGATAAAAGCCCGGCTAGGCGGGCTTTTATGGGGTTTATGAAGAGTTTAGAGGGAGTTTGGCTTGGAAGCGCGTCAGGCTTCGTTTTCGGCGTGGAGGGCTTCGCGCTCCTCATCGGTCATGTCCTCTGGGCGCTTGGGTGGTTCTTCCCCGTCCCTTGGCGTGGGGCGCTCACCGTCTGGAAGTTCCGGGAGCTCACCATCTGACAACTCCTCTGGGCGTTCGCCATCGGGCAACTCCGGAAGCTCACCATCGAAGCCCTCGGGTGGCTCTGGTGGCAATTCGCCGTCTAGCGCCGAGGCCTCGCCCTCGGGGAGTTCCGGCGCGTCGGCCGGCTTCTCGGAAGATTCTTCGGTGTTTGCATCCGTTGGGTTGAGCGCCTTTTGGATAGCACTGACACCACCGTAAGTGACGGCGGCGCCACCGAGGACGGCTGCGACCACAGCGGCGGTGATAATGGTTTTTTTCTTGTCTAGTTTCATATTTGCTCCTTTCTAGTTATTTTATGTCTTGATTATAACAAGCGGAGCTTAAGGGGAACTTAAATTTTAAATTTGGGCGCCTTTTGCTTGGCTTCGAAGAGAACGCAAGGAACGGCGGGGGGTGGGGTGAAATCGGTGGGCTTTAAGGGAAGGCGGATGCGGGTGGCGTAGTCGGTGGTGAGCTCGTAGCCGAGCTTTGAAGTGTAGTGGCGGGTGTTGTTTAGGAGTTTCAGGGCGAACTGCTTTTGCAAAATCAGGTAGATAGCCGTGGGTGGGTTCATGGACTCGATGAGTTTGTGTAAGATTTTTGAACTGAGGTGAAACGGTGGATTAGCGAAGACTTTGTAGGGGCCTTCTGGTAACTTGACGGTTTCAAAATTTTGTTCGATGATTTCGACGTTTTCGATCTGGTACTTAGCGAGATTAGCGCGGAGCTTGGCGACGGCGCGGGGGTCTGGCTCGATGGCAATGACCTTGGCTACGCGACGAGATAGGGCGCTCGTAATGACACCAGAGCCGGCGCCGATTTCGAGGACGGTGTCGCGCTTTTTGAGATTGGAGTGGCCAATTAGATACAGCGCTAGCCTTGGCGATTTGAGGAAATGTTGAGAAAGTCTGTAGTCGCGCATACTATTTGAGTTAAACTCCTTGCTTTTTATGATTATACCACGTCGAGATAATTAAACCAAAAGAGCCCCATCTACATCACTGGTTCGCCATATTCCCTGCGCATGGCGGAGAGTGAGATGAGCCATTGTTTGCCATATTTGCAAACGTCTATTCCCTTAACAAATTTACCATAAGATACGGCCTTTCTGAGGGTGCTTTCGCTGAGGCCCCAGATAATTGATGCGTCGCCAAAAGACAAAATATCACTGAATGGTGTTTTAGTGGCTACGCCATTTTCCCAGAGTTCATCACAAGATAAATCGATTTCATCATTCCATGAAATGCCATACCCGCCATCATCTACTTTGACTTGTTCGAATAAATTGCCTTGTTTTAATCGATTGAAGACTGGCCATTTTTTAAAAAGTGGTTTAATATCATAAACTTTAGTGGTTCCATCCCAAAAATGAACACTGAGTTTGTAATTTTTGACTGGTGAAACACTATTTACTTTGTGAAACATTTTACTCCTTTCGTTTTAATGGCGCAATTTTCTTAAAATCTTGAGTATTCCATATCTCCAAAAGCTCATTTCTGTGCAGACTCAACCAAATTTTAACCATGGTGGTTTCCTTTGGCGGTAGCTTTCCCTCCAAAACTTGGCCGGTTTTGATACTAAATTCAGCTATGCCTCCGCTATACGTCACATGTATATGGGGTGGGTTGTGCTCTGACTGTTGGAAATACATTTTAATAATGATGCCATAGAATTGGGATAAAATCGGCATTTATTCCTTTCTACATTTCTATTATATCACGATATCGTGAAAATAACAAGAAGTGTGCTAATTAATTTTATATTGTTTAGCTATACAAAATTATTGTAGCACGTCTATTCTTAAGAGTAAAACGCTTATGCGTTGGCGCTTTCTATTTCTTGCAATTCGAAACGATATTCTTGTTTCACATCGGGGTATTTTTCGTGGTCGACCCTGGAGAGAAACATTTTGTAGGGGCGGCACCAGAGTTTGTTGTCGCCATAGAGAGCGCGATATACCACCATCTTCTCTTCCGTCTCGGAGTGGTAAGCGATGTCTTCCACTAAGTAAAAGTCGCCCTTGAAATGCTTGTAAACGCCGTGAATTTTTATTTTTTCATCTTCCATGAGTTTTTCCCTAATAGTCCTCTTCTTCGTCGTCGTCCACTTACTTTTTATAATTATATCACAATTATTCCGCCAGTTCGAAACGACGCTCTTGCGTGGCATCGGGGTATTCTTAAATTGAGTAGTTGAAATAGCCACGCATGGTGTTTTCTAGGATGCGGTAGCGGTTTTCGGATTTATTGATTCTGCGCGTTATGGTCTTGGCGCGAAGGTGGCGCGAGAACTTGTTACTGCGAGATTTGGCGGTTGGTTGGTTTTGGTGGTGATACATTTTCATTTTCATAATTTGGTTCCTTGATTAATTTTATACTCTTATAATACCAAAGGAACCTTAAATGGAAATTAAAAATTGCTATGGCTGTGGCATGAAAAAGGCCGAGCGGGATGCTCGGCCTTCGTAGGAGTTAGCTAGACTTAGCTAGCACAGTTGTAAACAACAAAGTTACGATTGGCAGAAGAAGGACTGCGGTGGTATACGATTTTGGAGTTAGCATCGATAACCACGTGACCGTGTCCTTCGCCCAAAGAGCGCGCGTAGTAAATGTCTACGGTTCGGTTGGCTCTCTGTTCGACTTCGGCCTCTTCCCAGTATTCCTGCGGAATGCCCGCTTCTTTTAATTTTGACAACTTTTCATTATCGAGCAGCGGCTTCGGGCAGCTGCTATAAGTATTAGTAGTAGTGTTGTCAGGGCTGGTTAATGCCCGGTACTTTTCGGCAAGACGGTCGTACTCTTCCCTCTTGAGAGTGTACACGTTCTTGGTATGATGGTACCTTTCCCGAGACTCTTGGTGCTTAGCCCGCGCCAGCTTTAATTTGCCAAGCTTGGTCTGGGCGATTGAATCGTCTGGTCTTGGCATCGAGCGCTTCTTGGCGATGAGTTCGTCGCGCTCGACCAGCTTTTCCTTGGCGAGTTTGGCGGCGAAATTTGAGACCGCACTATGGACCTCGGCCAGCTCTGGAGTGGCTTCGGCCAAATTGGCGAACTCGACCTCGAGGCGATTACACTCCTCGATCGAGGCGATTTTCTGGGCGATGTCGCCCTTCATGGCCAGCTGGGAATTGTTGTAATCCTCCCAAGCTCGCCTTTGCGCCTCGAGCTCTTCCTCGTACTCTCCCTGGAGACGATTGACCTCTTGCCAATCATTGTCCTGGATGTTGCGGAGTTTTTCCATGTCCTTGTAGGCCTCCGACATATCATTACGGGCTACCTCCAGGGCATGAAAAGCCTTCTTCTTCTCGAATTCTTCCTGTTGTTCCTTAAACTCGTTTACGTTTATCATTGTACGTAAACCTCCTTTTAAAGTACTCCGAGGGGTTATCCCCCCCCCCGTGCATTATTATTATATCTTTTTTTGGGAAAAATGTCAATAGGGGTGGACTGGCGAAGCAACACCCGGGTGCGGAGCAGTTGAAGTAGCGTGGCTATTTGCGACGGCGGAGGTAAGGGAGGGCCATGGAGAAGTTGATGGCGTTTTTCTGGAAAGTTTTGACGGTGAAGCGGATGATGATAACAGAGAGAACGGCAAGCTCGACGAGGCCAATGATGAGCTCTGGGGCGGTGAGGGTGCCAAAGGCGCTCCTTAGCATCAACGCGGTGGGAGCGGAGAGCGGGAAGTAGGTCAGGAACTGAACGAAGAAGTTGGGGTCGCTCGCGAGGAACATTTGCATGAAGTAGAGCGGAAAGACTACGCCGATGATGACTGGACCGATGAACTGGGAGGCATCTTTGGCGGTCGGAGTGATGGCGCCGATGTAAGTGAGAAAGCCGGTGGCGAGGAAAATTGAGAAGATGAACAGGGCGAGGTTTTCGATGATGGTGAGGGGGCTAAATTCGATGCTCGAGATGAGGCTACTGACGAATGGGTCGTCTCGGTAGATGAATGCTGCGACGACGAGCGGAATGATGAGGGCAGAGATTTGGATGACGCCGAGTAGCATCATGGAGAGAATTTTGCCAACGATGAGATGCTTGGCGCTGACGGCGGTCAAAATCATCTCGGAGATGCGATTTTCCTTTTCTTCGACGACGGTCATGAGGAGGCGCCCGCCGAAAAGCGTGACAAAGAAGAAGAACATGACGAGAATGACGATGGGAATGATGGCTTTGCCGAGGGCGTTAGAATCTGCGCCGGTTTTAGTGAGTTTATTGTCGGTGACACTAAAATCGCCGGTGAGGGCGGCGATTTCGAGGTCGCTAAACTTGGAGGAGAGCGCCTGTTTTAAGACCACTTTGATGACTTCGCCGTCCATGTTGAAGATGTCGAGACCTTCGGAAATGTGGTAGAAATCTACCTTTTTGGTGGTTTCGAAATCGGCGGGAATATAGAAGTAGAGGTCAGTTTCGCCATCGACAACCTGCTTAATTCCCTCTTCTTTGGTGGTGCCAGTTAGCAAGGGCGAGTCGCTTGGCAGAATGTGGGCGTCGTCGGTGATGGCGATTTTGGTATTTTCGTCGATGGTGGGGGTGGATTTGTTGTTTGAGGCGAGCATAGAGATGAGGAACATACCGATGACCATGGCTGGGATGAGTAAAACCGTGGCCCAGAAAGAAGGCTTCTTCACCTGGCGGGTGAATTCGAATTTGGTAACCTCAAGTAGCGGTCGGCGGGTCCTGCCGTTCCCCGTCCTTCCCCACCTCGCTGGCGCTCGGCGGGAGTCCCCCTCCGGGCGCGTCACCCGCCGACTATCATGATTATTCATCTTCACCTCCATATACGTCGATAAAAATTTGTTCAAGCGATTTGTTGCCGTGTTGTTTCCTAATATCCTTGATGGTGCCGTAGGCGTGGGCGACGCCGTCTTTCAAGAGGATGGCGCGGTCACAGAGCCTTTCGACCTCGTCCATGTAGTGGGTGATCAAGATAACAGCGGTGCCTTTTTGGTGAAGTTCCTCGATGATTTCCATGAGCAAGCGGCGGTTCATAGGGTCGAAACCCTTGGTGGGTTCGTCTAAGATGAGGAGCTTAGGATTATTCATGATGGTGACACCGAGCTGGACCTTTTGTTGCTGGCCGCCGGAGAGCTTTTCGAGCCTGGAGTCGGCTTTGTCTTCCAGCTTAACGCGCTTAAGGTACCGGAGCGACCAATCCTTTGGGTCTTTGAGCCCTTTGAGTTCGCCAAAATAAACCATGTTGTCGAGGACGGTTTCCTTGCGATAGAGGCCGCGCTCCTCGGGGAGGTAGCCGATGGTGACGGTGGAGTCCTCTGGGTTGTAAGGCTTACCGTCGACTAGTAATTCCCCGCTGGTGGGGACGTAGAGGCCGAGCAGAGCCCTTAAGGTAGTGGTTTTGCCAGAGCCGTTGGCGCCTAGGAGTCCGAAAATTTCGCCACGCTTGACCTCAAAAGATAGATCCTTAATGACGGTTTTCTTCCCGAAGTCCATGCGAAAATGTTTAACCTCGACAATGTTTCCCATAACCTAATTATAGCACATTAATTGCCGAAAATAAGCTTGAAAACGCCGAGGGATACTAGGAGCATGATGATACCGGCGACGAGTACGCCAGAGAGGACGGCGAGCATGGTTTTCTTGAAGTCGAGGTTCAAGATGCTGGCGGCGAGGGTACCGGTCCAGGCGCCGGTGCCGGGGACCGGGATGGCAACGAAGAGGAACAAGGCGAAATAGACGCCGGATTTGGCTTTTTTCAGTAGTTTGTCGCCGGCTTTTTGACCCTTTTCGAGGCAGAAAACGCAAAAGTTCTTGAAGGGCTTAAAGCGGGATTTTTGGCCCCATTCGAGGACTTTTCTGGCAAAGAGATAGATGATGGGGACGGGGATGAGGTTGCCGATGAGAGCGATGATGAGGATGGCCCACTCGGGGAGGCCAAGATCCATGCCGATGGCGAGAGGGACGGCGCCGCGGAGCTCGATCAGCGGGACCATTGAAACTAGGAAGACTAACAGAATTTTCCAAAGCATATGCTATAATTGTAGCATACTTATGGAAATTTCGATAATTATTCCAGTGTTCAATGCTGAAAAATATTTGGACAGGTGTCTTCTGAGCGTGGTTAATAGTTTGCGGAATGCTGGCAGTCGGGGTGAGATAGTGCTAGTGGATAATCTTTCGACAGATGGGTCGCTTAAGATAGCGAAAAAGTGGCAGAAGAAGCTCTCTTGTGAGAAAGCATTAGCACTTAGGGTAGTGGAGTGCCAGACTCCTGGGGCGGCAGCAGCAAAAAATGCTGGGGTAAGGGAGGCGAAGGGCAAATACATCTGGTTTGTGGACGCAGATGATACGATTGCAGAAACGGCGGTGGCGCGGATATTGAAGGTGACAAAAATGGCTGGTTCGATGAGGCTGGGAGAGGCAAAAATGACGGTGGATTTGATTATGATCGGGGCGACGCGGGTTTATGCGGATGGGCATACGGATTATCTCTCGGCGGTGAAGCCGGATGAGCCGAACTGGGAAAGCCGGTTTGTGCGCTATGGAATGGGGCCGTGGCAAGTGGTGGTGCGACGGGCGTGGTGGAATAAGCATCACATTGCCTTTCGCGAAGGCATCATCCACGAAGACATGGAACTGATGTCGGCGCTGATTTTGTATTCACGGCAGATATATTTTGCGGTGGATGAACCGCTGTATTTTTACTACCAGAACGAAAATTCGGTGCTTCACAGGCGCGTTTGGAGCGAACACGCTTATGATATCTTTCCGGCGCTAGAAGGGCTCCTGGAGCGTTTTAGGAGCTTTCAGGCGGAAAAGCAGTACCATGATGAGCTGGAATGGTTCTTTATCTGGAATCTCTTGATTGATTCGGCGAAGGATTTTGCGGAGTTTCCGGAAGGGTACGCAGGGTTTTCGCGGTCTCGTGAAATGCTTATGAAGTACTTCCCTGGCTGGGGGCGTAACCGGTTTTTGCGGAAAAAACCACTACGGCTACGGATGCGGGTGCTGATGAACTACTATAAGCACTAGCGCTGTTACTTCTTGGCGGATTCTTCTTTTTCGAGCTCGCGGAAGGCGACTTTGCCGATTTTGGTCTGGGGGAGCTTGTCGCGGAATTCGTAGGCCACAGGGAGAGCATAAACGGGGACGTTGCGCTCGAGAAGCTCCCTGATTTCGCGCTCGAGGCGCTTGCCGGGCTTGTAGCCGGGTTTCAAGACGATGAAGGCCTTGGGGACTTGGCCCTTGTGCGGGTGGTCGATACCGATGACGGTAGAGGTGAGGACCGCTTCGTGGGAGTTGATAATCGACTCGAGGTGAGTGGGGTAGATGTTGTAGC
>CAZXEG010000027.1:0-7892 GCA_964639835.1 uncultured Candidatus Saccharibacteria bacterium | reverse complement strand
TATGGTGCCAATCTCGAAAGTAAATGGTACGAGAATGACTCTGTTTTCTATGATAATGCCGGTCCCCTTACTGTAGTGCCGAATTTTCTGTTAGCTGGCGACTATGGGAGTGGTACGCTCCACAGCGGCGGTTACTTCGGCAGCTACTGGTCATCTACATCACTTTCTGCTACGAGTGCTTGTTATTTTGCCTTTAATGCTTCAGTGTATTCTGCTGCTAGTTATGATCGTTATGGTGGGCTTGCCACCCGTTGCATTCTCGATAGCTAACCTTGCCGCACCAGAATAATTACCTCTCCCGTACTCGCAAGTCCCAGACCTCAACACTTGCGAGTACCGGAGAGGTAGTTATATGGGGAATATGGTCCAAATCGGTCTCATTATTCTGAATTTCGGAAAAAGCAAGAAACCAGAGAAAAATAAAGATTAGGTCTACGACCTAATCTCTACAACCCATCGGGGTATAAATTCTAGGTAATATATCCCGTTGATTTTATTTTAGCATAAGTGTATCCAAAAGGCAAGTGCTAAAATGGGCGGGAGAAGGGGAGGGAGGGGTTGGACTCGGCAATGCGGATGAGCTCGTTGTATTTGGCGATGCGTTCGGAGCGAGAGAGGGAACCGGTTTTGATTTGGCCGGTGCCGAGGCCGACGGCGAGGTGGGCGATAGAGACATCTTCGGTTTCGCCGGAGCGGTGGGACATGATGGTGCGGTAGCCGGACTTTTTGGCAAGCTTGACCGCTTCGATGGTTTCGGTGAGGGTGCCGATTTGGTTGGGTTTAATCAAAATCGCATTGGCGACGTGCTCCTTGATGCCGCGGGCGAGCAGTTCAGTATTCGTGACAAATAAATCGTCGCCGACCAGCTGGATGCGTGCGCCGAGGCGTTCGGTGAGTTCGCGCCAGTTTTTCCAGTCGTCCTCGGCGAGGCCGTCCTCGATGGACACAACCGGATAGTTATCCACAAGCCAAGTGTACCAGTTAATCATGTCTTCGGCGGTTTTCCAGTCGCCGTTAGTTTTAAGCGTATAATGGCCGTTTTTATAGGGGTCGTCCGGGCTGGAACCGGAATAATCATCTGCGCTCTTTTCCGGCGCATCGTAGAACTCGCTGGCAGCGATGTCCATAGCGATGCAGATGTCGGCGCCGAAATTATAGCCGGCGGCATTGACCGCTTCGCGGATGCAATCCAAGGGCTCGTTGTCGCCCTCGCGGACGCGGGGAGCGTAGCCACCCTCGTCACCGACGGTGGTGGGGTAGTCGCGGTCCTTCAAGACCAGCCCGAGCTTGTGGAAAACTTCTGCGCCCATGCGGACGGCTTCGTCGATGGTGCCGGCCGAGCGGGGAATAATCATATATTCCTGAAAATCAGTCGCCCAGGCAGCGTGGGCGCCACCATTCATCACGTTCATCATCGGCATAGGCAGGGACATTTCGCCCTCGGTGCCGGCGAGCTTGGCGACGTAACGATAAAACGGCAATCTGCTTGCGCGAGCGACGGCTTTGGCGGTGGCGAGCGAAACGGCCAGGATGGCGTTGGCGCCGAGAGACGATTTGTCGCTAGTGCCATCGAGGTCAAGCATGATGGAGTCGACCACTTTTTGTTCGGCAGAGTTACCGACTAGGCAGTCGCGGATTTTGGAGTTGACATTCCAGACCGCCTTTTCTACGCCCTTGCCAAAAAAGCGTGACTCGTCGCCATCGCGGAGTTCTAAAGCTTCGCGCGAGCCGGTCGAGGCACCAGAAGGGACAGCAGCGCGACCGTAGCCACCGTTCTCCAAGAAAACTTCAGCTTCGACGGTGGGATTGCCGCGCGAATCGAGAATTTGCCGGGCTTTTAAATTTGAAATCGTAAAATTTGTTGCGTTATCCATGTATTTTATTATAGCAAAAATATAAAACTTGTGCTAAAATAAGCATAAGAATTATTAAATAGAGGAGTTTTGTATGAACGATAGTCTTGAGGGAACGCCGAATCCCCTCAACCCGGCTCCGGAGGCCGAGGCGCCAGTAGATCCGATGGTGGAATCTTTGGCGGGACCGGGTGGAGATTTTATCGAAACGCCGGCGCCAGCCATGGAGAGTGAACCTCCGGTGGCGCAGGCAGAGCCAACTGGTGCGTCGATGCCAACGATGCGTCCGGCGCCAGTGCGGATGGCGAGACCGCAAAGTCGCGCCGTGGTGGATCCGATGATGCGTCCGCGGAATCATGTGCCAGTGATGCCGGCACGGGCACCAATGGCGAAACCAGAGGTAGTCGCTACGCCTACACCTGCGTCGGAGTTTGAAGAGAGTACGACGCAAGAGCCGGTAGGGAGAGAGATGCTAGGGCACACAGAGCCAACTGAGCAGATTGTTAGGTCGATGCCGATGGATGATTTAGTGGCGAAAGATTCGGTCGCACTTCCAAAACCCGGCAAAAAATCCAAGCGAGGCTTAGTCGTCGTGGCGGCAGTGTTGTTTCTCGTGGCGATAGTCTGTGGCGCGGCCGCAGTCGCGATGTTTTTACTGTCAAAAGACGATAGTCGCGTGGCGGCGGCGATCAACAAAGCGCTGGACAACGGTTTGCCGTCGATCATCCGCGTAAACGGCGACATCACGATAACGCAAACGGAAGGTGAAGCGCCGAATGTAACTGCGGAGCTAGACGGGACTTTTGATACCAAGACGAAAATGAGCAAGGTAAATGCAGAAGCGACGGCGACGCTCTCAAACGGCCAGAGCCTGGATTTTGAGCTAGATGAACTTCAGAGCAAGGACGGTAGCACTTACCTGAAATTAACCAATGTGACTGGGCTGGTCGATGGTTTGACTGGGCAAGTTTTGCAGACGATCGATGGACAGTGGGTGATGATACCGAAAAATTCGACCGGGAGTGAATTTACCAAGCAACTAGATACGCTGGGTCTTCAGAACAACCCGAGCGTATGCCTTTCGAATGCGCTGATGTCGATGCCGGAGTACAGCAAAGACATCGCAACGGAATACCGCAAGAATCAGTTTATCTCTTACTCGACCGAGAAGTTGCAAATAAACCGGAAGAAAAATCCACTCTACCGACTGAGTTTTGACGAGAATAAATTTGCGAGCTTTATTAATGGGATGTCTAATTCCGGGCTTTTGAACGAGTTTAACGCCTGCGTCGGCGGCAACGCAACGAATGACAAGACTTCGGCGGCGGAGCTCTCGAAGATTTTTGGCGGTTACCCGACGGTGTACGTGGAAATCGATGACAAGTACAACTTCACCAGAGTGTATTTTGCGACGGAAGTGGACGGGGCGAACGTCACGGCGGATTTGGCCTTGTCATACCCAACAAAAATCGAAGTGACGGAGCCGGCGGAATATTTGGATCTCTCGACTTTGATTTCGGAAGCGATGGTGAAATTCATGAATGGACAGAACGGCTCGGGGACGGTCGAGACGGTTGTAGTTGAATTCTAGAGAACATTACGCCTATTGACAAATAAGCAAAAGTGTGATATAATTAAGAGATGAATGAGGCTTTGAAACAAAAACTAACTCAACTCCCGGTGGCGCCGGGAGTTTATTTTCATAAAAACGCGGCGGGGGAGATTATTTACGTGGGGAAGGCAGCGGTACTGAAAAATCGAGTGCGGCAGTATTTTCAGAAGTCGGCGAAGGACCCGAAGACCGAGGCGCTGGTGCGCGAGATTTATGATACTGACTGGATCGTGGTGGACACCGAGATGGACGCGCTGTTTCTCGAGTCCGAAATGATTAAGCGGTACAAGCCACGCTGGAATATTTTGCTACGCGATGACAAGACGGTGTCGTATGTGCGAATCGACATGAAGTCAGAGGTGCCGTATGTGTCATTTACACGGACGCCGATGGATGACAGGGCGACTTACGTGGGGCCGTTTTATGGCAAAACGGCGGTGGAGCGAGCGGTGCGGGTACTAAGGAAAGTGTTTCCGTATTATATTCGGCCGTATGACGGAAAAAAGTCGCTCGATACGGACCTGGGGCTGACGCCGGGGATTGAGGTTTCGCGCTCCACACCGGCCGATTATAAACGGAATTTGCGCAAGTTGATTCGGTACCTTGAGGGGGACCGCAAGAAACTAATGCGGGAACTCGAGAAGACCATGCGGGAGGAAGCGGCGGCGGGGCGGTATGAGCTGGCGGCGGAAGCGCGGAATCAACTGTTTGGGCTGCGCGAACTGGGGCGAAAGATTGTGTTTTCGGACAAGGAGTTTTTGGATATTTCGTCGGATCAGGCACTGCTTGCGCTACAAAAGTTGTTGGGGCTCGAGAGGCCGCCACGGCGGATTGAGGGGTATGATATTTCGCACCAGTCGGGGACGAATGCGGTGGGGAGTATGGTGGTATTTATTAACGGTGCGGCAGCGCGGGACGAGTACCGGAAGTTCAAAATTCGCGGGTCGGGGGCGGATGACCTTAAAAGTATGGTGGAGATTTTGACGCGCCGGTTGAAACATACGGAGTGGGAATTGCCGGATTTGATAATTCTCGACGGTGGCAAGACGCAAGTTGGGGCGATTTTGCCGATTGTAGCGCAGTTTAAGATTCCGGTGATTGGGCGGGATAAATCGGGCGACCATTCTAAATCGGCGGGGGTGAAGCTGTATGTTCCGGGGCGGGAAATGGTCGAACTCTCTCGTGGCTCGCACGTGGCGCGACTGATTGCGCGGGTGGACGAGGAGGCGCACCGGTTTGCAATTACTTATCACTCTTTACTGAAACGCAAATCTATGCTAAAGTAGTAGTAGGAGTTAAATATGCAAATAGGAAGTTTTCTGCAAGTTTTGACGCTAGTGTCGGCGATACTTACGGTTATATTGATTTTGTTGCAACAGCGAGGGGCATCGCTCGGGGCGGGGTTTGGTAGCTCGGGCGAGCTTTACACGAAGCGACGCGGGCTGGAGAAATCTCTGTTCGTGACGACGATTGTGTTCGCAGTGATATTCGTAGGGTCGATTTTGGGGCTACTATTAATTCCGGCATAGTTTATGGCAAGCAAACTAAAAAAGCGTGGGCAAAAATTTGTGCAGAAGTTTTCGCGGGCGTCGGCAAAGGCGAGCGCGGAAAGCAAAGAGCACATCAAGGAGAATTTACTGGGGCGGTTTTCACATATTCGTGGGATTCGGCTTTTGATTGTGGAGTGGGGGCTTCTCATCGCGGCGCTTTTTATGCTGGGTGTAGCGCAAGCGGTGTGGTTTGATGCGTCGTATGCTGAAGAAAGTTTTGTAAACGGGGGGACCTATGCGGAAGCGACGGTGGGGCGGGTTAGCTCGATGAACCCGCTGTTTGCGACGACTTCAAGCGAAAAGGTGCTAAGTCGGTTGATGTTTGCGACGCTAGTTGGCATAGACTACTCTGGGCACCCGGGGCCGGAGCTAGCTGAATCGGTGGTGTCGGATGCGAGCGGGAAGGTCTGGACGATGAAGCTACGCGAGGGGCTGATGTGGTCGGACGGGGAGCCTTTGACGGTGGATGATGTGATGTTTACTATTGGTTTAGTTCAAAATCCGGCGGTGAATACGATTTATGACGCGAATCTCGACGGAGTGAAGGTGAGCTTGAATGAGCAGGGTGAGGTGGTATTTACGCTGGCGGCGGGGTATGCTGATTTTATTTCGGCACTGACGATTCCGGTGGTGCCTCGGCATATTTTGGCGGATGTGCCGGTAAAAACGCTGGTCGAGGCGGAGTTTTCGACGGCGCCGGTGACATCGGGGGCGTTTTCGTTTAATGCGGTGCAGACCACTACGACGGAAGGGGAAAGCACGTATTATTTGTCGGCGAATCCTTATTACTACTTAGGGCGGCCGATGGTGAATAGTTTTGCGGTGCATACTTATGCTGACAGGGAAGCGATTGTGACGGCGGTCAATGCTGGCGCGGTGACCGCGACAGCGGAGCTTTCGAGCACCGAGGTGGAGAAGGTGTCGAACCCGGCTTTTGTGACGGACACGAGCGAGATTGCGTCGGGAGTTTTTGCGTTCTTTAATACTTCGAATGAGTTTTTGGCGAACGTGGAGATGCGACAGGCAATTCGGCAGGGAATAGATATGGCGACGCTCCGCGAGAAGGCGCCGGGGGCGCAAGCGCTTGGTTATCCACTGCTTAAGTCGCAGATTACTTTGTCGAGTTACCCGGCGATTCCGGCCTATGACCTGACGGCGGCGCGGGAGAAGATTTCTAAACTTGCGTCTGGGCGCGAAGTGCGGATTAATGTGACGACGGTGAATTCGGGGTATTTGCCGGCGGTGGCAGAGGCGCTTTCGGAGCAGCTTCGGGCGCTGGGGATTGAAAGCGAAGTGACGACTTATGCCGAGTCGCAGGATTTTGTGGCCAATGTGATTTCGAAACGGAACTATGCGATTTTGCTTTATGAAACTCCGCTGGGGGCAGATCCGGATCTTTTGCCGTATTATCACTCTTCACAGGCGGGGGCTGCGGGGCTGAATTTGTCAAATTATCGGAATTCCTTGGTGGACGATTTGCTAGTGGGCGCGCGCGAGACTTTGGAGCCGGCGCTCCGGGCGCGAAAATACGAGACGTTTTTGGAATATTGGGTGGCGGATGCGCCGGCGATTGGGATTTATCAGGGGAATTTGACGTACGTGCGTAATGCTGGGGTGCGGGCTTATGGCGACAAGGTGCATCTCGTGACGGGGATGGATCGGTTTTCGGATGTGACTGAGTGGGCGGTGAGTCGCGGGGTGCGGAATAAGACGCCGTAGGGGGAGGGTGGTGGTAGTATTATGACTAGTCTCTGCTCGCCTGACGGCGAGCAGACCTGCGGGCGTCGGCTCGAAAAAAGTAAAATAAATTTTACTTTTTTGCTCGCCTCCTACGCAGGGCGAACTAACGTTCGCGACTAGTCAAGGCGCACCAGAAAAATAAAAATAAGACCCTTTGGGTCTATTTTTATTTTTCTGGTGCGCCTGACTAGACTCGAACTAGCACAGCCGTGAATGTGGCCACTACCACCTCAAGGTAGCGTGTCTACCAATTCCACCACAGGCGCATGTATATATTATAACACAGATTTTGGATTTTGCGCAAAAAATGCCCCGGCCATGCGACCGGGGCTAAGGAGGTGAAATATGACAACTATGCGCTTAGCACGCAAGCGAAGCCGCCTTTTTTGTGGGCAGTTTATTCCACCTTTCGGCTAGATACGGTAGAAGGATTTTTTCGCCCTTCGACAACGGAACGGGCATATTATCCTGCTCCTCGAACCCGGCAGCCAAGAGTTCCTCGATGATGGCGCACCCCTTGGCAATGTAGGTGTGACCATCACGGGCGACAAACGCCACGATTCCATTATTCTCGGCGTAGCCGCCGATGCGGCGTTTCGTTCGTTCGTCCAGGATCCTCTCATTGCCAGAGGGCATGTGGAGAATCTTGATGAATCCCGGCAGTTCTACTTTTATGCCGTTTTTCGGCATCCGGAAACAACGTTTTAGGGTTTCGGCTGAGATTGGTGCGATTCCTTTTTCGTCGCTAAATGTAGCGCAGGCTTCCTCGTACTCGGCATCGGAGTACACCTTCGGGTTCGGGTCTATCAGGCCCGAGCGCTCCGCGATTTTTGAGATGCGCTTCTTGACTACAGGGGTGGGTGGTACCTTAATCTCCCTTAGCTCCTTCTCTTTCAGCCCGATGTAGGTAGTGGGCTTCTTTTTTTCGTCTTCCAGCTGCTTAGCCCCCTTCTTAAAGGCCATAATTAATCTTTCGAGTTCCTGACCCAGTTCCTGATCCATTCTACCCTCCTTTTAAATGTGCCAACTACAACAGTTCCATTTTCTAATTATATCATACTTACGCTAAAAAGTCAATAGCATCGTATTATCTCAGAACCTTTGCAACATAAAATGGTAAAATTATTGCCATTAAAA
>CAZXEG010000026.1:0-8089 GCA_964639835.1 uncultured Candidatus Saccharibacteria bacterium | reverse complement strand
AGCCAAGCCCAGCATTGCTCGGTTTCGTCCGTCTCGAGGACGAAATCCGCGAAAGCGCCCACCAGATCATCGAGTATTTCTATAACAACGACATCACCCCTGTCATTATCTCTGGTGACGACCTCGCCGCCGTTACTGCCATCGCCGAAACCGTCGGCATGAAGGACCCCCACGGCGTCGATCTCTCCGCCGTCAAATCTAAAAACTACGACCACCTCGTAAAAACCTACAATATCTTCACTCGCGTCCGCCCCGCCGAAAAGCAAAAACTCGTGGCCGCCCTGAGAAAACAGGGAAATACCGTTGCCATGACTGGCGATGGCGTAAACGACATTCTCGCCATGAAAGAAGCCGACGTCTCCCTCGCCATCGGTGATGGCGCCGATGCCGCCCGCCGCTCCGCCAAACTCGTTCTCCTCGGCTCCGATTGCGCCGCCGTCCCCAGCATTTTCGACGAAGGTCGCCAGTCCATCAACAACCTCGAGCGCTCCACCGCCCTCTTTCTTGCGAAGACCGTCTATGCCACCATCCTCGCCGTCATTTTCGTCTTCCTCCCGACCAGCTACCCCTTCAGCCCCATCGAAATGTCTCTCCTCTCCTTTGCCTGTATCGGCTTCCCGGGCCTCATTCTCGCCCTCGAGAAAAACACCGAGCGCATCAAAAACAAATTTGTCACCAACATCCTCGAGTACTCCGTTCCTATCGGCCTCACTGTCTCTATCGCGATGCTCGCTCTCTCCATTATCTCGCATTTCAACAATTTCTCTCGCTTTGAGCTCACCACCACCTCTGTTTTCATCACCTTCACCATCGACCTTATCCTTATTTACTGGCTCTCTCGTCCGCTGAACAAGCTTCGCACCGCTCTCCTGCTTTCCGTCATCGCCATCATGGCCGGCGCCTTCCTCATCCCCTTCACCCGCGAATTCTTCGAGTTTACCTTCCTCACCGAAAACGGCCTCCTTATCATGGTCTCCCTCATCGCCGCCTCCGTTGCCCTCTTTTTCCTCCTCCGTCGTCTTGCCGCCCGCTTCTCCTTCCGCCTCATGCAAAAACTCCAAATCTAACCCTACACTTTTCATACCTTGACACCATTCATAATCTCTGCTATATTCATAATAAGGGTTAAAAAGGGCAAACTATGGAAAAACTTAAACAGGGCAAAACTATGACTTACGCAGTCGCTATTAATTCATCTGGTCAGGCCACCATTCCTAAGGCTATCAGGGAACTACTCGGCGTCGTCCCTGGCGAGAACCGCCTCACCTTTGACGTGGTCAAGGGCAGGGTTATCCTCGGCCGCGAGGCCTCCCGTCGCGAGCAACTCATGGCCTCGCTCGAAAAAATCTGGGCGTCAAACGAGGAGCTCGCCCGCAAAGATCCAGCCTATCGTGAAGCTCGCGAAAAATACAAAGGCATGACCTTTGACGAAGTTCGCGAAGCTTACGATGCTACCCCAGAAGGAAAACAGGAGTTTAAGGAGAAATATGGATTTGAAATTTAGAAAAAAATATGCCTCACTGGACAGCTGTGTTATCTTACGCATTATTCAGGGCGACATTCTTGAACAGAAGCGGTCAGCAATTAATCTCTTGCTGGATGGCAGAGAGTATTACGTTGATGATACGGCCATCCTGGAGTGCGCTTATGTCCTCAGTAAAGATCACACGCCTCGCGCCAAAATCGCGGAAGATCTCAGTGTCTTTCTGCGCAATTCAATGATACACTACAACAAATCCTTCTTCAAGGACATCTTCCGCGACTACCTCTCCCACCCCTCACTTTCCATGGAGGACCTCGTCCTTGCAAAACGCGCCGCCGAAACCGGCCGCACTCCACTCTATACTTTCGACAAAAAATTCGCTCGCCAGTCCAAAGTCGCCGAGCTCGTCCCTTCAGCATCAAATCAACAGGAGTAATATATCATGATACGCATAATCGCTGGTGGTAAAAAACACCCAAATTGGCTCCTTGAGCCTATCGCAGAATACGAAAAACGCCTCAGAAAACCTTACGACATCACCTGGGAATTCTCTGATGAAGAGCGGCTAAACAAGCGTTTGTCAAGCTGGCCCTTTACTCACGACCAATATGTTATCGTCGCCGACGAGCGTGGCGAAATTATCTCATCAGACGAATATTCTACCAAACTAACCCAAGCCTTCGAAAGCAACAGGGAAGTGGTCATCCTCATCGGCGGCGCCTACGGCTTCGACCAAGTCGTCCGCGACCGCGCCGACTTCGTCTGGAGTCTCAGCAAACTCGTTTTCCCGCATCTCATTGCTCGCCTCATTATTACCGAGCAAACCTACCGCGCCTACGAGATTAACAGGGGTTCCCACTACCATCACATCTAGAAACGTGATATAATTACACCATGTTAATCTTAGGCATTGAAACCAGTTGTGACGAAACCGCCGCCGCCGTCGTCAAGGACGGCCACGAAATTTTGAGCAACGTCGTCGTCTCGCAAATCGACATCTTCGCCGCCTACGGCGGTGTCATCCCCGAAGTCGCCGCCAGGAGCCACCTCGAAGCCATCCTCCCCGTCATCGACAAAGCCTTGAAAGACGCCCACACAACTTGGTCCGACATCGACGCCATCGCCGTCACCCACGCCCCCGGCCTCCTCGGCTCACTCCTCATCGGCACTCTTACCGCCCGCACCCTCGCAATTTTGCTTGGCAAGCCCCTCTACGCCGTCCACCACCTCAAATCCCACATCTACGCCAACTGGCTAAACGCCTCTCCCGTACCTTTTCCCTTACTAGCACTAGTAATTTCCGGCGGCCACACCCAGATTTTGTACATGAAACGTCACAACGACTTCGAAATCATCGGCACCACTCGGGATGACGCCATCGGCGAATGTTTCGATAAAGTCGCCAAAATCCTCGGCCTCCCCTACCCCGGTGGCCCCGCCATCGCCAAAGCCGCAACAGCAGGCGCCCCAAGTAAATACAAATTCCCTCACCCCAAGGTCGACGCCCTCGACTTCTCCTTCTCCGGCCTCAAAACCGCCGTCCTAAGGACCGTCCAAAAGGAGCTAAACCTCCCCCTCTCTCACCCCTCCCACGACCTCAAAAACCACCTCACTCCCACCCAGGTCGCCGATTTCGCCGCCAGCTTCCAAAAAACCGCCATCGACATCCTCTTGGAAAAACTAAACGCTGCTCAGTCAGAACACCCCGACGCCAAATCTCTTGTCTTCGCCGGCGGCGTCAGCGCCAATGCGGCGCTAAGAAGTTCAATGGCAGACGAGCGGGTGACGGCGCCGAAGGGGGACCCCCACGGAGCGCCAAGCGACGTGGGGGAAGAGGCGCCGGCAGGACCCGCTCGTCGCATATACTTCCCAGCTCCGCAATTCTCCGGCGACAACGGCGCTATGGTCGCTGCCGCCGCCTACTATGAGATAGAGTCCGGCGTTAAACCCACCGACCCCTACACCCTCAACATCTACCCCCGCATCCCCATCGACTCCCAAAGTTGACAAAACTCTACCAGTGTGCTATAAATAAATAGTAGCACCGCGGTCAACGGCGACCGTGTACATTATCATTTTCCGAAAGGGGTGGAATATGGAGCAAAAACAGGTAAGAGTTTTCGAGCCCATCGAGCTGGAGCATCTGGCCAAACTCTACGCTGCCGACCTGGCAGATTTAGAGGAGTGCGACGATAGCACGGCTGCACTGCGCGAAATTTTAACGCGTGAGGTCGACCTGCTACTCGAAGAGCTGGGGCATAGGAGCGTCGTAATTGACGCGATCAAACCTCACAAGCACGACGTCAACGAGCGTGGCTACCTCGAAACCGCATTCGCCGAGGATTACCACGCGTCGATTAAGGAAATGACCACCGACGTGCTGGAGGCCTATCGCAAAGAATTGGCAAACCAGGGCTATCCCGGTTACACCAACATCTTCGAAACCGAAATCTTTCGGCGTCGTACCGAAGAGCAAAAAATCGCTCGCTATTGTTTCTGAGCGCAAAGAGCGTTCGTTCTTCTCCCTTTTCTTTGGCGCCCCTTCGGGGGCGCCTTTACTATTTCGCCAAACTGTGCTATTATAACTATATATTGGACCGTCGCCAAGCGGTAAGGCAACGGGTTTTGGTCCCGTCATTCGCAGGTTCGAGTCCTGCCGGTCCAGCCAGGAGGCCCCACGTGGGTCTTTCTTTACAGGCGCACCTTAAAAGTTAGTCGAACCCATGGCTTGCTACAAAAGGAGGGAATCACATGAATGAGCCTAGCATGAACGATCTTCATCTGAACGCATCTGTCGGTTATCCGGGCACCACGCCCAACCCGTTGCCGTCAACCTCTATCGCTTGTGAATTCGCACCCTCGCCACCCCCGGCCCAGAAAGTCATCTTGGGCCTCCAGCACATGTTCGCGATGTTTGGCGCGACCGTATTGGTTCCTATCTTGGTCAACGGCTATTTTCACGGCGAAGGCCTCTCAGTCCAGACCACTTTAGTGGCGGCCGGTGTTGGCACGTTGCTGTTTCATGCCGTCACCAAGGGCAAAGTCCCGGCCTTCCTCGGCTCTAGCTTCGCCTTCCTTGGCGGTTTCGCCACGGTCGCAACGCTAGACACCGGTCGGTACGCCGGAATGCCTTACGGCGAAAAACTCGCCTACGCTTGTGGTGGTATCGTCGTGGCGGGTCTGCTCTATCTGGTACTTGCCTTGCTCATCAAAATTCTTGGCATCAAAACCATCATGAAGTTTCTCCCGCCAGTTGTCACCGGCCCCATGATTATCTGCATCGGCCTTAGCCTCGCCCCGAGTGCCATCAGCAATTGCCAGACCAACTGGCCTCTGGCCCTCGTCGCCGCCGGCATTGTCATCGTTGCCAACATCTGGGGCAAGGGCATGATTAAGATCATCCCGATTTTACTTGGGGTAATCGGCGCCTACATCGTGGCGCTCTTGATGCAACTAGCAGGGATGACCAATGCCGATGGCAGCGCTATCATCAATTTCGCTGCCATCGCAGAATCCAGCTGGGCCGGTTTACCGCCACTCATCATCGCGAAGTTCGACCTCTCGGCCATTTTGGTCATGGCGCCCATCGCCATCGCCACCATGATGGAACACATTGGCGACATCAGCGCCATCAGTGCCACCACCCACCAAAATTTTGTTGAGGACCCCGGTCTTCATCGCACGTTGGTCGGTGACGGGCTCGCGACTTCGCTGGCCGGGCTGTTTGGCGGTCCCGCCAATACCACTTACGGCGAAAACACTGGCGTCTTGGCCTTGAGTCGCGTTTACGACCCTTCGGTCATTCGCCTAGCAGCCGTCTTTGCCATCATCGCGGGTTTCATTCCGAAACTGTCCAGCGCGCTCGGCTCCATGCCTACCGCCATCGTCGGCGGCATCAGCCTGGTGCTCTACGGCATGATTTCCGCCATCGGCGTCAGGAACCTCGTCGAAAACCGCGTCGACCTCACCGTTCCGCGCAACCTTATCGTGGCGGCCGCCATCATGGTAGTCGGCCTCGGTATGACCACCGGTCTCACCTTCACGGTCGCCGGCACTCCGGTCACGCTGACTCCTCTGGCCCTCGCCGCCCTTGTCGGCATCATCCTAAATGCCATTTTCCCGGGCAAAGATTACGATTTCGGCGCCCACCCCGAGGGTGACGTCCACCGTGGCGTCAGCTTCAATGACACCGCAAAATCCGTTGCCTCTAGTCATGGGGACGCTCGTCATGATATTATCAATGATAGCTATACTCCGTTTTTAGGAGGCAACGACCACACTGAGTCCGACTAACCACTTAAAGACCCGACTTTAGTCGGGTCTTTTTTCTTGCCCTACAAGAGCTTCGCCGACGCGTGCTGTGCCGCCAGCTTCCGGTCAAACGTATACAGCGGTTCCGCCTGCGCCTTCTCCGCCTCAAACGCCGCATAACAATCCACAAAAGACAGCGCCGGATGCGACTCGTAAAATGGCAGAACCGTCTCGGTAATGTATTTATTCGGCAGTACACTTGGTATGGCAAAAATATCTCTAACGACACCAGCAATGCTGCTACGGCGAATTTTCCATGACTGGAGATTATGCACCACCTCCGCAACCACCATGTCCGAGATGTGAAAGGTCTGAGAGCCGTCGGCCAGTAGCTTCCTGACTTTGTCGCACTGCAATGGAACATCATTCCAAATATATCGCATCAGAATATTTGTGTCTAGAGACGAAACTAGCGGCATTTCAATTCCTCCTCCTCGAGCTCCGCTCGAGCCTCCGGAGTCTCTTGCCATTTCTCAAGATACTCTGCATGGGTTAGCCCGCCATACTCGTGGATATAGCGCTCCCTAGTGTCCTCTGGGATAAGCGAATGGATATGCTCAGTAATCTCATCAACAGTTTTCTGCCGCTCAAGCAAAACGGTGTCTTGCTTTTTTCGAAAACTAATCCTTTGCCCTGGCACCAACCCCAAAAAATCTCGTATCTCCTTCGGTATCGTAATCTGCCCAGCCTTAGTTAATGTTGCGGTTGCTACCATAATGCGTCCTTTCTATTCTCATTATTTATACTTCTTACATTAAATATAGCACACTTCCATTAAATCGTCAACCAAATAATCCTCCGCATTTCGCACCCAGCACCCCTATCCCGCTTGCGTTTTTCATCAAACTATGCTATATATAATATATATGCCAGCATCACGACGAAAATCCACCAGAAAATCCTCCGCGAAATCCTCTAGATCTCGCGCTAGAACCCGCGCTACCAAAGACCCCGGTCCAGAGCACGAGCTCCCTGGTGGTTTCTGGCGCCAAATCACTGCCGTCCTCATGATTGCGCTGGCGCTTTTCTTCGTCATTACTTGGTTCGGCCACGGCGGCTCCGCCCTTAACACCGTCCACGAGACCATTTTAAAGGGCCTCGGCCTCGCCACCTACTTCATTCCCGCCCTCCTCGTCTACCTCGCCGTCAAAATCTTCCGCGCCGAAAACAACCGCGTCGCCATCCCAGTTTATTTCGCCAGCATCATTATGCTCCTCTGGCTCTCCGGCATCGGCGCCATCTGGGGCTTCGGCGGTCTCGTCGGCGACTGGCTTAACGGCATCATGCAAAAAGCCCTCGACCAGTCCTTCGTCATCATGATTTACATCGTCCTTGTGCTTATCACTTCGCTCTTCCTCCTCCAGCTCAGCCCGCTCACTCTTATGAAAGGCACCAAAAACCTCGTCAAACCGAGCAAAAAATCCAGTGAGGACCAGTCCGCCACTCCCGAAAAGAACAAAAAATTTGGCCAGCTCGACATCAAGGTCAACTCCGGCCTTGCCAGCACCGCCGACGCTACCACCCAGCCAGCCAAAAAGGGCCTTCTCCACCGCACAGCTAAGCCAGCCGTCGCCGAGCCCGTAAAGGAGCCCGCAGCTCCCAAAAGCCCCACCGCTCTCGTCGCCGTAAACGACCCCGATTGGAAAATGCCCACTACCGACCTACTCGAGAAAAAGCAATCTCCCGCCGACGCCGGCAACATCCAGCAAAACGCTTTCGTTATCAAGTCCACTCTCGCCGAGTTCGGCATTGACGTCGAAATGGAAGGCGCCAACGTCGGCCCTCGCGTCACTCAGTACACCATGAAACCCCCCGCCGGTGTCAACCTCAGCAAAATTCTCGCCCGCGACAAAGAGTTAGCATTAAACCTCGCCGTCGACAAAATCCGCATCGAGGCCCCCATCCCCGGCACCCGCTCCGTCGGTGTCGAGATTCCCAATGCCCGCAGTGCCGACGTCCGTTTACGCGGCGTCCTCGAGTCGAACGAATGGAAAAAGTCCGACGACCCCCTCACTTTTGCGGTGGGGAAGGACATCTCCGGCAAGGCTGTCGTCGCCAATCTCGCCAAAATGCCCCACCTCCTCATTGCCGGTACTACCGGTTCTGGTAAATCCGTCATGACGAACACCCTCATCACCTCGCTCCTCTACCGAAACGCCCCCAGCGACATGAAACTCATCATTGTCGACCCAAAGCAAGTCGAAATGGCCCAGTACCAAGACATCCCTCATCTCCTCACCCCGATTATCACCCAGACCGACAAAGCCTTAAGCGCCATGAAATGGGCCGTCGGCG
>CAZXEG010000025.1:0-9159 GCA_964639835.1 uncultured Candidatus Saccharibacteria bacterium | reverse complement strand
GCTTAGCGTTTTATGTAGCACGCCCTTGTGGGGGCGTGCTACATTTTTGATATTAGGCCGCTGGTTTGTAAAGCTTATAAGTTACTTGACCAGTATACGTACCCGCAGCCTGGGTGGATTTGACGCCTACCTTGTAACTCGGAGTCACGGTCACGCCATTCGTCATGTCGGTCGGAGTAGCATAGCTTACAATCGTTGTTTCGCTTGCCGGAATCGCTGCATAACTTCCATAAGTTGCCTCAGTTTCTCCGACATTGGCAATTGTGCCGGTGCTGCCGGTAGCGGTTACTTTGAACGCCCAGTTAGAAACGGAGCCGTCAAGAATGGTGCCAGTTACGATATCATCAGCGTCCACATCAGTGCTAGAATCCATAGAAGTTGCCGTAGTCGCAGTACTTGTACCGACTGCTTTCAGCGCCCAACCACCAGTGTCATTACACTTGATATTCATAGTAGTACCAGTAACGTCGCTAGAAGCATTACCTGGGGTGATAGAAGCAATCGTGTAGGTATAGCCAATCGTATTAGCCGGTTCCTCATCGTCGGTGATTGCCACGCCACCCTGAGCAGCGGTAGCCGTCATAGTACATGATGGGCTAAGCGAAAAAGTAACCTCATCGATGTTCGAACCAGCCAAAGTCTGATCTGCAAACACCCCCACCACCGGCATAGCCGCCAACACCGCCGAAGCACCTGCTGCAATTATAGCTTTTTTCATTTTATATTTTCTCCTTGTGCGTAAAGCACAATTATTTTATATTTTGTGTTAAATATATCGCGGTCAAACCGTCACCTACCTTAGTGGTATTTGTCAAACAGCTCCCTTAGTTGCCCTTCAAACCCATGCAGATACCGCTCCGTCGTCGCCACGCTCGAATGCCCAATCATCTCCTTGATCTCCGCAACCGAAGCGCCACGTAGCTGCAAATCGGTAGCAAAAGAATGGCGTAACGCATGCGGGTAAAAATCTGGAAACCCCGCCATGCAGAAAACCCGCTTCAGGCGATTTCGCACCGTCTGAGTCGTCAGCGGAGGGACATCATCATCGAGGCTACCGCCGTCAAACGCATGCCACAAGTGCTGCGTCACGCCATATTGCGCGATAAACTGACGTAGTAGCGCTAGCGTTTCTGTCGTAACGTACGCCTCGCGCAATTTGCGCCCCTTACTGACGAACAGCATCCGCCGACCAATCAGCCCATCGGCGCCCACCTCAAAATCCGCCAGCTTTAGCCGTGCTAGCTCCGCTATCCGCATCCCCGTTTCGAACATCAACCGAATCATCAACCCAGTCTGCACATCGCCACTCGCTTGCGCAACCGCCAGCACCCGCTCCACCTCTTCGGCCGTGTAAAACTCACGCCGAGCCGGCTCCTCCTTCAGGCGCGCCACCAGTGCCAAATTCAGCGGTATCTCCATCCCGGTGCCACGATGGTATTTCAGCAGTGCAATCACAGCCGAATTATACGTGTTCATCGACCGCGCGCTGATACCTCGCGCTCGCTCCACCCCAACCCAGCGGTTGAAAATTTCGTTCGTCACCTCGCCGAGGCTCCCAAGCCCCATCTCGTCAATCACCCTAGCAAACCGCCCCAAAACATTCCGCTTCGCTTGCATCGTCGTTTCGCTCATGTTTCGCACCTGCTCGCAATACGCCAGATATTTTTCCACCTGTTGATAAATTTGCTTCATAAAACTCCTTGCTTATGAAACAATCTTACCGCAACTACTAGCCAAATCCAGAGCGATTTTACGCAACCTGTTCGTAATAATACGAGTAATCAATGCCCTTCATAAACGTTTCGCGGTCATCGATTTTGTCAGTCAAAGCTGCTTTAATGAGCTTCTTTATGTCCGAACTATCGACAGGGCTCTTTCTCATGGCATCTAGATAGACTTGCTTTTCGATTTGGCTCCAATCGACACATTTTTTTAGGTTCTTTTTCAAAATCAGATCGAGCCAAATTCTCGTCGAGCGGCCATTGCCTTCCATAAAGGGATGCGCAATATTCATCTCAACATATTTATCTATAATCTCATCAAAAGTGGCTTCCGGCATCGCTTCGATGCCCTTTAGCGTCTGGTCTAGAAATTGCGCTGGAGCAAACTGGAAGTTATCCTTTGCGATGTTTTTAGTACGGATTTTACCGGCATAATCATATAAGCCACCAAAGATAAAGGCGTGAATTTGTTGCAAACCCTTGACGGTACCAACCTCAATTTGATCGTAAACTGGGCTATCAAACAGCTCGTACGCTTTTTTCTGGCTACGGCCATCGATTGTCTTGTCTGAATATTCGAACCACTCGAGAAACTCGTTGGCTTTCTGGTTATGAATAGCACGAGCAAGTTGGGAAATGCCAGCTTGATCCAAAACGGCGGTAGCATATCGCTTACCATCATCTGCAGTCATTTTCAGTTCGTTACTATTTGTCACGAACTGATTGTCTTTGTTACGTGATTTCAACTGGCGCCAATAATTACCAGCTTTCTTGTAATCGTTTTCCTCATTAATCGCGGCTACCACGTCAACGGCAGAAAACCACCACTTATTAGTTTCATCATCCCAAACAGCACGAACTTCGCGGTCTTTATAAAATCTGATAGACATTTTGCCCATGTTGTGAAACTCCTTTACTGCTTATATTATACCACGGAATGCATGCTTTTTCATTGCTGGGGGCAAGGTTTTGTTGTGTAATTTCGATATTTTTGTCTCCACAGCCATACTGTATGTATTACCATATGGTATATGGAAAGTAAAGATATGGAATGTGGAAAAGTCGCAAGCAAAAAATTAAAATTTGCTTAAAAAATGTGTTGACATACCCATTCCGCTCGTGTATAATTAGAAATGTTAAAGGTTATACATTTAACACAAAATATAAAATAATTGTGCTTTACGCACAAGGAGAAAATATAAAATGAAAAAAGCTATAATTGCAGCAGGTGCTTCGGCGGTGTTGGCGGCTATGCCGGTGGTGGGGGTGTTTGCGACTGATATTACTTCGATAGAAGATACTATCAGCGTGACAATTAGCCCTACCTGCTCATTTAATACCAATAATAGCGCTTCTGCTTCGAATACTGAGTTTGCGGCTACGGTGACGAACGGTAGCGAAGCTGCCTTTAATAACTCTGGTGCACACGTGTTTAATGTGACCTGTAACGATAATGATGGTTATAGTGTTACTGCTACCCCAACTAATTTGGTTGGCGAAGGAGTAAGCACAAATAATATCCCATACACTACTAGCTATTCTGCAGCCGGTACGGCTGGAATGTGGTCTGCTGTAGTTACTTCGAGTGACATTGCGGCGGCTGGTTTGACTACTCCAGTTCCGGCGATTGATGCAGAAAGTCATGTCATCGCAACTGAGGATAGCGCTACGGCAAATTCTACTTTCACCGTGACCTATTCGGTTTACGTAGGCACTGAGACTCCGGCTGATACTTACACCGGTACCATGACTTACGGTCTCTCCACACTTTAATTGGAGCAAGCTTTAGAGAGCCTCCTTCTTGGGAGGCTCTCTAAATGAAATGCCCACATACGGGAATTTAACTGTAATTAGTCAGAAAGGAATATGAGATGACCGATAGCAATAAGAAGGTGGGCAAAAAAGTTGGTGTTATAGCGACATGCTCGGTACTATTTGTTGCTGTTATCGTGCTCGCTATTTTTGGCTTATTGAATCACGAGAGTAGCAACGATGTCGCGATCACGAATCAAACGCATTATACAGGAATTGTATGCGAGAATAGTTCGTTGGAGCACCCAGTTTTGACGGATTATACTCCGGTTTCATTTAAGAATACAATTTCGGCGGTTTTTTCAGACGACGGTTTATCTACTATCACGTACCAGTACGATGGAATCTATAGCTCTGCGGAAGAAGCAAAAGACGCTGAGGCGTTTGCTTCTGCAGATTATAATACGATTTTGGCGAAAGAATACAACGTGGACATTAACATTTTTTCACATAACTTTCGAAGGGATAATCAGAGCCTCTCGCTTACTATTACGGCACGTGCCGAGGATGTTACGCAGAGAACTTTACCGTATTTCTTGCTAGACAATAATATTAGTCTTCCGAAAAACGCTGAAACATTGGCAAAAGCATATAAAAACAAAGGCTTTTCCTGTCAAGAAACGAAATAATAGTTATTAATTGAGCAAAGGAGTAAAAATGAATCTTATTAAAAAAATGGCTATTGGTATTACAATGGTGCTAGCATTTGTGGCCGGAATCTTTGGCTTCTCTAAAACCGCTTCGGCTTTTTCGGTAACACCAATGAAACAGCTGATATCTCTGACGCCAGGACAAGAATATACAGGCGAAGTAACGGCTTTCGCTCCGCTTGATGCTACAGGCACGACATATTATGAAGCATCTGTCGTGCCGCTAACAGTCAATGATAGTAACAATAATTATTCCATAGTGACGACGGAAATGACCGATCGTACTGATATCGTTAATTGGGTCACGCTAAAAACTGTCAATGGTGAAACCGCAGAGAACGGAGTTATCAAGGGCTCTTTTGGCCCTGGAGAACAGGTCAATTTTACTTATACCATTAAAGTTCCGAAAGATGCCTTGGGTGGTGGACAGTATTTTGCGGTAGGAATAGTGTCTGTGTCGAATCCCAATGCCGGCAGTGAAGGTACGGCTGTTGGTATCGCGGAGCGAGTGGCTATTTATTCAGTGGTATATGCTGAAATCGCGGGTGATATTGTTGCATCAGGTTCGATTTCAGACAACAGTACCCCGTCATTTGTTCTAGAGCCAAAGATTTCTGCGTCATTTGTGGCTAAGAACGATGGCAATACCCACCTCAGGGCCGTTTCGTATTTGCAAGTGTTCCCATTTTTCTCTGATGAGGAAGTTTATACTAACGAAGAAGACCCTACCTTGACGGACGTATTGCCAGATACTACGCGGTACATTGTGCAAAAATGGGACGGCGCTCCCGCGGTAGGGATTTTTAAAGTGCGACAGACTGCTTACTTCGAAAGTTCTAGCGATAACAAAAGTGTAATGGAAAAGATGGTGATTATTTGCCCAATTTGGCTGATGGTAATAGCGCTCATCGTCATTGTTGCGATTGTTGTAGCGTTGATAGCTTTTGTAAAACGTAGTAAAAATCGCAAGGATTCGGTATAGCCTACTTACTGGAGGTGTTTGGGAGACATTGGTGGAGTGTATGACCCTATAATGCGAAGAATGTGCTTGCAATGTGCTTGCAGGGTGCTTGCAAGGTAGGTGGTGAGGAGCGGAAATAACAGGGGCAAATGTACTTGCAAGGTACTTGCAGTGTACTTGCAATGTACTTGCAATCTGTGATTTTGTGTGCTATAATTAAAGCATGAACGACTTATCAGATGACAATTTGAAAAACATTTTGCAATATATTCTCTCTCAACCAGCTGAGGCTGAGTGGTTTGAGCTGAAGCATGATAATGCCGACCCCGTGACGCTAGGAAAGAATGTTTCTGCTATCATGAACAGCTTAATTCGGTTTGATATGGCTAGGGGGTATATCGTCTGGGGGGTTGATGACGATTCTCGCGAGATCGTAGGAACGAAATTTGTTCCAGAGACGAAGAAGTATAAAAACGAGGAGCTACTGTTCTGGCTGACGAAGATGGTCGCGCCGCATCCGGAGCTTTCCTTTAGGACGCTGGAGTTTGACGAGGGCGTTAGGGTGGTGTTTTTGGTGATTAATGCATTGCCGACGTCGATTTCGAAATTTAATGGCGTGGCGTGGATTCGGATTGGTTCTAATACAACTGAACTGAAGAATTACCCCAGCATTGAGAGGGAGATATGGCAGAAGGTGCTTTCATATGACTTTGAAGCCGACGTGGCTGAACCGAATTTGGATAGGGCGCGAGTGGAGGAGTTGCTAGATTTTGACGCTATGTATAATATGCGAACGCGGGGGACGTCGGTGGAGAGGGACGCGCTGTTTGAGGAGGCGGTTAGTTGCGGGATGGTGATTGCCAATAAAGATTCTACTTATAGTATAACTAATTTAGGGGCGCTACTATATGCTCGGAACCTTGCGGATTTTCGAAACCTCGTGAATAAGACGCTGAGGATAATAGAATATAATGGGGACAGTAAAATAGAGACAAGATACGAAGAGCGGATGCAGGGTGGGTATTTGGTGGAGTTTGACAAGGCATATCGTATTATTTTGGAAAGACTGGTAGACCATGAGGAGATAGGGGAAGATGGAATCAGGAAGAAAGTTTATCGGCTCCCATATGTGGCGGTTCGCGAGCTTTTGGCGAACGCCTTGATGCACCAGGACTTTACGGTTGGCGGGCTACACCCGATGGTGGAGATTTTTTCGAATAGGGTGGAGTTTACCAACGCAGGGAGTTTGCTGGTGCCGGACAATCGCTTGGTGGACTTTCCGCCGCGGACCCGGAATGAAGGTATGGCCAGGGAGTTCTACAACGTAAGCGTTAGTGAAAGTCGGGGGACTGGATGGGATAAGATTGCCGTGGTATCGCCTGTCTTCGGCTGTCCGACGCCGCAGCTAGAGAAGCTGGAGGGCTCAATCCGTGTTACGTTGATGGAGCGGCGGGGATTAAAAGATATGACGTTTGATGAAAAGATGTGGACGATATATTTGTATGCCTGCTATTTGTGGGTTTCTAAAAAATATTTAACTAACCAGGAGTTGAGAAAACTATTTCAGCTGTCGGACAAAGATAACTCGGTGGCGTCGAGGCTGTTGGCACAGGCGGCTAAGCTGAACTATTTGCGAGTGTTCGATATAAATTCTAGTCCGAGGGATCGGAAGTATTTGCCAGTTTATGTGGAGCAGTAGACCGAACCGCCGTAGCGGTGTGCTTGCAATGTACTTGCAAGGTGGGCGGCGAGGGGTGGAAATAACAGGGGTAAATGTACTTGCAAGGTGCTTGCAGGGTGCTTGCGGGTAAGGGTGGGGTTGATTTTTGGAAAGTATTGGTGTAGTATATAACCCTATAATGCGAAAAAAGGCTACAGAAAACAAGACCAAGGCGGAGGAGGTACAGGAGTGGTTCCTCGCGCACGTGACGTATGAGGGGCAACCGTATACGATTGATTTGGAGCAGGCGGAGGCGGTGGCGGACGAGAGCAAAAATGCCATTGTGGTGGCGCGGGCGGGGTCGGGCAAAACGCGGACGATTGTGGCGAAAATGGTGTACTTAATTGCGCAAAAGAGTGTGAAGCCGGAGGAGATAATGGCGTTTGTATTTAACGCGAATGCGGCGGCGGAGATTAATGCACGGTTGTCGCAGATGATGATAGATGGGGTGCCGGCGACGGATGGGGCGAAGGTGGCGAGTACTTTTCATGCTTTTGCAAGAAAGGTGGTGTTTGACGTCTGTAATAGGTGGGAGAAGTGTGGACGGATTTTGGCAGATGAGCGGGAGGGGTTTGTGCTGGCGATAGTGCAGCGGATGATGAAAGAGCCTAAGTGGCGGAGAAAAATTACGCAATTCATAGAGGGGAAGGATAAGGTAACCGTGATGGTGGACGGAAAAGAGCGAGTGGTGGAGCCAACGGTGAGTGCCAAGAAACAGCTTCGTTTTGCGAAAATGATGGCGACGGCGATAGGCCGGGCGCAACAGAAGTTTTTGGGTGGCAAGGTGACGTTTTTGAAAAGCGCGCGGGCGTATTTGAAAGAGTCCGAGGCGGATGGGCGGGAAAAATTGTTCGTGGAGCTTTCGATGGAAAGCTTTCGGCGGTACCACTGGTATTTGTTGGACGAGAAGGAGCGGGCGAAACTGCCGGCCCAATACCATGAATACGGTACGGATTTTAATCTAATTATGTCGTGGGCGGGAAAATTGATTTTGAAGAAAGGGAAGGGGGTGCAGGAGCTACTAAAGGGAAAGAAGTATATTTTAATTGATGAGTATCAGGACTTTTCGGAGTTGTTTTTGTCGGTGGTGAAGGCGATTTTGAAGATTGTGCCAGGGGCGAAGGTTTTAGTGGTGGGGGACGACTGGCAGGCAATTAACCGGTTTGCGGGGAGTGAGGTGGAGTATTTTAAGGGGTTTGAAAAATATTTTGAGGGGGCGAGGCGGATGGAGATTACGACGAATTATCGGTGCGATAAGCGAGTGGTTATGATGGCGCGGAAGTTTGTGGCGGGAGCGATGAAGGAGGAGGGGAATTTCGAGGCGGCGAGCAAGCGAATGGGTAAAGTAGTGGTGGTGGACCCGGCGCTTTTTAACGTGAAGGTGCCGCTGACGCCGTGGGATGAGCGGGCGGGCGTGAAAGACAAGATATATACAGAGATGGCGAGAAAAATTACAGGGGGAATGCCGAAACCGGAGATGGTAAAATATATCAAAGCAGTGACAGAGGTGGTGGCGAAGAATCGTAAGTTTGAGAGCATCATGATACTGCATCGGAATAACGAGACGAATGTTTGGGGGACGAGCTTGACGCGGTTTTCGATGGGGCTAAAATGGGGGCTCAAGCAACTTTTGGTGATGGATAGAGAGGAATTTGACCAGAAGGTGCGAGTGATGACGATGCATAAATCGAAAGGGCTAGAGTCGGAGGTGGTGATTATTCTAGAGGCGGACGAAGGGGTAATACCAAAGACGCATCCAGATACGGAGCTTTATGGGGTGTTTGGCGAGACGGAGGAAGTGGCGCTTCTAGACCAGAAACGGTTGTTTTACGTGGCAATGACGCGGGCGAAAAAGCGACTATATATAATACATGAGGGTAAATGCACTGGGGCGGGAGCGGGATTCGTGCGGTTTTTGGGGCGCGGGATAGAAAAAATGTAAAAAAGTCGAAAAAAGTGTTGACTTATCGACTTTTGTGCGATATAATAAGGGAAGTTAAGCAAGTCGAGCGAGCGACCTCTGCATGAAGCGAATAAGCGAGGAATGATGGTTGCTCGTGAGAGTGGCTAAAAATTCTTAGAAGTGCTTTGATTAACAATTTGAGATTAACGATGAAAAGATTTTAAGACGTAGCATTTGCAATTGCGGTTTAATATTGAACTTCGATTGCTAGTTATGTCAATGCATAAAAAGGTAATTAAGGGCACTGATAGTGGATGCCTTGACAATCAATACCGATGAAGGACGTAGGAGTCTGCGATAAGCCTCGGGGATCTGACAACGAGAAATGATCC
>CAZXEG010000024.1:0-9460 GCA_964639835.1 uncultured Candidatus Saccharibacteria bacterium | reverse complement strand
TCAATAATATTGTCTTCGCCGAGGGTTTTTGCGAGGTGGATGAGGGCGGTTTTGGTGGTGATGGGAGAGGCTTGGTCGGCGAGAGCGGTTTCGAGCTTGGCGTAGGTGGCGGAGGTGGGGCCGTCGAGATCGTCGAGGTGGAGGGTGATGCCGTCCTTTAGCTGACAAGTCTGGCGACGGCGAGAAACTTCGCCGGCTTGGATGAAGCCGAGCTGGGCGACGATATTGGCAGTCGCGACATAGTCGGTAACTGGGGTTTCCTCGACGATGTCGAGGCCGGAATCCTCGATGTGACGGCGAAGAACTAGCGTGTAGATAGGTGGCTCGTCGACGGCGTGCATGGTGGTACGCATGGTAAGGCGAGGAAAATTGCTGCGGGGTTTATAGCCGCGCGGAACGTAGGTGCGGTCGTGGAGCCAGTAGATGAGCGAGAGATCATAACCGCCGTCTTCGAGCCTGGACTCGAAGCGGTCGCGGTCTGCGATTTTGAATTTAATAATTGCCTGCTTCATAGCACTATTATAACATTTTGTAAAAAATGTGTACAAAAGTAAAAAAGTGTGGTAAAATTGAGTTGTAAAAATCTTAACACCAAACGCACATTATAGGTTAAACCAAGGCGATATGACGTTGTTCGAGCATAGAAATCAGCACCGGTAGGTACCGATTGTGCTCGAGCGATGTAAGTTGCTTAAGTGCGTTTGGTGTTAAGAGCCTACGGGTGCTGATTTGTATGTTGGCCTCGTGAGAAAATTAATAAAAACATAGGAGGTCCGGACGTGAAAGTCATACATACAAAATTTGGTTATCGCTGGGTAGCGAAAGTGCTGGGAGGCTGTGGGATGCTGGCGCTTTGTGCGCTGGGCGTGCTGGAGGTGCTTGGTGGTGGCAATGCTTATGCTACGAACATGGACTTTTCGATCAATGTCAGGCCTTCTGCTAGTATTACGGTCCCTTCTAACCCGGTGAATTTGTCTATTAACCCTGGGAGTAGTGCCTTTAGTTCTGCTACACTGAATATAGAAGCTGGGACTAGCTATGATAATGGCTATACTATTATTATGCAATCCGGTCATAATGCTAGTGAGATTAGTAACTATAATCTTGTTAATACTACTGATTCTAGCTCTGTAATTCCTATGTTAACTACTACTTATACGGAAGCCAACTTCCCTGCTAACTATTGGGGAGTAAAAGTAGGTAGTGGTAACTATGGTGGTATCGGTACTAATGGAGCCATCACTTCTACCAATACTAAAGGTGGTAGTACTGTACCAGTAACTCTAGCTGCTAAAGTAGACTATACTAAACCAGCTGGTGATTATACTACTACACTAAACTTCTCCATTGTAGCTAATGTAGATAGTAGTGCTAGTATCACTAACTTTACCTACATGCAAGACGTTGCAAATCTCTCCTCTACCGAAAGACAGGCAGTAGTAGATGGCATGGTAGAATCAAAGACCTATACCCTAAAAGATAGCCGTGATAACCAAGATTATACTATCGCTAAACTTAAAGATGGGAAAGTTTGGATGACGAAGAACTTAAATCTGGCTGGTGGTACTACGCTGACGTCGGACAATACCGATATGCCGGCGAACTATACCCTTCCTACCGCCAACGGCTTCCAGTCTGGCAATAAGCTACCGGCATCGGAAGCAATCAGCAGTGGTACTACGTTAGATAACTCCGATGCCTTTTCCGATAACAACATCGCTTACGTATTTAATAGTAGCAGTACCACCTGTAAGGCAGACACGCCATGTTATAGTTATTATTCATGGGTTGCTGCTACTTTGGGTTCCGGCGTGAGTCTCTCGACTGCCAATTCTGATGCTCCTTACAGTATCTGTCCGGCCGGGTGGAGATTGCCAACCACTAGAGTGTCAAATTCATTTGACGCTTCTCTTGCGGCAGAATCTGATTTTTACAATCTGGCCGTGGCCTATGGCATGGATAGCGGAGTATGGGGTCAAAGTGAAGACGCCCCTGATTTTAATATACAAGCCGGGGCTGGCACGACCGCCAATTTTGTACTTGCCGGTCGTTTTGCCCCGGAAGGAATATTTGGAAATAGTGGACATGCAGGATTGTACGTCACATCTACGTCGGGCTATAATACGGAAACGGCATATTATTTGCTTTTTACTTCGAATAGAATAAATTCAGGCATTAATCACTGGCGTAGTGTCGGCTTTTCGGCGCGGTGTGTGCTAGATACGGATGCACCGACGATTGATGATCTGGCGACGATGCAGGATTTTGCTAGCCTCGATACCTACGACAAGCAATCCGTCGTAAATAGCATGGCTATGGAAACTAATTACACTTTGAAGGATAGCCGTGACGACCAGGATTATACCATCGCCAAGTTGAAAGATGGCAAAGTTTGGATGACTAAGAACCTCAACCTCGCCGGTGGTACCACCTTGACTTCGACTAATACTGATATGCCGGATGGGTATACTCTGCCGACGACCAATGGATTCCAAGCTGGGAACAAATTGCCGGCTTCAGCGATAAAGAACAGTGGCGACAACAATCTAACAGATTCTGCCCAATTTAGTGATGATAATACCGCTTATGTATTCAATAGTGGCATTACTGCGAATTGTGGCGGTAGTGGACAGAATATTCCGTGCTACAGCTACTATTCTTGGACTGCTACTACGCTAGGTTCTGGGGTGGGGATAAGTGTAGATGGTGAAAATGTTACGGCCAGCATTTGTCCGAAAGGTTGGAGGCTACCAACGGCTACTCAGAGTGGAGTTGGATATGTTGCTGGCGATTTTTATAAGATGATTTTGTCCTATATGGGTGCTGGCGTAACTTCGCTTAACCAGAGTTTTTATGACAATACAAATCCTAGTCCATTTTTCACTAATGCTGGTCCTGCTACAACGGTGCCAGGTTTTTTGGCGGTCGGCTATTATCATTCTGGTCAATTTAGCGCTGGAGGTAGTGGCATTATTTATTGGTCATCTACCTCTGGTTCATCAATTAATAACGCCTATCATTTGGATGCGTATTCATATTATGTTAACTCTGCTTTTTATGCTTGGCGCTACAATGGTTTACCAGCGCGTTGCATGCTGGCGGAGTAGTTTACAATTAATAATTGCCTCTCCCGTACTCGCAAGCCCAGACCTCAACGCTTGCGAGTACGGGAGGGGTAATTATTTTCTACAAAGCTAGGCTCAGGCGCCGAGGTAGTCGGCTACGGTGTGGTGGCTTTCGAGCAATTCGCCATCACCATATAGGGTAAAACTAGCGGAGGTCGATGAGGCGAGCCTCGACGGAGCGGACGCCTTGGAATTCGTTGAGAATGGGGCGGACGAGGCAACGTAACGAAGTGGTGGGGTCGTGATTTACAGCGAGGTCAGCGGAATCGAACCACTCCTTCGGCACAGCAAAAGCGATGGATTTTAAAACGGCACCGTCTTGACCGCGGAGGTCGAGACGAAGATGGTTCTTCTCGGCGCCCATGCGACGGTAGTCGACGGCCTCAATATCCTGGAGGCAAAAGAGTGGTTCTTCGTTCCCTGGCCCGAAAGGCTCAAGCGAGTGGAGGTCTTCTAAGAGTTCGAAATTAAAATCGGCGAGATTTGAGACGGTGAGGTCGGGGGTGGATTTTAGGTATTTGGCTTGATTCTTAAGTCCGAGGCTGTCGTAGTAGGCGTTGATTTTCTCGCGGAACTCATAGAGATTTTGGTGGTTAAGCTTAACGCCGGCAGCGGCGGAGTGACCGCCACCGCTAATAATGGCATCCTTGGCATATTCGAGGGCTTTGGCGAGATCAAAATCGCCGAAACTGCGACCGGAGCCTTTGTAAATGTCGTTTTCGGTCATGGTAAGGACGAAAGCGGGCTTTTGATGCTGTTCGACCAGACGGCCGGCGATGATGCCAAGAATGCCTTCGTGCCAACGGCCGGTTTCGATGATGACGGGGCCATCCACGAGGCCACGGTTGTTGATCTCGTCGAGAGCGGCGAGTTGCTCGTGGCGGCGAGCTTTGTTTAGCTCTTCGAGCTTAGTGGCGAGATTGGCAGCCTTTGCGCCGGAACGAGTGCGGAGGAGGTTGAGCGAAAGCTCGGCGGTATCAAGGCGACCGGCGGCATTGAGGCGAGGACCGATCTGAAAGCCGATGGCTTCGGAATTGATGATCTTGGTCTTAGCGCTTTTCATGATAGCAATGAGGCCGGGACGGCGGGTCTTCTCGAGGACTTTGAGGCCGAAGTAGGTGAGGGTGCGGTTTTCGCTGGTGAGGGGCATGGAGTCGCAAATGGTGCCGAGGAGGACGAGGTCAAGGAGCCATTTCTCCTGGCCATTTGGGACAAGGCCTTCCGCTACGAGGGCTTGGGCGAGTTTGAAAGCGACGCCGACGCCGGCGAGGTCTCTCAGGGTGGCGGGGCCTTGGTAATCCTTACGCTTGGGGTTAATGACGGCGACGGCTGCTGGGAGGGTGTCGCCGCATTCGTGGTGGTCGGTGACGATGGTATCAATATGCTCGTGGTTAAGCTCGTCAACAATGGCGTGATTGCGGGAGCCACAGTCGACCGTGATAACAAGGGTGGACTGGGTGGCCTTGGCACGTTCAATCAGGCGGGGGCTCATGCCGTAGCCATCGATGAAACGATCCGGGAGCATGATGCTAATATTCTCGGGTGGGAACTTGGCGAGGAGAAGGGTCTTCTCCATAACGGTGCTGGCAGTGACGCCATCGACGTCGTAATCGCCGTAGATTAAGATTTTTTCGTGATTTTTATGGGCCTGTTTGATGCGGTCAATGGCTTTTGCCATATCGGGAAGAGCCTGAGGAGATTCGAGATGGTTATAATTTGGATGGAGATAATCTTCGCTAAGACCGCGTTTTTCGACTAATTGAGTAAATAATTTGTTCACCTTGCTTCTCTGTTATTATGGTTAACCGATGGTTTTTGAAGGTTTTCCCTTTTGGCTTTTGATGACGATAGATTGGAGCTCTTTTAAGATCGGGTAGTGCTTGTTGGTCTGGTAGATGCGGGTGTTGCCCCTCTTGGTCATGATGAGGAAGTTCCCTTCCACCATGCGGTGCAGTTCGCGCTGGATGTTGCCGGGGTCCTCCTTGATGAGCTTGGCGAGGCCGCGGGCGTGGATTTTGAAATCCGGGTATTTGGCGAAAACGACGATGATTTTGCGACGCACACGGGATGAAACGATTAGATCTAGCATATATCCTCCACTTTCTATTAACAAGTATAGCACATTTTGAAGTATTTTCTACAGCAAAATTTGGTATAATTGTAATATGTTTTATGAGGTGATACCGGAGGGAAAGGTGGAGGGGCTGACGTATGTTTCGTCTGATTCCCTTTTGGTGGGGCAGATTGTGATGGTGCCGGTGGGGCGGAGGATGGTGCCAGGAGTGGTGGTGCGGAAAGTAGCGAAGCCGGAGTTCGCGTGCAAGAAGGTGGGGCAAATTTTGTATACAAAGGCGCTGCCGAGACAGCTCGTTATGGTGATAAAATTTATTCATGAGTATTATTTGGCGCCGAGTGGGAGCGTGGTTTCGCTGATTTTGCCAAAGGGGGTCGAGAAGAGGCGACGGCGGGTGGCTGGGCGGGTCCTGCCGGACCTGTCATCCCCCATTTCGCTTACGCTTAATGGGGGACCCCCTACAGGTCCGTCACCCGCCCATGTCACCCGCGGTGGCGCCAATAACGATAAAGCGAAAAAAACCGAACGCTTTGCGCTGAAGGGTGAAATTCCGCTGAATGGGGCGCAAAAAAAGGCACTGAAAGGCCTTTCTTTGGCCCGTAGCGCCACGAAACTGCTGTTTGGGGTGACCGGGAGCGGTAAAACTAATGTTTATCTCCACGAGGCTGTGAGGGTGGTTTCCGAGGGAAAATCGGTGGTGCTTTTGGTGCCGGAAATCGCGCTGACGGGGCAACTTGTTCGGGTTTTTGAGGAATATTTTGGCGAAAATGTAACGGTGATACATTCGCGGCTGACAGAGGCGGAGCGGCACCTGGTATTTGAGAAGCTACTGCTTGGCGAGGGGCCTAGGGTGGTGATCGGGGCGCGGAGCGCGCTGTTTGCGCCGCTATCTAATCTGGGGCTGATTATCGTGGACGAGGAGCATGAGGGTACCTACTACCAGGAGAATTCACCGAGGTATTCGGCGGTGAGGGTGGCGAGTTTTATGGCCGGGGCGCTTGGGATTCCCTGTATTTTGGGGTCGGCGACGCCGACGGTGGAGGATTTTTATCTGGCGTCTTCGCGAGGGGGGCTGGTACGGCTAACTGAGAAGGCAAAGACGACGGCGGTGAAACCGGAGATTGCGATTGTGGACTTCAAAAAGCGGGAGGAGTTCTCGAAAAATCGGTATTTTTGCGATAAGCTGATGGGGGCGATGAAGCGGAATTTGGAACAGGGGCGACAGACGCTGATTTTTCACAACCGACGGGGGTCGGCGCCGCTGACTATTTGCGAGGAGTGCGGGGAGGAGGTGGTGTGTCCGGAGTGTTTTTTGCCGCTGACGTTGCATGCGGATGGGTATGTATTACGTTGCCATACATGTGGGTTTGAGATGCCGGTGCCGAGTTGTTGCCCGAAGTGTGGGGCGGCGGGGCTAGTACATAAGGGGTTTGGGACGAAGTTGCTTGAGGAGGAAATTCGGCGGCTGTTCCCTGGTGCGCGGGTGGCGCGGTTTGATGCGGATAGCAAAAAAGGCGAGAGTATGGCGGCGCGATATACAGAGGTGCGGGAGGGGGGTGTGGACATTTTGGTGGGGACGCAGGCGATTGCGAAGGGGCTGGATTTGCCGAAACTCGCGACGGTGGGGGTGGTACAGGCGGATGCGGGGCTGTCTTTGCCGGATTTTGCGGCGGAGGAGCGGGTGTTTCAGCTTTTGACGCAGGTGATTGGACGGGTGGGGCGGGGACATCTAACGGATGCGGAGGTGGTGGTGCAGACGTTTCGGCCGGAACATCCGGTGCTTTTGCTTGCGATGGCGGAGGATTACGAGGGGTTTTCGCGGTATCTACTGGCTCGGCGGCGCGAGGGGGGGTTTCCGCCGTTTTCTTACGTGGCGCGGGCGGAGGTGACTTACAAAACAGAGGCGGTGGCGCTAAGGAAGGTGCGGGAGGCCGCTAAAGTGTTGGCCGAAGTTCCCGGGGTGGTGGTGTCGCCGCCTTGTCCGGCTTTTCATGAGCGGACGGCGCGGGGGTATACTTGGCAAATCGTGGTGCGGGCAAAGTCGCGGAAACGGCTGGTTTCTGCGCTAATGCGGCTGGACAAAGCCTTTCGAATTTCGCTTGATATACCTTCCCTGTTGTGATATAATAGGGTTATGGATATTATCACGACGCCGGATCGGCGCCTAAGGGAGAAATCGGAGCGAGTGGGGGCGATTAATTTTGAGGTGCTGGATACTATTGCGAAGATGCGGAAGTTGTCGATGGACTGGGAGAAAGAGCACCCCTATGAGCTGTCGGCGGCGATGGCGGCGCCACAGATGGGGATTTTGAAACGAATTATTATTGTGCGCGATGGCGACGATAAGGAGAAGCCGGAGTTTACAGCGCTGATTAACCCGGTGGTTTTGAAGGCCGAGGGTAAGGTGGTGCGAGATTACGAGGGGTGCTTATCGGTGCCGCGGATTTACGGGATGGTGCCGAGGCCATCTAAGGTGAAGGTGAAGGCGCGATTAGAGGACGGGTCGGACGTAGTGATTAAGGCGACAGGGGAGTTGGCGCGGACGCTTTTACACGAAATTGACCATCTGGATGGGGTGCTGTTTATCGACCATATCAGGGACGTTCCGGATGCGTTTTATGAGATGAATGAGAAGGGGGATTTGGTGCCGATTCCGGTGGCGGAATATGAGAAGCGGGTTCGAGATAACGCGGAGCTCTGGGGTGAGGAGTAGATTTTAGAGATGGAGAAGGTGATTTTCTTTGGGAATGGGGCGCTGGCTGATTATGTGCTGGAGGTTTTGAGACAGAGGTGCGAGGTGATTTTTCATGCGCGGACGCGGGAAGATCTCGAGGAGGCTTGTCGGCTGAAGAAGGTAGCACCAGAGGCGCATGGGGTGTTGGTGTCGTTTGGGGTGCTAATTCCTGGTTCGGTTTTGGAAGTGTTTGAGCCGGAGGGGATTTTGAACGTACATCCTTCCCTGTTGCCTTCATACAGGGGTGCGTCGCCGATAGAGAGTGCGATTTTGGACGGGGCGACGGAGTTTTCGGTGTCGGTGATGAAGCTAGTCAAGGCGATGGACGCGGGGCCGGTGTATTATCAGGCGACGTTCCCTGGGGATGAGATTGCGAAGCGGGCTGGGGTGGGGCTGGCATTGCCGGGGCTTCCGGAGTCGAAAGATGCGATTTACCGGGTGCTGGGCGAGGCGGGAGCGGAGTGGATTTGCTCACATCTGGGGGCTTTGCCGGAGCCGGTGCTACAGGATGACGCTATGGCGACATTTTGCGGGAAATTTGAGAAAAAAGACGGGGTTTTGGACCCCGCCACAGAGACGCGAGAAGCGGTTCTTAGGAAAATTGTGGCTTTTTTTGGGTTCCCGAAGGTGAAATGTGCCGTTTTTGGCGTTCCTTGCACGATTCTAGGGGCGCATATACCAGAGGCGGGTGAGACGGCGGTGGTAACTCTAGAGTGCGCTGATGGGCCTCTGGCGATTGATTTTTTGCAACCGGACGGGCGGAAGGTGATGGACGCGAAGGCATTTAAGAACGGTTACGGGCGGTAGTTCTAGGGGCTAGGGCGGATTTTGAGGTTGCGTTAGGGGGCTAGGCGAGAAGTGGACTAGGAGAGAAGGCGGTCGCGGTTTTTTACGATGGCTTGTTTCATTTCTTCGATGGTGCAGTCGACGATTTCGCGGAAGTCGGGGCGGTTTTCTTCGAGCCATTTAGCAGACTCGGCCGGGGTTTTGAGCTGATCGAATTCCCTTAGTTGCTCTTCGGTCAGGCCCTTGGCGATGCGCTCGCCGATGCGGACTTCGAGTTCCTCTTGGATGTAGTTCAAAAAAGCCTGCTTTTGGCCCTCTGGCATGGCAGAGAGGCCCATGTCTTGTAGAAATTGTTCATCGAATTGCATAGTTTAATTGTAACACACTGCGGTTATGCTTACAAGGTGCGTTTTTTGGTTTCGCGGGTGAAGAAATGGAGGCGGTCGCCGATTTGTAGGTCGATTTTTTGGGTGGTTTTCATGGCGAGACCGCCGGTTTCGCCAGAGACGAGAGTGGGGACGTCGAGCTTTTCTTTTTGGACGCTCGTCACCTCGGCTTCGCCCTCTAGTGTTTCCTTGCTTCGCGTGATGCGGACGAGGTAACCGGGCTTCACGTCGCCTTTTAAGACTTCGCCGCCGGCGATGAGGCTGGTTTTCTCGGTGCGGAAGACGCCGAGGACCTTGAGCTCGCCTTTGTCTTCTTCGATGATTTCGGCGTCGAGGAGGTTTTCCATTTCGTGCT
>CAZXEG010000023.1:0-9996 GCA_964639835.1 uncultured Candidatus Saccharibacteria bacterium | reverse complement strand
CTCCAAGATAAGAATTCCCTATGGAGACTCCTAGAAGATGACTAGGTTGATAGGCTTTAAGTGGAAGTACCGTGAGGTATGGAGCTGAGAAGTACTAATAGGTCCATCGCCTTTTTATGTTCCAAGTTCTCCCTATAATGATTTTGTAGGTAGAACTTGGAAGACGTAGCTAGCAATCGGTGTTTAATACGGGCTGTTTGGCAGTCCGAGCACCGGAGACGTTTTAAAATCTAAGCACCGAATGGACATCAATAGTAATAATAAGGCGTCTTGTTATTACAATTTGGTGCCCATAGCGCTGGGGAAATACCTGTTCCCATTCCGAACACAGAAGTCAAGCCCAGTAGCGCCGATTATACTGCAACAGCGGGAAACTAGGAAGGTGCCAAATTATGGCTTGGACTTTCTTTAAAAAGAAAGTCCAGCAAAGAAATTCATTATAAAGAAAAAGTCAGGCACATGTCCTGACTTTTTCTTTGATTATGACAAAACCCGCACTTCGTGCGGGTTTTGAGTTTATTCCTCGGTGGCTTCCTCGGTGGATTCTTCCGTGGCGTCTTCGACGGCAGAGAGGAGGGCGTCTTCGACGTTGCCACGACGCTTCTTTTTCTTTGGGGCTTCGAGTTCGATGTCGATGTCATAGCCAGTGAGCTTAGAGGCGAGGCGGACGTTTTGGCCTTGCTTACCGATGGCGATAGACTGCTGGTCTTCGGAGACGAAGACTTTGGCTTTTTGGCCATCGATTTCGACGCGCATGATTTCGGCGGGACTTAAGGCCTCGCGGATGTACTCGGAGATGTTGTCGCTCCAGTTGATGACGTCGATTTTCTCGCGGTCACCGATTTCATTCATGACGGCTTGGACGCGAATGCCGCGGCCACCGACGAAAGTACCAACCGGGTCGACGCCAGGAACTGAGGTGGCGACGGCGATCTTGGTGCGACGGCCGGCCTCTCTTGCGATGCCTTTGATTTCGACGGTGCCGTTTTCGATTTCGGGGACTTCCTGGCGGAAGAGGTTTTCGATGAATTCGGCACAGCCACGGGACAAGATGAGCTGGGCGCCCTTGTCGTTACGTTCGATTTTCTTGATGTAGACTTTGAGGCGGCTACCGACGGTGTAATATTCGCCGTCGATTTGCTCGGAGCGAGGCATGATGCCACTGCCACGGCCCATGTCGATGCGGACGATTTTGGGTTCAACGCGAGCGACGGTGCCGGTGGCGATGGTGCCGATTTTGTCTTCAAACTCGGCGAGCACGGCGTCGTTTTCGGCTTCGCGGAGGCGCTGGATGACTACCTGCTTGGCGGTCATGGCAGCGACGCGACCGAAATCTTTAACGACGGATTTTTCCTCTTGGATATCGCCGATTTTAGCGTCTTTGTTGTGTTTTTTGGCCTCGGCTAGAGGGATTTCCGTGGATGGGTTGTAAGCTACGCCATCTTCGATGATTTCGCGAGCGACGTAAACGTCGGCTTCGCCGGTACCCACGTTTAGGATTGCGCGAACATTCATTTCGCGGTCGCCGTTATCTTTGCGCCAGGCGGCGGCGATGGCTTGCTCGATGACGCCGATGACGATGTCGCGACTCAAGCCTTTTTCTTCTGCGATGATATCGATCATGGCAGTCATTTGTTTGAGGTCTAGGCCTTCCATATGTGTCCTTTCAGCCCCGGGTCTTTCTTGTCGGCCCGTCAAGCTATAATTATTTGATGTAAAAACCGCCTCGTAAGAGCCGGTCAAATACTGTATATAATTATTATAGCAAAGGGCTTGAAAAAATGCAAGGGGTTTGATATAATAGAGATAATACTTGATACTTGTAATAATAAAAAGGAAAACTTATGGAAATAAGCGAAGATGAGCGGAGGGCTCGGCTCCTAAAATCACGAGCGGAAAGGCTACCAGATATTAAGAAGCAGTTTGAGGAGGCGCAGAAGCGTAATTTTAACGCGAATTTTGCCCCTGGTGGAAAAGACGCGGGTCTGGTGGCTCATAATGGCAAAAACGGCTCTAAGGGGCCAAAAAAGGCCTCACAGAGCAAAAACGCTAATGGTAAGGGGGCTAAAAATGGTGCTCCGGGGGCAAAAAACGGCAGAAATGGGGGTAAAAAGGCTTCTTCTAAGGCCGGAACTTCGAAAGGGGCGGAACAGAGGAAGGTAAATTTGTCGGTTTCGGCTAAAAAAGGCGATATGGTGCATCACCAGAGGATGTTGTCGCAAGACGTGAATGCGCAGGCGACGCAGCATATTATTGGGGTGCCGGTGAACAAGTCGAAATACAACGGTTATAACGGCGAGCAGATAACGAATGCAAAACTGAAGCAGATGCGACCGGATCCAGAGGCGGTGCGGATTATCCCGATTGGAGGTGTGGGGGAGTTTGGTATCGGTAAAAACATGACGATTGTCGAGTATAAGTCCGAGATGATTATAATCGATATGGGGGTATTGTTTGCGAGTGATGATTACCCAGGGGTGAATTATCTGATACCAGATATTAAATATCTGGAGGATAACCGCGATAAGGTGAAGGCGATTTGTTTTACGCATGCGCACCTTGACCATATTGGGGCATGTCGGCATCTGTTACCGAAGTTTTCGAAGTTGACGCCGATTTATGCGACGGAATTTACGATAGGGATGATTAAAAAGCAGATGTCTGAGCTCGCAGATGCGCCAGACATGAATTACAAGAGCGTGGATCCGTTTAAGCATGAGATTATTCAGGTGAGCGAGCATCTTTCGGTGGAGTTTATCCACGTGCTACACTCGATTCCGGGGAGTACGGCAATCGTGGTGCGGACGCCGAACGGCGTGGTGTATTTTTCGGGTGACTGGCGCTACGAGGCGAACCCGATGGGGATTCAGACGGATTACGAGCGGATTGACGAGATTGTGGCGAAGGAAGGGGTGACGCTGCTTGTGAATGAGTCGACGAATATTGACTCGCCGGGGCGGCATCCGCATTCGGAGTACGATGTGGGCGAGAATCTGGGTAGCGTGATGGATCACTACGCGGGTGGGCGGGTGATTATCTCGTGCTTCTCGTCGCAGATTGCGAGGATGGAGCTGATCTTGAAGGAGGCGGCAAAGCGGGGGCGCAAGGTGGCCTTCTCGGGATTTTCGATGATTAATAACATGGAGGTGGCGCTTCGAGCAAAGTCTATTAAGGTGCCGAAGGATACCATCATGAAGATGGATGACATCATTAAGTTGCCGGACGAGAAAATCTGTATCGTGTGTACGGGGTCGCAAGGGGAACTTAACGCGGTGTTGAACCGAATGGTGACGGGGGCGCATAAGCACATCAAGATTAAGCCGACGGATACGATCGTGTTTTCGTCGAATCCGATTCCGGGGAATGAGCCACACGTGGTGAATACGGTGGACGGGTTGCTGCGTGAGGGGGCGCAGGTAATTCAGAATGGTAAGACGCACCTTACTAATATTGGACCGTTGCACCTTTCGGGGCATGCGTATTTTGAGGACCACGTCGATTTTGTGACGCGGCTAGCGCCGAAGAATTACATGCCATATCACGGGGAGTTCTACATGTTGGAGCATAATGCGGAGATGGCGGAAAATGTGATTGGTCTGCCACGGAATCGGATTATTGTGTCGGACGACGGGGATATCGTGGAGCTGATGCCCGACAAGACGATTCGGAAGAATGGACGGATTCATGTGGGGAATAAGCTGTATGATGACGCCGACCAGTCGGTGCACGAAGCAGTGGTGAAGGACCGAATTCACATTTCGCGCGAGGGGATTTTCGTGATCGTTTTGACTTTGAACAAAAAGACTGGGCACCTAATGAAGACACCGGATATTGTGTCACGGGCGTTTATTTACCTTGATAATTCGGAAGAGCTGATTGGTAAAATTCGGCATTATCTACGTCAAAAAACGGATAAGTCGATTTCAACGGACCCGGAGATGAAGGTTTTGAAGGAAGAAATTAAGGAAGACATTACGCATATTCTGTTTGATGCGACGGGGCATACGCCGATTGTGATTCCTGTAATAAATAAGGTATAATAAAAGAAAGGAAACGTTTATGACAAGTATATATGATTTTAAAGTAAAAAAGCGGGATGGGGAGGAGTTGGATTTGGCAGACTTGAAGGGGAAGGTGCTACTCATCGTGAATACCGCGACTGGATGCGGGTTTACGCCGCAGTATGAGGGAATCGAGAAGCTGTACGAGGAGTTGCATGAGAAGGGGCTAGAGGTGCTGGATTTTCCGTGCGATCAGTTTGGGCATCAGGCGCCAGGGGATGATGAGGAAATTCACGCGTTTTGCACGGCGAAGTATCAGACGAAGTTTGACCAGCTGAAGAAATGTGAAGTGAACGGGGACAAGGCGGAGCCAGTGTGGACGTTCCTTAAAGAGGAGATTAACGAAGACCCAGAGCCTAAAGGTATGAAAAATAAACTTGCCATGAAGGCGATTGCGAAGATGCCAGGGGTCGGTAAGGAGAAAGGATTTATTAAGTGGAACTTCACGAAGTTCTTGGTGGACCGAGATGGTAAGGTTGTTTATCGGTTTGGGCCAACGGATAAGCCAGAGGAGTTTGCCGACAAGGTGCGTGAACTAGTGGAGAAGGAGGCATAGTGGAACTACTTGATTTTTATGCGGATTGGTGTGGACCGTGCCAGATGATGATGCCGGTAGTGGAAGAGTTTGAGAAGGCGCATCCGGAGGTGAAGGTGCGACGAGTGAATATTGATGAGGAAGAGGAGTCGGCGGAGAAATATGGGGTGTCGTCGATACCGTGCTTGGTGGTTTTGAAGGATGGCGAAGAGGTGGCGCGGGAAGTGGGGGTGATGCCGCTCAAGAAGTTAGAGAAGATGCTAGAGCGAGCGGGGGCGTAGATGGCGGAACGGTATGATATTGTAATCATCGGGGCGGGAATCGCCGGGATGACGGCGGGGATTTATGCGACGAGAGCGGGGAAGACGGCTTTGATTCTGGAGAGCCGGATGCACGGTGGGCAGATTATTAATACGGTTAATATCGAGAACTGGCCAGGTGACTTTAAAGTGTCGGGGGCGGAGTTGACGCAAAAAATCTATCAACAGACGGAGGAACTGGGGGCGGAAGTTCGATACGAGGAAGTGACGGCAGTTAAACAAAGCGAAGAATACGCCTCGGAGAAGGATGCGGATGATGAGGCGAAGCCACTGTTTGTGGTGGAGACGGATGAGTCGAGCTATATGTGCGGGGCGGTGATAATCGCAACCGGGACGGAGCCGAGGAAGCTCTCTCCTAAACAGATGGCGGACGCAGGGAAGCGGGCGATCTCTTACTGCGCGACTTGCGACGGGGCACTTTATAAAGGTAAGCCGGTAGTGGTGGTTGGTAGTGGTAATACAGCGAAGCACGAAATTAAATACCTTGAGAATATTTGTTCGAAGGTATACCACATTCATCACGATGATCCGATTCCAAAGGATGCGGCGGCAGTGTTTGTAGCGATTGGGCGGGTGCCAAATACGGCGGTGTTTGAAGGGCTGGTGGACCTAGATGCGGATGGCTATATTGTGGCAGGGGAAGATTGCCGGACGAGCGCGCCGGGGGTGTTTGTGGCGGGGGATTGCCGGACGAAATCCGTGCGACAGCTGGTAACGGCGGCGGGGGATGGCTGCGTGGCGGCGCAGCAGGCAGCAGGTTATATTGCATAACAAAATATTCTTGACAAGTTATCAAGAATATTGTTTGGTATATCGGTGGTAGCCGAGACGGGACTTGAACCCGTATGAGTTGCCTCATTCGATTTTAAGTCGAACGCGTATACCAATTCCGCCACTCGGCCTATAGGTTATATTATACCACTTGGGGCGGATTTTTGCTATAATAAGAGTATGAATATATTATATTGCGGGGATGATGGGATTAAAGATGGGGTGATGGTAAGTGTGTTGTCGCTACTTAAGCACGTGAGCGAGCCGCTAAATATCTACATTATGACGATACGGTATCCGGGGGTGAAGACGTTTTCTGAACGAGCGGCACTGTATCTTGATAAGATGGTGCGGCAGAGGAGCGCGCGGAGTTTTGTGCGGCTTTTGGATGCGACGGAGGCGTTCTCGGCGAACCCGCCGGTGAAGAACATGGGGTCGTATTTTACGCCGTGTTCGATGCTGAGATTGTATATCGATAAGATGCCGGAGCTGTGCGGGCTGGATCGGTTGCTGTATCTGGACTACGATGTGGTGTGTCGGAAGGACCCGGCGAAGTTTTACGAGATGGACCTGACGGGAATCGAGGTGGCGGGGGTGCTGGATATTTACGGGCGGCGGTGGTATCGCTACCATGGGCTGTTTACGCAAGATTACATGAACTCTGGGGTGATGCTGTTTAACATCCCGGAGTGTTTGAAAACGGGGATGTTTGAAAAGGCAGTGAAGCTCTGCGCAAAGCGCAAGATGATGCTGGCGGACCAGGCGGCACTCAATAAAGCTATCGTTAAGCGGAAGCTAGTGGAGCGCAAATATAACGAGCAGGAGGAACGGCCGCGGAAGGATACGGTTTTGCACCATTTTTCGAATAACTTTAAGTTTTGGCCGGTGTTTAGAGTGCAGAAGGTGAAGCCGTTTGAGGTGGAAAAGGTGCATGAAGTGCTGAAAATTCACGAGTACGATGATATTTTGGAGGAATATTTGAAGTTGCGAGAAAATTTGTAGGGTTTTGTGATATAATTAAGCTAAAGTTTTAAGGTAATTTTAAAGTAATGGCAAAAGCAGAATTATTTCAGAAGGATATACCGAAGGAAGAGCGGGTGTTTTATTATGAGTCGGAAGAGGACGATCCGATTAAAACAAACGAGCAGGAGCAGAAGATTGAGGTGGGGTTGCCGGAGGGGTATGAGTTTATTCCGCGCCATTTTTGGGTGAGAATGTATTCGGCGGTGCTGTTTCGGCTGTTTTGGGTGTTTGGACAGTGGTACGAGCGGCGGTATTGGCAGGCGAAGTTCTATGGGCAAGAGAAGCTAGCGGCGGCGAAGGGGCGGGGGTTTGTGCTGTATTGCAACCACACGAACCCGTTTCATGATGTGTTTGGACCAGCGGTGGCGGCGAAACGGCGGATTTTTACGGTGATTTCTCCAGTTAATTTGCTGATACCGGGGATTGGGAAGTTTTTGCCGATGATTGGCGGGATGCCGTTAGGTAAAACGCGGGCGGAAAAGCAGGCGTTTAACGAGGCGGTGGACAAGCGTTTGGGGCAGAAAAAGGTATTGGTGATTTATCCAGAGGCACATGTGTGGCCGTATCATACAGGGGTGCGGAAGTTCCCAGCGGGCGGGCGCTCGTTTAAGTATGCGGTGCGAAATAAGTTGCCAGTCTATACGATGACGACGACTTACCATAAGCGGAAAGACAAGAAACGCGGTGAGTTGCCGCGGATGGATGTATATATTGATGGGCCGTTTTGGCCAGACGAGAAGTTGTCGGATGTGGAGAATCAAGAGATGTTGGCGGAAAAGGTGTTCGAGAGTATGGAAAAACATGCAAAAAAGAGCACGTATGAGTATTTTAGATACATTAAGCGGGGGAAGGCTGACGTGAAGAGAAACGCTAATAAAAAGAAGGGTAACGGAGGCGCGGATGATTATTCCGATAAAACAGGGGTGGGAAAGGGTAAAAAATGAGTATTTTTAATACGGGGAATCCAATTAAAAAAATGACACGGGTGGTGCCAGTGTTTATGACGATAAATAACGCTTATGCGCCGTATGCGGCGGCGGCGATGCATTCGTTGACGCAACATGCGGACCCGAAGCGATATTATCGGGTAATTATTTTGCATGATGGGTTGAGCCTAATCAACCGGTGGAGACTCCGGAGCTTGGTGACGAAAAATTGTGCGATACAGTTTAAGAAAATTAGTAATAGCTTGTGGCTGAGGACGATAATTCGATACTGCTCGAAGCGGAAGGGGGCGGGAGATTTCTTTTCGGCGGCAGTGTACTATTATCGGTTTTTTATTCCGCGGCTGTTTCCGATGTATGAGAAGGCGGTGTATATTGATAGCGACACGATACTCCGGGGGGATATTGGCGAGTTGTTTGACATGGAACTTGGCGAGAACATGGTGCTCGCGATGCCAGACCCGAAGGTGGCGGCGATTAAGGGGTTTCGGGATTATGTGGATTTTGCGGTAGGAGTACCACACGAAGAATACGTGAATGACGGGGTGATGCTGATGAATCTCAAAAAGATGCGGAAGAAGCGGTATCTTTCGACGATGGTAAAGATGATACAGGAATTTGACGCCGACCTCGTGGCGCCAGATCAAGATTATCTGAACGTGATTGCGCGGGGGCAGATTGGGCATATCGGGCCAGAGTGGAATGCGGAGCCGACGGCGGAGTTTGATAAAAAGGTGAAGTTGGTGCATTTTAACTTGTTTAATAAGCCGTGGCACTATAAAAACGTGCCAGGGGAAAAGATTTTCTGGCAGGCGGCGAAGGGGACGGGGTTTTATGGTGATTTGAAGAGACAGCAGGAAGCGTTCGACGAGAAGAAGCAAGAGAGTGACCAGGCGAAAGTGGCGGCGCTCATCAAGAAGGCGGAAAAACTGGCAAAAGCAAAGAAGCTACTGATTCGGTTGCCGGAGGAATGAGGCCTAACGACTGGGTGGGTGAGTTGCTGATTCGGTTGCCAGAGGAATAAAGCTTGACGATTAGGCGAGGACGGGACACAAAAAAGAACCGAGTTGCGGTTCGTGTTGGTCTATGGAGGTGCCTACCGGAATTGAACCGGTGTACGCGGTTTTGCAGACCGCTGCGTAACCACTCCGCCAAAGCACCAAGTGATATAGTACTATTATAACATATTATTTTAATGCTGGGGTGATTTTGTGGCGCTTGGTGATTGTTGACTTTAGGCCATGCTGGCTACTGTATTGTAAATTATGTAGCCGTAGTATGCTGCGAATACTATTAGCATTAGCGCCCCCTCTCGCTTGGAGATGGGGCTACCTTTGCGGGCGACGAGCCATAACAATGCGGCGCTTCCGACCATCATGATGACATCTAGGACTTCGAAGCTTTGTGGATTGATGGTCCCGAATATGGCCACGGGGAGGCCTAGCACGATGCAGATGTTGAAGATGTTACTGCCGATGATGTTGCCGACTAGGAGCTCGTTTTCGTGGCGTCTGGCGGCTGTGATGGTGGTGACGAGTTCTGGTAGTGAAGTCCCAAACGCGACAACTGTTAGTGCTATGATGCGGTCAGAGATTCCCATGGAGGCGGCGAGCCACGATGCGGAGCTGACGACGAATTGGCTGCCCGCTACTACCCCAACGAGCCCTAGCGCGACGAATAGGAACGACAGGGGTAATTTCCACTTTGGTTTTTCGACTACTTGTTTTTCGTTGCGTCCTCGGCGAATCATTGCGATGATGTAGTATAAAAAGACTGCAAAGAATAGTACTAGAACTAGGCCGTCGCCGCGGGTGATGAGGTTTTCTTCGGCGGAGGAAATTGAGGTGTCGAGGAACAGAAAGACTAGCCCTATTGAAGCTAGGAGCAATAGTGGCAATTCTTTGGAGATTGTATTGCGGTTGATTTTGATGGGGCTAATGAGGGCGGCCACGCCGATGAGCAGGAGGATGTTGATGATGTTACTGCCCATGACGTTGCCAAGGAGCATGTCGGTGTTTCCTGATAGCATTGATGAAATTGATACTGCGAATTCTGGCGCTCCGGTGCCGAATGCTACGATGGTTAGACCGATTAGTTGCTTGCTTACTTTGAAGTTTGACGCTACGGAAGACGCTCCGTCTACTAGCCAATCTGCTCCTTTGATTAGTATAACGAATCCGAATATAAGTAGTAGTATTTGCCCTAATGCTTCCATTTTTTTATTATAGCACATTTTCTCTCCATTTTTGGAAAAGTATGGTATAATAGAGGAAGACATTTATAATGTACGTGCGAATGTAGCTCAGTTGTTTAGAGCGCTTCCTTGCCAAGGAAGAGGTCGA
>CAZXEG010000022.1:0-12391 GCA_964639835.1 uncultured Candidatus Saccharibacteria bacterium | reverse complement strand
GGATGCGGCGGTATGTACCGGCCTCGCGCGGGCGGGCGCTCCCTTATGAGAAGATTAGTAGCAATATATTCGTCGAGGTCGCCGGCGAAGAGAAAGTTAAGAAAACTGCTGAGAAGCCAGCTGAAAAGGCGGACAAGAAGGCATCTGATGTGAAGTCGTCCGTGAAGAAAGTTGACAAGAAGGCAGAAAAGGAGAAAAAGTAATATGGGTCAGAAAGTTAACCCCATCTCTTACCGTCTCCAGGTCAGCAAGGATTGGTCTTCGAAGTGGTTTACGAGGAAGAGCGATTTTCGGCACTGGCTAGTGGAAGACGTGAAGATTCGCGAGGCTATCGAGGAGCGGTTCAAGTCGCGGCCGACGATTGCGCGGATTGATATTGAGCGCTCGGCGAACCTGACGACGATTACGATTTTGACTGCGAAGGCAGGCGCGGTAATCGGTAAGCAGGGCGCGGGCATCAACGAGTTGAAATCGCAACTCGAGAAAATCGTCAGTGGTCCGATTCGGATTAATGTCGAGGAAGTGAAGAAGCCAGAACTGAACGCAAAGCTCGTGGCTGAGAACATTGGTTTTCAACTGGGCAAGCGGATGAACTTCCGCCGGGCAGTGAAGACGGCGCTTCAGTCGACGATGACAGCGGGGGCGAAGGGAGTGCGGATTGAGGTGTCGGGACGTTTGAACGGGGCGGAGATGTCGCGCCGGGAGAAGTTTATCGAAGGTTCGGTACCGCTACATACTTTGCGTGCGGATATCGACTTTTATTGTCATCACACACCAACCATCGCTGGTATCGTAGGGGTAAAGGTCTGGATTTATAAGGGGGAAAAATAATTATGGCGATTTTACTACCAAAGAAAACAGCACACCGCAAGGTCCGTAAGGGTAAGAACGAGGGTATTGCGACGCGTTGCAATACCGTGGCGTTTGGTGACTATGGGCTGATGTCGCTTGATAATGAGCGGGTGACCTCGAAGCAGATCGAGGCGGCGCGGCAGGCGATTACGCGGTATATTAAGCGTGGTGGGAAGATTTGGATTCGGATTTTCCCGCATACGCCGGTGACGAAGAAGCCGCTGGACGTGAAAATGGGCTCGGGTAAGGGCGAACCGCAGTTCTTTGTCGCGAAGGTGAAGGCGGGGACGGTGATGTTTGAGATTGCCGACGTGACCGATGAGCAGGCGCGTGAAGCCTTGAGATTGGCTTCACACAAATTGCCGGTGAAATGTAAAATTATCAAGAAGGAGGAGTTTTAAAATGGCACATTCGCTAGTTGGAGTGGTGACTTCTGATAAGCGTGACAAGACCATTACGGTGTCGATCACGAATCGTGAAACTCATCCACTGTACCGTAAACAATATACCAAGACCCGGAAGTACACGGCGCACGACGAAAAGAACGAGGCGCACGTGGGTGACCGGGTGGAAATCGTGGAGACGCGACCGGTGTCGAAGACCAAGGCTTATACTTTGGTGAAGGTACTGGAGCGGGCGCACGGGACGGTTGAACTGAAGGAAGACGTGAATATAGTAGAAATGCCGGAAAAGGTCGGGGCTGATAAGAAGGCTTTGGAAGAGGCCTCAAAAGAAGCTTCGAAAGATGGGGAGGAAGCATAATGATACAGCAAGAAACTAGACTAAAGGTAGCCGATAACTCAGGAGCGCGCGAGCTCGGGGTGATTCGGGTGCTCGGTGGCACCAGGGCGAGGTATGCGCGAGTGGGCGACATTGTAACCTGCTCGGTGAAAGACGCTATGCCAGGTGGCAACGTGAAGAAAAAGGCAGTCGTGAAGGCGGTGATCGTGAGAACGGTGGCACCGATTCGGCGGCCGGATGGTTCGACGATTCGGTTTGACGAGAACGCGGCAGTGCTTGTGAACGAGGACAAGACGCCACGGGGGACGCGGGTGTTTGGACCGATTCCACGGGAGCTGCGCGACCTCGGATTTTCGAAGATTATTAGCTTGGCACCGGAGGTACTATAATGAGTAAGAGTTTGAAAATTAATGACATTGTCAAGGTAATCGCTGGCGACAATAAGGGTACCGAAGCCAAGATTGTGAAGATTGACCGTGAGCACGGCAAGGCGTGCCTTGAGGGGATTGGTATGGTGGAGCGACATTTTCGCAAGACTTACACGAACCCGCAGGGTGGCAAGAAGACGATTCACCTGGGGATTGATTTGTCAAATCTCAAGCTGGTGAAGGCGGGCGAAGTTGTGAAGCCGGCTGTGAAAAAAGTTGACAATAAAAAAGCTAAGAAAGGAGCTAAATAATGGCGGAAAAGAAAACGGCTGCTAAAGCGCCTGCTAAGTCTAGGGCCAAGACTAAAGCGGTAGCGAAGGCACAACCACGCCTGAAGGCTCTCTATAATACGGAGCTAAAGGCAAAGCTTTTGAAGGAATTGGGGCTTCCTAACATCAATCAAGTGCCGGAGCTAACTAAGGTGGTGGTTTCGGCCGGGGTTGGTAAGAAGCGCGAGGACAAGAAGTTCACCGAGACGGTGGAGCTGACGCTTGCGAAGATTACGGGTCAAGCGCCGACTTCGCGGCTTGCGAAGAAGTCGATTGCGACCTTTAAGATTCGGAAGGGCATGGGTGCACCGGTAGGGTATCTCGTGACTTTGCGTAATGACAAGATGTACGAGTTTGTGGATCGGCTGATTAACATTGCGCTGCCACACGTGCGAGATTTTCACGGGGTGCCACGCGATTCGTTTGATAAGCAGGGTAATTACAACCTGGGGCTTAAGGAGCAGACGGTGTTCCCAGAGATTACGTTTGAGGATGCGTCGGCTCTCCATGGGCTTGAAGTTACGTTTATTATTAAAAATGGTTCAAAGGAAGGAAGCTTTAAATTGCTAGAACTCTTTGGGATGCCGTTTATGAAGGAGGCGAAGTAGTATGGCGAAAAAATCTGCAGTGCTTCGCGATGAAAAGCGGCGAAAAATGTACGAAAAATATAAGGCTAAGCGAGCGGAGCTGAAGGCCGCGGGGGACCTCGAGGGGCTTCAGAAGTTGCCACGGAATGCTTCGCCGACACGGCTTAAAAACCGCGATATGCTGGATGGGCGGCCGCGGGGGTATATGCGACGGTTTGGCCTTTCACGTATTAATTTCCGGGAAAAAGCATCAAAGGGCGAGATTCCGGGTGTAACTAAGAGTAGCTGGTAGGAGAAAGGAGAAATATGTCATTACAATCTACAGATCAAATTGCTGACCTCATTACGCGTATTCGTAATGCGGTGACGGTAGGTAAGACGGAAGTCTTTGTGCCTACTTCGAAACTGAAAGTTGCAGTGGTAGACGTGCTAGTGAAAAACGGTTATCTTTCTTCCTATACGGTGGAAGAGGGGGAACCGAGGGGAATGCTACACGTGGTGATTAACGAGCCAGGGACGGTGGCGCGGATTAACGAAATCACGAAGGTATCGAAGCCGGGGCGGCGGGTGTACGCTGGCGCCGACGAGATGAAACCGGTGAAGAGCGGGCGGGGGATGCTCGTGGTGTCGACCTCTAGAGGGCTCATGACTGGGCGAGAAGCGAAGAAGAATCGCCTAGGGGGTGAAGTCCTGATCCGCGTTTGGTAATAAAAAAATAGCCCTGCGGGGCTATTTTTTGTTGCGTTTTTGGCATAAGTGGTATATAATAGAAGGTAGTAAGTGGAGGAAAAAATGGGTAAAATTAATATCAAGCTTGCTTTTATGGCATTGGTTTTGGCGGTAAGTGGGGGAGTGCTCTATGCGCCAGGAGTGGGAGCAGATGCGGAGGAAGGTGCCGGTGTGGCTTCCGAAACGGTTGGGGTTGCTACGTTTGAGGAACTTTTGGCGGCTTTTGATGCTACTTGGGAAGATGGTGACCCAGGGGTGAAGAATGTGACGCTCTCGGGCGATATCGTGCAGAGTGAGGGTGATGCCGATTATCTAAGTATTAATACGGGATGGACTGTAAATTTGAACCTGGCGGGGCATACGTTAGTGCTTAGGAACGACGGGAAGCGCGGGCTGCTGAACTATGGTGGAACGCTGACGGTAACTGGAGATGGCGTCATCACGAATACCGAGGACGACACCCAGAACGAATCCTATGGCTTGATTGATAACCTTGGCGGGAAGGTAGTTATTGAAAATGGCACGTTTGTCGATTATGGACAAGGTGGCGGGGCGACGCTTAAGAACCGAACTGTTTCTCTTGATGGTGGTAAGACGTATTTGACTGGCGAACTAGTGATAAAATCAGCAAAAATTGATGTACATGCGACGGCGGGGGGAAATGCCTGCGTGGATAGTGATGGGGTACTTACAGTATATGATGGTGTGGAGATGGCCAATGAGGCAACGGATGAAGTACATAATGGCTATTATGGCTCGTATGCGTTGTCGGTAAGGGGCGGTTCGGCGACGATTGGAACGACGGCTGGCAAGGTGGCTAATCCAGTGAAGGTGAACGGCAATCGAGGCGGACTGGCGGTAAATAGCGGAACGGTGACAGTGAATAATGGCGTGTTTACGGGCAACCTTTACTATGGAATGTGGATTACTAACAATGGTGGGATATCTGATGTAACAGTGAAGTACGCCGAGGTAGAGGGGGCGAAATATGGATTATATTCTACGGTCGACGACGGGAAACAGGATTTGAGTGATGTGGGTATCGTGATTGAGAATGGCGTGTACCGTGGTGGCACGGGGGCGGCAGTAGCAGTGAATGGCAACAAGTCGGAGCATAGTTTTGGTATAGCGATTTCGGGTGGGGAGTTTAATACGGTGCCGGATGCGAGTTATATTGTGGAGGGGCATGATGTTTATGCGCTGAGCGACGATGGGCCGTATGTAGTGGCACCGGTGACGGAGCCAGAGCTTCCGAATATCGTGTATCTTGCAAAGGGGGAGATGTATGACCTCGGGGCGGGGCTTGATGCGGTGGCGAAGGAATTTGGAACGTTTGGTGTGGAAGATAAAAATGTGGCGAGCCTTGGCGAAGATGGGTTGACGATTGTAGGGGAGGCGACCGGGTCGACGTTGGTGAATTTTCAGTTGCATAATTTGAATGGGGGGTATGAACAAACTTTTGAGGTGGTGGTGTATGACATGGCGGTGTCGGAAGATAGCGATATCAGCGATGGGGACGTGGCGACGGTAAAAGATTGGGCGGCGGAGCAGGTAGGGGCGCTACTCACGGAGGGGAAGGATAAGAATGAATATGTAGTTTTGATGGGGACGAAAGAAATTGATGGGGTGGAATATAGCGGGGTGGAGCTGGTAAAAAAGATGTTGGCCGACGGAGCGAAGCTGACGACTGTAGTAAAAGCGGATAATGAACTGGCAAAGGACGATTGGAAGTATGCCGAGGCATATGAACCGATTGTGGAGATGCTCGGCGAAGGTGAGACGATTGCAGCGATTTATGATGGGTATGTGGAGATATACGCGGATGATACGTATCTTGGAATGTTGTTTGAGCTGTCCAGTCCGATAGAGATGCGGCTGAAAGTACCAGAGGAGTTCTTGAACGTACCAGAGGGGGTGGAGAGGAAGTTTGCGGTGGTGCGGGGGCATGTGGGTGTCGACGGGGCGACGACGGCCGAGAGAATGGATGCGGTGCTAGAAAACGGGTATTTGGTGTTTAAGAATCAGAAGTTTTCGAGCTTTGCGATTGTCTATACGGATGTAGATGTGGAGACTGGCGAAGTGGCGACGGTGCCGAATACGGGGGCGTTTACGACAGGAATGATGGAACCGAGATCACGAGAAGACTATCGAGGACTGATTGGTGCAATCGTGACGATGGTGTCGGTAATAGGGACAATGGGGGCGTTCCGAGGATATCGACGATTGCAAAGATGGATTTATCGGGGGAAATAGGCAATTGGACTTTTCTTTGAAAAGAAAAGTCCAGCAAAAGAAACTAGGATGAAAATCAACCCGGAAGTGAATTCCGGGTTGATTTTTGATGGTTGATTTTAGGGTTGGCGGTATGGTATAATGAGCAGTAAGGAGTAATATGCTGACGATTGACGAAATCAAAAGAGCAGTGACGAAGGTAGGGCGGAAGTATGGGGTGAAAAATGCTTATCTTTTTGGGTCGTATGCGAAAGGGACAGCGCATGAGGGAAGTGACGTGGACTTGATTATTGATGATGGAGGGAATATCAAAAGTCTTTTTGAGTTGAGCGGATTTCGGCTGGATGTAATGGACGAGTTGGGTGGTACGAGTGTTGATGTTTTGACGATGGATGGCGTGAAAGAGCGGTTTTTGAGTTTAATTAAAAATGATAGGATCTTGGTGTATGAAATCTAAAGACGTTTTTCTATTGGAGAATATAATTGGCTTCTGCGAGGGCATTGAGAGGGCCGTAGCGAGGTTTGGTGATGATTATCGGATTTTTGATGGTGATTTGGATTATCAGGATGCTTGCGAAATGAAAATAGTGCAAATGGGGGAAAATGTAGCTGATCTTAGCGAGGGGTTTAAGGAGCAACATCCAGAAATACCGTGGAGAAATATTGTGGGGACGCGTAACATTATTGTGCATGATTATGGGGTTTTAAGCAGTGAAAAAGTATGGGAAACTATTAAAAACGATATTCCGCGGCTGAAAGATTTTTGTTTGCAGCAAATAGAAAAGTGATTTTTATTATACAATAAATATTAAAAAAATCAAGACTTGCGGGATTTGAAAAATAGTGATAGAATAGTGGCAAATATAGAGTGTGTTTATGTGGGCAAGGACACGATGTATTTTCCAACATATTAAATATTAAGGAGGATATAGATGGAAAAACAACATCTAAAAAGGCTCGGTTACGGGTTTTCTGCGTTGGTGATGACACTCTCCGCGGTGACCTTTACGCCGGGCAATTTTGCTTCAGCAACGAGTGCTTGTACTGGTGAAGCGACGACGATTTCTGCGCTAGCTGGTACGGTTGACACTATTTGCTTGAGTGGTAACATTGCGGCCGATGCTGCTATCGCTATTAACGATACTGCAGAGCTCGACCTAAATGGCTACACTATTACGAAGGGCGAGACCCCAGTGTTTAACGTAGCCGCAGATAAGACCTTGACAATTGTCGGTACCGGCTCGATTGAGGGTTTGACTGCGCTAGCTGACCTCAATAGTGGTAACGGCAATGTAGTCATCAAAGGTGGTACATATGGAGTAAACCCAACTGCCAAAGTTGGCGCTGGCTTTACTGCATATCCTGATTCTGAGACTGAGCCAACGGCATGGACTGTAAAGGCTACGGTTGTTTACACTCCTACAGTGCTAATTACTCAGCCAACTTGGAAGCGGACCTTTAAGACAAATCGCGAGTTGACCATTGGTACTTACAATGTCGTGGAAGTGAACGATGTTGAGCTGGCTCCGACGGTGGTAGTGAAGCATGATACTGCGGCTGGCGAAATCGTAAGCGAGGAAGATTTTGCCGTTGTAACTAGCGATGGTAACGTAAAAGTGACTGCGCTAGCGGAGGGCACTTACTATATCACCGTGACCGACGGCACAGAAACTGCGACGAACTTAATCTTGAAAGCTTACACGATTGACGCCGAAAATACTATCGACGGTAAAGCCTATGAAGTGGCCGTCGGTGACGTGCTTGATTTGGCGGATGATTTCGATGCTAGCTTCGTCAATGCGTTTGTTCCTGGTTATAACGTGACTGGGGATGACGGTTTGATGACGAGAGATGGTTTGAAGTTTACTGCGGATACCGCAGGAACGGCTGAGTTGTCCTTTGCTCTTCTTGACATGGATAACAATACATCTCTTATCGCTACCGTAGAAATCTACGATGACAGCGATGCGGAAAAGTACATGAGCGTTGATGATAGCTTTACGACTGCTGCTTATGGTACGAATTGGGCGGTAGCCGAGAGTGCTAATACCAGCGTGGCTGAAGTTTCGATTAGCACAGAGGAAGCAACTGCTGGCCAGGTGACGATTACGGCAAAGAGCGTTGGGGAAACTACCATAACTCTGAAGAGCAGTGATGCTGAAGATGCAATTGAGAAAGAAATCACCGTTGGCGTGTATGATATTGAAACGAGCAAGGTTCTAGAAACTACCGACAATCGTTTGGATATGACTACGCTTGCAGAGTTGCCAGATGGCTATACTGTAGAAATCGCAGCTGCTGATGCTGTCGAGGATTTTGTCTCGTATGTACCGGCAACCAAGCTAGCGACTCCGGAAACCGTTGGTGAGCGTACATTTACTTATCAGGTGAAGAACGCGAATGGTGACGATGCTGGTGCTCCAGTGAATGTGACCATCTATGTAAAGGGCGCAGATGTGGAAATTGCCGACCGCTATGTTAAGGTTGGCGCGGATGACACCGCAGCGTTGGAAGATCTGTACACCTTGACTGGTGACGGCACTACTTTGGCTGTAACCGTGGATGGCGAGGCGTACGACGAGACGGAAGCTTTCACCTCTAACGAGGTTGGTGAACACACTGTGGTCTTCACTGAGCTAAAAGACGGCAACACGATTGCTGAACAGGAAGTGACCTTCTATGTCTATGGTGTGACGCTTGAGAATCAGGTGGTCTTTGTGGGTGAAGAGACGACCGTGACGTTGGATACTTATGGTGTGACGGCGATCACTGATATGATTCCAAGCTCAACTACTAAATTGAATGTTGAAGAGGCTGGTGATGGAATCTACACTATAACCGCTAGCGAAAAGGGCGACTATACTGTTTCCTTCAAGGTGACTGAGCGTGAGGGTGCCGATGTTACTCGCGAAAATGTTGAGTACGGTCCATTTACAATTACTGCGTATGAGAAGCTTGATGTGACAGTGGTTGATGACGAGATCGATATCAACCCAGACCTCGAGGAAGAAGACGCAGCTTTGTTTACGCTAACAAGCGATGCGGATACTGTAGTTACGGTTGAAGTAGAGGAAGATGCTCCTATCACGGCTGTTTACGATGCAGACCTCGGTGCTTATGTAGTTGAGCTAGCTGAGGATGCAGAGGTGGAAGCAGGTGATACGTTTGATATCACGGTTTCGCAAAAGCTTACCCTTCTAGATGAAGAAGCGATTGCGGAAGACGTCGTGACGATTACGATCGTTGATTCGTCTGTGCCAGTAGCCGAGCCAGCGCTTGAAAACGCTGATGATGAGGACTTGGCCTTGACCATTGGTGATGCGGATGGTGAGACCTATGTCTTTACTCATGAGAACATTGAGAGCGCAGAAGACCTGGTCGTGACAATCTACGACGAAGATGACGAAGACGTGACGGAGTACTTCTCGGTCGGTAGCGTGATCTTCGATGAAGAAGACGAGAATTTGGGTCTAGTCAACATCCATGCTGACGAAGAGAGTGCGATTGCAGGTGCTTACACGGTAGTGATTAGCTTAGAGGATGATCCGACTGTGTTTATCACGAAGGATATGGCAGTATACGAGGCAGAGCCAGAACCGGGTGAGATTACTGGTGAATCGAGTGCCGACCTAGAGGCTGCACTTGAAGCGTTCAACGCCGCATGGGCAGAATATCTTGAGCTTCTAAATGGCGGTACAGCAACCGACGAGGAGCTGGAAGCTGCTGAAAACAAGATAAATGCACTGGTCGAGAAATATTTCGACGGCATCACTTTCGTTGATGACGACGGTGAAGAATATACGCTTTCTTCGTGGTGGACGCTTGCAGCGGTTGAAGGTGCTTTGATCGATGGTGTTAACGTTACGGCTGAGCTAGTGCAGACCCCGCTGACGGAAGACGAAGTTGACGCGGAAGCAGTGGCGGCGATTCGCCAGGCGGTGCTAGACAAGTTCGGCGATACTTCGGTACTCGATAACATCATGTACTATGACATCGACGTAGTATTGACTGATGAGGACGGTACTGTTCTTGGTACGATGCACCAGATTGATAACGCCAAGACTATCATAATTGAGAACTTGGCTGGTGCGGCGGATGGCTACACGCGTAACTACATCGTGATTCGCTACCATGATGGCGTAGCAGAAATCATCGAATCTTCGTACGATGCGGATGCTGGTACGGTGACCTTTGATTCGGATAAGTTTTCGACTTACGCGTTGGCTTACCAAGATACGCTGAAGGCAGTGGCTGACACTGGTGCGGCGACCTCGGAAGGCGCATCGGCGACGACCAGCACGGCTGCGGCTGTAGTGACGCTAGCGGCGATCATCACCTTGGCGGGGGCGGTGAAGTTCGCGAAATCGGCGCGAAAATAAGCCCGATACTGCACCTTGACTTTTAAATCAAAGTGTAGTATAATAAAGGGAGATATCGCATCCATGGGCGGTATCTCCCTTTCAAATTATTGTTTATCCAAAGATCTCCCTGCGGGGAGATTTTTGGTTGGGGTGGTTTGGTGAAGATGTAAGAGTCTATGCACCAAAAATTGGATTTTGGCGATTTTGGTGCATAGCTTGGTGATAAAAAATGTGAAAAAACGCTTGTGTTTTGTGTATGGGCGCGGTATAATGGAAGTAGTAATTAATGGAGGTTATACATAATGAAAAAGTGGCGGTTAGCGAGTGCCATTTTGGGGTTGGTAGCATCTACTGGTGCTGGAATGGTAATGCCGACGACGGTCTTGGCGGAAGGCGAAGGCTGTTTTTCGTATGGGGGGGAGAACTATAGCGACTTCAAGGAGGTACGCGATATAGCGGAAGATGGCGGAGTGATTACGCTGACTTGCGATGCGGTGGAAACGCGATATTTTGGTATTGGAAAGAATTTGACGCTGGATTTGAACGATCATAATTACACAACGAGTGGCTATGGTGCATTTCAAGTGCAAGGAGGTAAGACGCTGACGGTGCGTGATAGTGCAGGGAACGGGGTTCTCACGGGTGCACGGACTGCTGTATCACTCGTGGACGGTTCAAAGTTGGTACAGGAAGGTGGTGAGCTGAGCGCGGCTGACTGGGGTGTGATTGCGTTTAAAGATACCGAGTTTGTGATGAACGGTGGTAAGGTGCGCTGTACGAATGAGGAAGATGGTTGCTATGGTGTGTCTGGGAACGGATCGCTTAGTGGCAGTAATGATGGGAGGAACGCTAAGATCACGATTAACAGTGGCGAGATTATTTCGACAGAACTAGGGGTTTATGCACCGCAAGCTGGCGGGGTGACGACGCTAGGGGCGGGGGCGGTGATTAACGCAAAAGTGGCCGGGGTGGAGGTGCGTGCAGGGCGACTAATTGTCGACGGAGCGACGATTATCGTTGACGAAGAAGCGCCGTATGAGTTTAATCCGAATGGTAATGGGGCGACCGCGAAGGGGGTAGCGATTGCGGTGGCACAGCATACGACGACGCAGCCGATTGATGTTGAGATTCGGAATGGGTATTTCGAGGCGCCGGTGGTGTTTGCGGAGAGTAATCCCCAGAACAATGGGGCGGAGGACGTCCAGAAAGTTTCGGTAGCGATTACGGGCGGAGCGTTTCACGCGTCGAGCGCGCCGATAGTGGTAAGCGAGGATGTGGCGAAATTTATTACAGGCGGTATCTATAATAAACCGTTTGCTGAAGGTTCGAGTTTCGTGGCAGACGGATATGCGGTAGCAAGAAATGAGAATGCGGAAATTTATGAAGTGATTAATCCGGAGACGTTTGTCGAGGAAACTGGGGGGACGGTGGATCTTGGATATGACGAGGAAAAGGGTGGGTATGTGATTCTGGCGCCGGAAACGGATTTGAGCGACATCACTGATGGGATTGTATCGAACGGTGAGGTGTCAGGCGTGGTTTGGGGGAGCTTGACGTTCAACAAGGAGTTCGTGGCAGACCGGAGGGCGTTTGCGACGATTCAGGAGAAAGCGAGCGAGGGGTTGGTACTTGACACGACGAATGTGGATTACGAAACGGCGTTGGTTGCGGTGTTTGATGTGAGTTTGCAGGACCGACACGGAGTGAAGGTCGATGTGGCGGGGAGCAATTTGACTGTGCGGCTGAACTTGACGGAGGCGCAATACGCGGCCTTGAAGGCTTATAACGGGGTGAAGGTGGTCTATTTCGACGACAACGGGATTGAGCAGGAAAGGCTTGATGCGGAGATAAGCGAGATAGAGGAAATAGATGGAAGCAAGACTTATATACTGGCTTTCAACACGACGCATTTGTCGACTTATGGCGTGGTGGGGGTAAACGAGACGTCGGACGAAGGTAAGGGGAGCGCGGGGACACCGGAGACGGGTGTGTTTACGGTAAACAATGGTAGTAGTATGGCTGGCGGGATGATGATAGCTGCTGCAGTAGCGGGGCTTATCGTGGCCGGGACGGTGTGGTTTGCAGGGTACCGCGTATACCACCACTACGATGTCAGGCGGTTTAAATAAACTGAACCACATACAACTTTCACAACCTTTGCAACATTTCGGCAGGAGTTCTATAACCTATAC
>CAZXEG010000021.1:0-13099 GCA_964639835.1 uncultured Candidatus Saccharibacteria bacterium | reverse complement strand
TGGGTTTGATGCTAACGCCGATTATTAGGGTATTAACAGCCAAAATTATAGAGGTGGAGCCGTATCCATGGCTCGATTTTCTGGAAAAATCGTCAAAAAAATTAGCCCCTGAACTTGTGCTGGTACTTAACAGCGAATTACGGGGCGAAATGGCGAAAGATTGGCTTTATATACGGTCTGGTGGTTCCGGCTGGACTTGAACCAGCGACACAAGGCTCTTCAGGCCTCTGCTCTACCAACTGAGCTACAGAACCATATACCCTATTATAACACAGATTTTGAATTTTGGGGGAACTATTTGCTTTTGAGGCCGGAATCGAAGTACATTTTGACATAGTCCCAGCCCCAAGAGAGGTCGAAGCCGGAAGAAATGTAGGAATTGAACTTGAAATAGGGGAGGCCATTGATTTGCTTGGCCATTTTGGCGGAGACTTCCGTGAGCTCGGAGAGAGGCTCGTCGTTTTCGACACAAGAAGCGAAGGAATCGCTGAGCCCGAGGCCGTCGCCGAGGCCGATCCAGTAATCTTTGCCAAGTTTGTTAAGTGTGGCGAAGGCGTTTTTGCCGTTATCTTTGAAGTAATCGTTCCAGACGGTGGTGATGGCCTTTTTGTAGTAGTCCCAGAATTTGCCTTCGCTTTTGGCGCAATAGACGGCTTCGGCGGAGAGGCGCGAAGCTAGAGGGTTGGTTTGGCCGTATTCGTAGAGGAAGTCAGAGAGGCGGACTTCGACCAAAATGTCGTGCTCTTTGATGTATTTGTCGAATTCCTCTTCGTGTTCGAAGATGGCGTTCTCGAAGGCGACGCAGTAGGGGCAGACGATGTCGGAGTAGATGATGAAGTAGTTTTTGGCGTCGAGGTTGCCGACGGTGGTCTCCTGGTCCCAGATTTTGTCGGTATTTGGGGTCTTTTGGTTGAAGCTAACGATGATGGCGGCAAAAATGACGGCGATGATACCGACGATACTGATGATTCTAATGACTTTTTGCATGGGACTCCTTGTGCTTTTTGAGGTAATTTTCATTTACTATTATAACATAGGTTTCGACACCGAGGCGACGGAGCGAGAGGATAGCGATGACGACGGCGAGGATGGTGACGAGGGTAGAGATGACGCCGGTCGCGGCGAGGCTGCCGGTAGAGAAAATGGCACCGAGGAGTGGCGTGAGAAGGGTGGTGCCGCAGGTGGGGCAGCCGGCGCCGAGGGCGATGAGGCCGGTGATGATGCCGGCGCGTTCGAGGCCGGCGGTGCTTTGGTTACTCTCAGAGTCGGTGGCGATATTTTTGCGCTTTTTGTGCCAGAGGAGAACGATGAGGCCGATCAAGATGCCCTGGAGCAAGGAGAGCGCAAAAACGTAGAGCCAGTCGGCGAAGGGCTGGTTGACGCCAAAGATGCTAAGGAAGGCATCGCCGAGGATTTTCATGGTGCCGGAAAAGCCGGTCGCAGCCATGAGTTCGAACTTCGAGAACCCGCCGGCGAGGAGGTTAATAAGTAAGCCGAAAAAGAGGAAGGCAGGAACGAAACCACACCAGAAACGTTTTTCCTTAGTGGCAAGCAGGATGCCTTTGCCGGCTAGAGCGAAATCGTCTAGCCACTTCCTCCAATTTAACTTCATACTATTAATAATAGCACAAGTTTTAAGCAAATACTATATTTTAATTATAGCACATTTTGCGCTAAAAGTCAATGGAGGGGTGTTCGGTTTTTTGTAATTTACCCCTGTTATGGCGGTGGAAAACTTTGGCATATTAAATCATGAAAAATTTGAAAAATCAATATTGACAACCGGAAGTTGCTTGTGATAAACTTAGAGTAGGTTCGGATCGAATCATACGGTTGAGAGAGACCTGAACCGGAGGTGAGAAAGAGTTTTAGCGGTGGGCAGAGTTGTTTGGTTATAGTGAGAAAGACCTTTGACCACCTAGAAATTAATTTAACCCATTCGCCTTTGCGGTTGGGTTTAATTAATTTGGTGAGTGTGATATAATTAGTTTTATGAGATTACCGAAAAGTTTCGATAAAATCTTGGTGGTATTGACGGTGTTTTTGGTAGCTTTTACAGGGGCGGTGATGGTGTCGAGCGAAGTCAAGAAAGCTTTTGCACAGAGTGAAGAGGGGGTGTACGAGGAGAGCGCGGAGAGGTTTGTGACGTTTTATGATGAGGGGACGAGATTGACCGTGCGGACGGATGCGGCGACGGTGGGGGAGGCGCTCCTAAGGGCGGGGATAGAGATAGCGACGGGGGATTTGGTGGACCCAGGGGTCGAAACGAAGATTAATGGGGATAATTTCTTCGTGAATATACATCGGGCGCGGCCGGTGCTTTTGAAATCGGGGACGGTGGAAAAGTACATTATGACGGCGAGTTACGATGGGAAAACGATTGCGAAAGAGGCGGGGGTGACGGTGTATGATGGGGATGAAATTGCGCTGGTGCCGAATACGAATTTTCTCGAGGCGGGAGCGGCAGAGGTGTATGAGCTGACGCGGAACGGAGGGCGAGAGGTGACGGAGGAGGTGGAAATTCCATACGCAGAGGAAGAGGTGCTTGATACGTCGCTAGCCTCTGGTAAGCGGGAGGTGCGACAGCTCGGCGAGGTGGGACTCAAGCGGATATTATATACAGTACAATATGTGGACGGGGTGGAAGTGTCGCGCGAGGTGGCGTCCGAAACAGTGGTGCGGGAGCCGGTGGCACGGATAGTGGCGGTGGGAGCGAAGAAATCGATTCCGCCAGAGGCGGCAGAGTGTGCGGGGTGGGCGCGAGCAGCCGGGGTTTCGGAAGCGGACCTTTCGAGTGCGATTGATTTGATTTATCACGAGAGCGGGTGCCGGGTGGACGCGCGGAATGCGCGGTCAGGGGCGTATGGGATACCGCAGGCGCTGCCGGGCTCGAAGATGGCGACGTATGGGGCGGACTGGGAGACGAATCCGATAACACAAATTAAGTGGATGGCGGCGTATGTTAAGGGGCGCTACGGCGGATGGAGCCAAGCGCTAGATTGGTGGTATAAACATGGCTGGTACTAATAAGGCACTAGGACAACATTGGCTAAAAAATCGCGAGATACTGGACGCGATTGCAGAGCTGGCGGTGGGGGATGGGAGCGCGGTTAATCATTCCGGAAAATCAAAGAAGAAACCGCTGACTTGCGTGGAGATTGGGCCGGGGTTGGGGTATCTGACTTCGTCGCTCTTGAGACGGTTTGATAAAGTGGTGGCAGTGGAATACGACAAGAGGCTAGCGGATAATTTGCCGGGGTCTTTTCCGGGGACGAATCTCAAGGTGGTGTGGGATGATATTTTGGAATATGATTTTCGGGACGTGAAAAAGCCGTTTGTGGTAGCGGGTAATATACCGTATTATATTACACAGCCGATCATTGGTAAGGTGTTGGAACTACCACCGCAGAAGCGACCGGAGCGAGTGGTTTTACTGATGCAGAAAGAGGTGGCGGAGCGGGTGCTGGCCGTGCACGGGACGACACCATTGGCGCTTTTGGTTGAGAATCAGGCGGTGGTGAAGGCGGGGCCGGTGGTATCTAGAAAGGAGTTTGATCCGGCGCCGAAGGTAGATTCGCAAGTGGTGGTGATGGAAATGCGCAAGACTCCGTTGTGGCCGGATGAAAGCCTTACGCTAGGAGCGTTGCTTTATCTGGCATTTGATCATCCACGGAAGAAATTGTTAAATAATTTTATGACCGCTTTCTCACGCGAGGAGGCAGCGTCGATTTTTGACGTGGCAGGGATTAGGAGTGATTTGCGACCGGGAGATTTGACATTCCAAGACTATCAGAAACTATGGGAGGCGATAATGGAGATTGACTTGGCGAATTTTGCAAGAATGTCACGGGGTATGCTATAATAGTGATATGTTAGATGTGAAGTTTATTCGAGAAAATCTGGAGCTAGTAGAAAAGTCGGCGAAAGAAAAGGGGTACAAGGTTAACGTGCGCGAGGTGATTGACCTGGACGACAAGCGCAAGCGGGAACTTTCCGAGGCGGAAGAGCTGCGACAAAAAAGAAACGAGATTGCTGGCAAGATGAAGGGCGGGAAGCCGTCGCCAGAGCTGATTAGTGAGGGGAAGAAGATTAAGGAACAGCTGGCGGAGCAGGAGAGGCAACTTTCTGAGGTAGAGGCGAAGGTGACGGAGATGCTGAAGCAGATACCGAATGTGATTTTTGACGATGTGCCGCTCGGGGGTGAAGAGTGCTCGGTGGAGATAAAGACTTGGGGCGAGCATCACAAAACTGGGGTGGACCATTTGGATTACGCCGTGAGCCGTGATTGGGTGGATTTTGAACGAGGGGCGAAGGTAGCAGGGGCGAAGTTCTACTATCTGAAGGATGGACTGGCGCTACTCGAGAATGCGCTACTTCAGTATGGGCTGAGCAAGGTTTTGGAGCATGGATTTACTTTTATGACGGTGCCAGATATGGTGTCTTCTCGGGTGCTTGAGGGGTGTGGATTTAATCCGCGGTCGAGCGAGCAGAGTGATGAGTATTATATAGAGGGCGAGGACCTTGCGATGATTGCGACGGCAGAGATGCCGCTCACAGGGTACCACATGGATGAGATTTTGGATGAGTCGCAACTGCCGCTCTTTTATGCGGGGTATTCGGCGTGTTTTCGGAAAGAGGCGGGGACGTATGGGAAGTATACGCGGGGGCTTTTCCGGGTGCATCAGTTTAATAAGCTGGAGATGTATGTGTTTTGTCTGCCGGAGCAATCGCGTGAGATGCACGAGAAGATTCTGGCGATTGAAGAAGATATTTGGCAGGGGCTGGGCGTGCCGTACCACGTGATTAACATCGCGGCAGGGGACCTGGGGGCGCCGGCAGCGAAGAAGTACGACATGGAGTATTGGTCGCCGGTGAATCAGAAGTACCAGGAGATTACTTCGTGTTCGAACTGCACGGATTTCCAGGCACGGGCGTGTAACGTGCGGGTGCGGCGTAAGGATGGTTCGGTGGAGTTTGTGCATACGTTGAATGGGACGGCGATTCCGTTGGCCAGGGCACTCGTAGTGATGCTAGAGAATTTTGCTGAGCCGGACGGGAAGTTTAAGGTGCCGGAAGTTTTGCGACCGTATCTTGGCGGTAAAAAGGAATTATAAAAAGGAGGAAAATGATAGAAAAAATTGAAATTACCGGGAATGGTTACAAGGTAGAGGACGGATTTCGTAAGTACGTAGAGAAGCGTGTGGGGAAGCTGGACCGGTATTTGCCACGGGGTTACAAAAAAGACGTGGTAGTGAAGATAATCGTGACGGAAATCGGCAAAACCAAGGGTGACAAGTATGAGATTTCGGTGGCGATGGAGATACCGGGTGGCAAGGTGATCGCGGCGAGAGATGAATGTTCGAACATTTTTGCGGGGGTGGATCTAGTGGAAACGAAGATAAGGGGGCAGATTCGGCGGTACAAGCTCGAAGTGCAACCGCATCGGCAAAAGAGAAGCCTAAAAAACCTCTTCCGCCGGGGAGAGTAATGTGGTATAATGGGGGGAAGGGAGTTATATGGCAAAGAAAGATGCTGTGAAGCCGGCTGTGAAAAAAGTTGACGGTAAGGCTGAAAAATTGCGAAAAGAAAAGAAACCGACAGATAAATTGGCGGATAAGACCGCTTTGACGAAGTTTTTGCAGGGGGTGTTTGGGGATGCGCAGAAGAAGATTTTGAAAAAACTATGGAAGCGGGCGCGAGAGATTGGGGCGCTCGAGAGCCGGTACGAGGCGATGAGCGATGATGAGCTAAGGGCGCAGACGACGGAGTTTCGGGAGAGAATTGACAAGGCTTTGAAGCAAGAGCGGGATGAGAATGGGCGGTTGATGCCTTCAAAGAAGCCGCTGGCTGACACGAAGATTTTGGATGAGATTTTGAACGAGGCGTTTGCGGTGGCGAGGGAGGCGTCGAAGCGGGTGCTTGAGATGCGACCGTATGATGTGCAGTTAATTGGTGGGATGGTGCTAAACATGGGGGCGGTGGCGGAGATGAAGACGGGTGAGGGCAAGACTCTCGTGGCGATGCTTCCGGCGTATTTGAACGCTCTGACGGGGCGAGGGGTGCACGTGGTGACGGTGAACGACTACCTGGCGCAGCGGGATGCGGGGTGGAATGGGCCGGTGTATGATTTTCTCGGGGTGACGGTGGGGGTGATCGTCAACGAGGCTTCGTTTATTTACGACTCGGAGTTTGAGAATGAAGAGCACGAGGACGAGAGGTTCCGACATTTAAAGCCTTGCACTAGGAAGGAAGCGTATGCGGCGGATATTACTTACGGTACGAATAATGAGTTTGGGTTTGACTATCTGCGTGACAATATGACGAGCGAAGTACAATTCTTGCGGCAACGGGAGCTGAATTTTGCGATTGTGGATGAGGTGGACTCGATTTTGATTGACGAGGCGCGGACGCCTTTGATTATTTCGGCGCCGGCGGGGGATAATCCGGAGCAGTATTATGTGTTTGCAAAGGTGGCGTCGAGGCTGGTGCCGGAAGATTACATCTTGGATGAGAAACGGCGCTCGGTGACTTTGACAGATAAGGGTATCGAGAAGGTGCAGGAGATTTTGGGGGTGGAAAACCTGTATTCGACGGTAAATACGCCGCTGGTGTATCACTTGGAACAGGCTTTAAGGGCAGAAGTATTATTTAAGCGTGACAAAGATTACGTGGTGACGAATTCGGGCGAAGTGATTATCGTGGACGAGCATACCGGGCGGTTGATGCAGGGGCGGCGGTACAACGAGGGGCTCCACCAGGCGATTGAGGCGAAGGAAGGGGTGGTGGTAAAGCAAGAGTCGATGACCTTGGCGACGATTTCGTTCCAGAACTTTTTCCGCTTGTACACGAAGCTGTCGGGGATGACGGGGACGGCGTTTACCGAGGCGGAGGAGTTTCAGCAGATTTATGCGCTGGATGTGATTCAGATTCCGCCGAATCGGCCGATCGTGCGGGTGGATAAGGATGATTTGATTTACAAGACCAAGGCGGGGAAGCTGAAGGCGATTGCTGAGGCGGTGCGAGAATACCACGAGAAGGGGCAACCGGTGCTAGTTGGGTCGGGTTCGATTGCGAACAACGAGGAAATTGCGCGGTATCTGGATCAATTTGGGCTACCGTATGAGATTTTGAACGCGAAGAATAATGAGCGCGAGGCGGCGATTGTGGCACGAGCGGGGGAGAAGGGCGCAATCACGCTGGCTACGAACATGGCGGGGCGGGGGACGGATATCAAGCTCGGCCCGGGCGTGAAGGAGCTGGGGGGTTTGGTAGTAATTGGTTCGGAGAGACACGATTCTAGGCGGGTAGATAATCAGCTACGTGGCCGGGGTGGCCGGCAAGGTGACCCGGGGACGACGCAGTTTTTTGTGTCGTGCGAAGATGATTTGATGCGGATTTTCCAGGGGGACAGAGTGAAGATGTTGATGAGTCGGCTAGGGGTGGATGAAGATACGCCGATTCAGACGAAAGCGATTTCGAAGACGCTCGAAGCGGCGCAGAAGCGGATTGAGGGATTTAACTTTGATTCGCGGAAGAACGTAGTGCAGTACGATAACGTGATTAATCGGCACCGGCGGGTGGTGTATATGATGCGGCGGAAGATTTTGATGGGGGAGGACATTTATCCGGAAGTGCGGAAGCTGATGCGCGATGAAGTGAAGATGCTGACGGAGTTCTCGGGGAAGGCGAACAAGAATTTTGATGCGGAGTTTTTGGCGGTATTTGATTTCGATAAGGATTTGGTGCATGAGATTGGCATGATGCGTAGGGCGAGCGAACGGGAGAAGGTGGCGCTTGAGGCAGTGGAAGAAGCATACAAGGCGCAAGAGGAGAAGTTCGGCGCGGAAGTGATGCGCAAGGTGGAGCGCGAAGTGTACCTCAAGGTGCTAGATATGCTATGGATGCAACACCTCGAGAATATGCAACACCTGCGCGAGGGGATTCATTGGCGCTCGGTGGGACAACGGGATCCTTTGGTGGAATACAGAAGTGAGTCGCAGAAGCTATTTGAAGGTTTACAACGGAATTTGCGCGAGGAGGTGCTCAAGATACTGCTTTCGATTACGCCTTCGGAGGCAGCGGCAGAGAACGTGACGGACGGTGAGGAGTATGAGTCGGAGCTCACGAAGATGGCGGAGGGGCAAGTCGAGCGAGGGGTGAATGAGATTTCGAAGGGCGAGAAGAATTTGGACGATGAGTTTAAGGACGGAGCTCAAAAGAGCTCTAAGGCGCCGGCGCGGAAGCCTGCTGTGAAAAGCGGAAGCAAGAAGAGCAGCAAGAAGAAAAAGAGCGCAAAGAAAAAGGCTAAACGAAAATAGCCCTATAATCTAATTATAACATAAGCGAGGTAAAAAGTCAAGTGCGACATTCAGTTGAAGAAGTGAGTCTGAAAAATGGAGCGAAGGGGCTCTTGATTGACATACCGGGTGCGAGCGTGATGGCGACGAGGATAGAGTTTCGGGCGGGGATGCTGTATGCGAAGCGCAAGGATATTTATGAATTGCCACACATTGTGGAGCATTTGGCGTTTGGGGCAAATGCAAAGTATCGGGATGAGCAAGCGTATGAGGCGGAATTTACTAAGAATGGGGCGTACCACAATGCGTGGACGTCGGATATTTCGGTGTGTTACGAGACGGAGTGTGCGGATTTTGAGTGGGATAGGATTATGGAGCTCCAGAAGCTTTCGATTGCGGAGCCGCGGTTTAATGAAGAGGAGCTGAAGGCGGAAAAGGCGAATGTGCGGTCGGAATTGACTGGGTACATGAACGATTACTATCGGTTGCTGTGGCCGCGGGTGCAACAGGCGGTGGGGGAGGGTGTTTTGGATTTATCTCAGCGACGAGATACGATTGGAAACATCGAGCTTCGGGACATTCGTGAGCATTATAGGCGGACGCATACGGCGAAGAATATGCTGTTTATTATTGCCGGGCGGATTCGGGGGCGGAAGCACAAAATCATTCGGGAGCTAGAATCGTGGCCACTTAAGGAGGGGGAGAAGTTTGAGGTGCCGTTTTCTGAGCTACACTCGTCGGAAGCAGTGTCGATTCGGCGGAAAGACGCATCGAACATTACGTTTGGATTTTCGATGGTGACGCCACGGCATCTTTCGACGGAGGAGATGCTGGCGATGGGGTTTTTGAATCAGATTTTGAATGGGACGATGAATTCGCGGATTTTTGGAACGGCGCGGAAGCGGGGTTTGGTTTATGGGATGGGGAGCGCGGTCAATGCCAATACAAATAGCACGTATTGGGATTTTGAGGGAGAGGTGAACGTGGAAAACGCCGAGGAGTTGTTTGCTTTGATTCAGAAGGAGTTGACGCGGACGCTAAATGGGGAGATTGGTGACGTTGATTTTGAGGCGGCGAAATCGTATGCGCTGGGGCGGTTTCAGATGGGGGCGCAGACGGTGGGGCAGATCGCGGACTATTATGCAGAGAATTATTTTGTGAGCGAGGCGGTGGATAAGTATGATAACGTGCCAAATATGATCAAGGCAACGGATAAGACGCGGATGATTGAGCTGGCGCGGGAGTTTGCGGGGAGCGGAATCAAAGCTTTTGCGACGGTTTCGTCGGTGGAGAAGGCGTTTATTACGGAGTTAGAGCGGCGACTAGTGTTTTAAACTGGGCGCCACGGTCGTAGACGTTTTTGAACATGTCGAAAGAGGCGGCGGCGGGGGACATGAGGACGATGGGGTGTGGATCGGTTTGAGCGAGAGTGGTGGCGATGGTGATGGCTTCTGGCAGGGACTCGGCGAGTTTGAAGCGAGGGTCGTCGGGATATTTTTGGGCGAGGGCGTGGCCGGACTCGCCGATGAGGACGACGTGACGGATGTTGTCAGATTTTAGAATTTCGTAGAGCTCGGGGAGGTCTTGATTATTAGTTTTATCGCGACCACCGATGATGAGGGTGAGATCGTTATTTGGAAAAGCGTTAATGGCAACCCTAGTGGAGCTTGGGGTGGTAGAGAAGTTGTCGTCGTAGAATTTGACGCCGTTTAATTCGCGGATGAATTCGAGGCGATGGGGGAGGCCGTGGAAAGCTTGTAACCCTTGGATAATAGTGGAATGATGGCTAGATAAATATTCATCTGGTGATATATTATAGAGGCAGGATACGGTGGCGATGGCGGCGATGGCGTTTTCTTGGTTGTGGTGGCCGGGGAGGGTGATGGCGGATTTGATGTCATTTGCTAGGTCGAATGGGTAGGGGATTTTGTGGGGTTTTGTGCTGGTGTTTGCGAGTTTGACGGAGTCGGGGTTGTTTTTATAGTAGATGCAGTAGTCGCTGGCGGTTTGGTGCTTTACGATGTTTGATTTGGCGGTTAGGTAATCGTCGTAGCCATGATGGACGTTGAGATGGTCGGGCTCGAGCTGGCCGATAACAGAGATGTGCGGGGATTTTTCGAGATCCCAAAGCTGGAAGCTGGAAAGTTCGTAGATAACGACGTCGGTGGGCTTTAATTCGTCGAGGACGTTGATGGCGGGTTCGCCGATGTTGCCGACGAGGTAGGCATTTTGGTCTTTTTCGGCGTCGAGCAAAGATTTGATAAATGAACAAGTGGTGCCTTTGCCTTTGGTGGCGGTAACGCCGATGATTTGGCAAGGACAGTGGTCGAAGAAATATTTGGTGACGCTAGATTCGTTCGGGAGACGTAGTGGCGGAACAGAGGGGCTACGGAAAATTATATCATATATGGTATAATCTTTGGTGGGTAAAGTGGCGGCATCAAAATCCTGCCAGATGGTAAATTCGGCATCTCTTAAATGTTTTTTGAGGTATTGTTCGATGGCTTGGCCTTCTTTGCCGTAGCCGAGTAGTAATATCTTCATTATGTACCTATCTTAGCATAAATTTAGCCCCCTGAAAAGGGGGCTAAATTTATTGTGTGAGGTGCCAGGAGAGGTCGCGCGAGTTAAACTCGAGCGTCATGCGCTCCCGGCCGACCAGAATGTCGAAGATGTGCAGAGCCACCTCACCTGCAAACTTAATTTGGGTTTGCAGTAGCTCTGTAATTTCGGTTTCGCTCTCCCCAACTCGCCGAAAAGTAAGTGGCTGGCAGGGCGTCATTTCGTAACCGAAAAGGGCCATGACTTCGACTCTTTCTGTTTTATTTTTGTTAAAGTTTTTCATAAAAGACTCCTTATATTAATATTTAGAGTCATTTATGTGAGCCTGATTTATTGGCTCCTGGCTAAGGGCATAAATGACGATACCCAAAGCTTTGAACTTTTCTCTTTGCCAGTGACCGAAGTGTAGCAAGAGATACTTTTATTTTAGCACATTTTTGCTAAAACCGCTCGTGCTTCTTTTACCGAATGGGTTTCCATAAGCTTTGCGCGGATGTCGCTGGCGCCGGGGAAGTTGTTGATGTAGATCTTGAAGAAGTGCTTTAAAGGTTCGTATTTTTGGAGGTCATATTCCTCGTATAAATCCAGGTGCATTTTCAAGAGCTCTAGTAGTTCTTCTTGCGACGCGACGTGGTTGGTGAAGCAGTAGGGGTTTTGAAAGACGCCGCGGCCGATCATGAAACCATCGACTTCTTGGTGCTTTTGGCGTAGGGCGAGGGCTTCGGCGCGGTTTTTGATGTCGCCGTTGATGATGAGCTTGGTGCTTGGGCTAATTTTGGCGCGGAGGGCGCAGATTTCGGGGATGAGTTCGTAATGGGCGGGAACTTTGCTCATTTCTTTTTTGGTTCTTAGGTGGACGGTGAGGGCGGCGGGGTGCTCGTGGAGGAGCATAGGGAGCCACTCGCGGAATTCGTTGGGGTCGCTCCAGCCGAGGCGGGTTTTGATGGAGACTGGTAAATTGGTGGCGGCTTTGGCGTTGTTGAAACATTCGATGGCGAGGTCCGGGGTTCTGATCATGGCGGCGCCACCGCCGGTCCTATTGACGTTTTTGTCGGGGCAGCCGAAATTGAGGTCGACGCCGGCGAAGCCGAGGCCTTCTAGGGCAGCGGCGCACTCCTTGAAGTGGTCGGGGTTTTTGCCCCAAATTTGGGCGATGATGGGCGGGTCGGTCGGGGCGATTTTGAGGCGCTCTAGGGCGTTTTCGCGACCTTTTTCGGAAGCGTAGCTACTGACATTGGTGAATTCCGTAAAAAATAGATCTGGCCGGCCGGCCTTGGCGATGACCTGGCGGAAGGCGATGTCGGTGACGCCCTCCATGGGAGCCAAAATAAGAAAAGGTGGTTTAAATGATTGCCAGATATTCATATTTTGACTTATTATATATGATATAATGGTTTTATGCAAGAGGCGGAAAAGAGACTGGAAAAGTTGGCGGGGGAGTTTGATGAGGTTTTTCGGAGGTTGAAGATTTCGGAGAAGCTAGAGAGGGTGGCGGAGCTCGAAGAGCAGGTGGCGGAGCCGGAGATTTGGAATGACGTGGAGCGGGCGAAGCGGCTGAATCAGGAGTTGAAGCAGGTTTCGGATGAGGTGCAGCCGTGGGAGCTTTTAAAGACGCAGATTTCGGATATGCGGGAGCTACTGGAGCTTGGGGATGCGAGTTTGAAGCAGGAGATAGAGTCGCAACTTACGGCGATGGAAGGGGAGTTTTTGGAGCTTAAAAAAGCGCTTCGGTTTGACGGGCCGTATGATGGGGCGAATGCGGTGGTGCGGATTACTTCAGGGGCGGGGGGTACGGAGGCGATGGACTGGGCGGGGATGCTCGAGAGGATGTACTTGAGGTTTTTTGAGCGGAAAGGGTTTTTGGTGAATTGCCTCGAGCGGACTTTGGGCGAGGAAGCGGGGATTAAGACTGCGGTGTATGAGGTTTCGGGGACGAATGCGTATGGGTGGCTGAGGTCGGAGCACGGGGTGCATCGGCTGGTGCGGTTGTCGCCGTTTAATGCGAATAATCTGAGGCAGACGTCGTTTGCGCTGGTGGAAGTGCTGCCGGTTTTGACGGGCGGGGAGGTGACGGTGGACGAGAAGGACCTGCGGGTGGACACGTATCACTCTGGTGGGCACGGTGGGCAGGGGGTGAACACGACGAATTCGGCGGTGAGGATTACGCATTTGCCGACGGGGACGGTGGTGGCGATTCAGAATGAGCGGTCGTTTCACCAGAATAAGGAGAAGGCGATGGA
>CAZXEG010000020.1:0-13266 GCA_964639835.1 uncultured Candidatus Saccharibacteria bacterium | reverse complement strand
TAGAAAGATAAAAAAATAAGACCCTTTGAGTTTATTTTATTTTTTTGGCGGAAGCGAAAGGATTCGAACCTTCGAGACGCTTGCGCGCCCACACGATTTCGAGTCGTGCGCCTTCAACCACTCGGCCACGCTTCCACTTCTTATTCTACCACAAACCCCCTGATTTTTCAACTTCCCTGAGCTTCTTCCCCATGCTTCATCCATCACGCATCTATCACGCATCCATCACGCATGCAATCCGCCACACATGCTGTTGCGCATTTTCATTTTATGCTACAATATAACTAACAAGGAGTTTATATGGACAATAAAGCAATTTACAAAAAAACTATCGGGTTTTCCCTCTGGCGCGCTCTCTGGGATTTTCTCGGCGTTCTGGCCTTCGCCAGCTTCACAGTAGCCGGGTTCGTCGTCGCAGATAAAGCGGCCAACCAGCCCCTCGCCGGCCTCGCTATCGGCGCACTACTCGGCGGCATCGCAGCTTGGCTCATTCTGCACTTTATCGCCTATACCTACAAAGCCGGCCAAATCGCCATGATGACCGAAGGCGTCACCAAGGGTAAACTCCCCGAGGACACCATCAAGGCCGGCCGACAAATCGTCAAAGAACGCTTCGCCACTGTGGCTGCCTACTACGCAATTACCGGCGCCATCAAGGGTATTTTTCAGCAAATCGGCACCGGCATTACTGCCGTCGGCCAGGCCGTTGGCGGCGACGCCGGTGGCACCGTCGGTAGCACCATCTCTGGCGTCATCAATACCATCATAGCCTACCTCTGCGATTGCTGTCTCGGCTGGGTCTTCTACAAACAAGACAAAAAAGCCACCCAGGCTACCCTAGAGGGCGCAGCTATCTTTTTCAAACATGGCAAAACTCTCATCAAAAACCTCGGTCGCATCTTCGGCATCAGCCTTATCTCCTTTCTCGTCATCGGTGGTGTTTTCTTCGGTATCACCTACCTCATTCTCCAAGCCTTCCCTGATGCCATGAGTTCGCTCAGCCAAGCCATCGCCGAAATCGCAGCCGACGGCACCTCCGAAGTTCCAGCATTTCTCACCGACGTCACTACCCTCACTCTCATCTGCTCTGGCATCGTAGGCGTCATCATGTGGTCCATCCTCCACTCTACCTTCGTCCGTCCATTCATCCTTGTCGGCGTTCTTCGCAACTTCATTAAATCCGGCGACCAGGAAAAAATCACCGAAAAAGACTTTGCCACCCTCGACCAAAAATCCAAAAAATTCGCCAAACTCCACGCCGAAGGCCAGTAGTCTATGGATCAAATCCTCTTCACCTGGATTAGCATCATCGTTATCTTCGGCCTTGGCACCCTCGCTCACTTCCTTTACGACCTCTTAAAAGGCCCCAAAGCTCTCGGCATTTTCACTGCCGTCAACGAGTCCACCTGGGAACACGTCAAAATCGCCATCACCCCCACTCTCCTCTGGAGCCTCGTCGACGGCTACTTCTACGGCATAGACGCCAACTACTTCACCGCCAAACTCGCCAGCCTCCTTATTCTCACTTTCGTCATTCCCTTCATCTTTTACTCCTACACCCGCCTCACCAAAAAGCCCATCCTCCCAATAGACATCCTCACCTTCGCCGGCGCCATCATCCTTGCCCAATTCACCTTTTACGTCATCATCAACCTCCCGCCATTCCCCTACTACGCCACCTACCTCTCGGCCATCGGCGTTTTCGTATTCTTTGGCGCCTACATGACCCTCACCCTCCTCCCGCTCAAACAAACCATTTTCAAAGACCCCATCACCGGCAAATACGGTTTTCTCGCTCATCGCAATTTCTTCAAATCTCACTCAAAATCCCGCAAGCACTCAAAATAACCTCACCCCATAAAAATCCCCACCCTTTTTCCGCAAAATATGTTATAATAGTAAATGTCACCTCAGGGTGATGCTCATTTAATTTCTAGGTGGATGTCGAGATTTATCAACACATCCACATTTGCACCCGTAGCTCAGTTGGATAGAGCGTTGGCTTGCGGAGCCAAAGGTCACACGTTCGAATCGTGCCGGGTGTACCAAAATCGAAAAACGAGAGCTTGCTCTCGGTTTTTTGATTTTGGGTACCGCCCGGCTAGATCCCTATCGTGCCGGGTGTACCACAGGGGCGGACTTTTCTTAAAAGAAAAGTCCAGCAAAAGAACTTAGTATCAAAAAGAAATCGGGCACGCGTCCTGATTTCTTTTTGATTATCGACAAATCGCTATGCGATTTTAGACGCTCTAATCGCATCTGAGAGTAAAATTAGAAGGTGATGGCCTTGACGTGAGAGTGAGCGCCGCGGGTGATTTTGATGGTAGTTTTGGCGACGTGAAAATGGGTGGAGAGGAGCTTAATCAGGGCGGCGTTGGCCTCACCATCGTGGGGCTTGGCGCGAAGGTAAACGGTGAGCTCACCAGGGGCGGTTTCGATGATTTGCTCGCGAGAGGAGCCGGGTTTGACTTTGACCTGATAGGACGGCATACGACTCATTATAGCATACGGGAGCGAGAAGCGTCTAGGCAACATAAAAATGGCCCGCGATTATCCGCGGGCCTCGCGAGGCTAGCTTAGTTGCCTTTCTTAGCGTGCACAATTTCTGCTACAATCCCGCAGATGAATTTTGCCTTGTAAACCTGGTTCTTCAATTTGCGCACGTGCTTTGCTAAGCGCCCAATATCCTGGCCTCTGGCTTTCTTCTCTTCGATGCACTGCTTGTACGCTATCATTTTCTCGTGGATGCCCCGCCATTGACCAGCCCAGTGGTTGCGGATCCTTTCGAGATCGCCGATATCCAATCCGACGACATCTTCCATTGTCGTAACTGCGGATAGCTCGTCTTGCATTGCGAACGGAATCAAATCCGGCACCTCAATGCTCGTTTTAGAGAGCTTCTCGTTGAGTTCGGGTAGTATAGACGACATAGTGACCTCCTTCCTGGACGGCATAGCCGCCCGGACGCAACAAAACAACAAAGTTACAAAAACCTCTCATACTATTATACCACATTTCCCAGAAAAAACAACCCACCCCCTTATAACTCCCTGTACGTTACTGTATAATTCACTCCATCTGCAAAAGCCACCCTTGCAACAACACACCCCGATTTTTGCCCAGCAACGCCAGCCGTGTTATAATAAAAACATGAACTGGGACAGAGCCACCGACATCATCCTGATCGCCGCCATCGCTGTACTCGGCCTTTTCGCCATGCTCGGTCTCTACCAATGGATCACCCGCAAATCCCTCAAAAAAGTCGACCGCCCGCTCGTCAAAATGCTCGTCCCTCTCATCCTCATGGCTGCCACCTATTTCATTTTCGACAAAATCCTCATCTGGAACACCAGCCCCGACGGCTCCGGCAAGCCTTCCTTCCCCTCTAGCCACGTCATGGCCGTAGCCACCATTTTTGCGCTCGTCGCCCTAAACCTCCCCCGCTACATTAGATCAAAGCCCCTCCGCGGCATCCTCTACTTCGTCATGGCCACGCTCATCATCCTCGTCGCCGTCGGCCGCGTCCTCGCCGACAAGCATTGGCCCTCCGACGTCGCCGGCGCTCTCATTTTCGCTGCCATTTTCACCATCATCTACTACGTAATCGCAAGAAAGGACCTCCAAAATGCCTAGCATTTTCACCCAGATCATCAACCAAGAAATCCCCAGCTACAAAATCTACGAAGACGACCAGACCTACGCCTTCCTCGACATCCACCCCGAGACCAAGGGCCATGTTCTCGTCGTCCCTAAAAAAGAAGTCGACAAAATCTACGATCTCGATGACGAAACCTACACTGCCCTCATGCTTACCGCCAAAAAACTTGCCAAGCATCTAGAATCCAAAACCGGTCACCGCACTCTCTGGAAAATCATCGGCACCGACGTCCCTCACGCACACATTCACCTCATGCCCGAGGACAAAAATTGGCAATATGGCCACACTCTCGACCTCACCCCAGAAGAGTTCGAGCAAATCCGCACTGACCTCGCTCTAGAGTAACCGGAATAACTAACCGCGCATGGATTACATCGCGCTTATTTTTGCGTCATCATCCAAAAAGTAGTATAATAAAACCAATAAGTCAAGGGAGCCAAAACGAACATGAAATTCGCATCAAGTTACGAGCCAAACCAGTATGAATCTGATATCTACGCCGCCTGGGAAGCCGCCGGCGTTTTTCAGCCCGCCACCCCCACCGTCCCCATCGATAACGACGGCAACGGCGTCGACGACCGCTTCGAGTCCCGCCAGCACACCTATTCCCTTGTCATGCCCCCGCCGAACGCAAACGGTAACCTCCACATCGGCCACGGCCTCACCATCGCTCTCGAAGATTCCCTCACCCGCTATCACCGCTTAAAGCAAGATTCCACCTGGTACATCCCCGGCGCCGACCACGCTGGCTTCGAGACTTGGGTTGTTTACGAGAGAACCCTCGAGAAGGACGGCCATACTCGCTTCGAGTATTCAAGGGACGACCTCTACGCTAGAGTCTGGGACTTCGTCGAAATGCAGCGTGGCAACATGGAACTCCAACTCCGCGCCCTCGGCGCCTCTTGCGCCTGGCCCGACCTCACCTTCACCCTCGACGAAAACGTCGTCGACCGCGTCTATACCACCTTCGAAAAAATGTGGAACGACGGCCTCATCTACCGTGGCGAAAAACTCGTCAACTTCTGCCCCAAGCACCAAACCGCCTTCGCCGACATCGAGGTCGACCACCAAGACGAAAGAGGCACCCTCTGGGAAATTGCTTACGGAGTAGTTGATACTGTTGATTCGAGGGATTCCGGAGCGCGGCAGCGCGAGGATAAGCGCGCCGTCCCCGTGGCGACGGGCGACGGCGACGCGGCCCGAGAATTAATAGTATCAACTACTAGGCCAGAAACATTATTTGGCGACACGGCAGTCGCCGTCAACCCCGAGGACGCGCGCTACAAAGACCTCATCGGCAAAACCGTCCACCTCCCCCTAACCGACCGAGAAATCCCCATCATCGCTGACGAGCACGCCGACCCCGAGTACGGCACCGGCGCCGTCAAGATTACCCCCGCCCACGATTTCGACGATTTCGAAGTCGGCGAGCGCCACCATCTCGAGCGCATCCAGGTTATCTCCGAAGACGGCAAAATGATCAACGTACCCGAGAAGTATAAGGGCCTCACCACCGCCGAATGTCGCAAGCAGGTCTTGAAGGACCTAAAAGAGCAAGGGCTACTGAAATCCGAGCAAAAAATCACCCACTCCGTCGCCCACTGTTACAAATGTGGCACGGTCCTCGAGCCAATGCTCAAAGAGCAATGGTTTATCGATGTGGAGAAGCTCGCAAGCGTCGCCATTGAGCATCTAGAAAGAGGCGAAATCAAATTCCACCCCGAAAACAAGCAAAAAGTCCTCATTAATTACCTAAAAAACCTCAAAGATTGGAACATCTCCCGCCAAATCCCTTGGGGTATCGCCATCCCGATGTTTAGAAAGGCCACCAAAGAGGCTACCGACGAGCCAGAATGGATTTTTGACCGTCGCACTAATCTCAAAACCATCGAAAAATCCGGCGTTACCTACGTCCGCGACGAAGACACTTTCGACACCTGGTTTTCTTCGAGCCACTGGCCCATCGTTTGCACCGACTGGTCCGAAGAAAACCCCACTCCGTACTACCCGCTAAACGTCATGGAAACCGGCGCCGACATCCTCTTCGCTTGGGTTGCCCGCATGATTATGATGGGCCTCTACGTCACCGGCGAAGTCCCGTTCAGAGAAGTCTATCTCCACGGCCTCGTCCTCGACGAGCACGGCCAGAAGATGAGCAAATCGAAGGGCAACGTCATCAACCCCATCGAGCTCGTCGTGAGATACGGCTCCGACGCCTTTCGCCTCGGCATTTTACGCGGCCGCTCCGCCGGCATGAATCAAGCCTTCTCCGAAAACAGCGTCACCTCCGGCCGCAACCTCTGCAATAAACTCTGGAACATCTCCCGCCTCATCCAGTCGATTGTCGATGAGGACGAGGGCGAAGGGGTGGGGGCGCTCGAGGACAATGCTCTCCGAGGACGCTCCGGAGGTTACGACCGAGGTAGCGAGGAGCGCGAGCCCCGTAACGACGGGCGCGAGCGACTCCGGTCCTCGGAGAGCATTGCCTCGAGCACGTCGAGAAATGGCACTCCGGCATCACCCACCTACACTACCAACAACCAAGGCGAAGATTGGATTTGTCGCGAACTCAGCGATTGTTTAGAGCAAGTCGAAAGCGATATGGAAAACTACCGCTTTGCCGAAGCCGTCGAAACCCTGCACAGCACCATCTGGGACAAATACGCCGACTGGTTTATCGAGAGCCAGAAGATCTACCGCAACGTCCCGCTCTTAAAGACCACCCTCGAGACGATTTTAATCGCCCTCCACCCCTTCGCCCCCTTCGTTACCGAAGCCATCTGGCAAAACCTCAGCTGGACCGAGGGCTTCATCATTACTCAAAAATGGCCCGAAAAGCTCATTTACGACCCCATCAGCGCCGAGCAGTTCGAAACCATAAGAACTATCGTCCAAACGGTCAGAGGCACCTTGCAAGCCCTGCCAGGCACGAATAACAGCAAAAAATACACGCTCATGTACAATGATGACGCTCTCGTCGAGGACAATTTGTTGCTCATCAAGACCCTAGCCAGGGTCCCCGTCATCACTTCCCTAGATGGCGCCCCACGTGGCCTCCGTCTAGCACTTGCTAACCACAACCTCTATCTCGACGTCCCCGAAAAGGTCGTCAAAGATTACAAGACCGCCCTCACCGACAAAATCCTCTCTGTTGGCAGAGAGCTCGACGCCTTAAACGCCCGCATGATGAATCCAAACTACGTCGACAAAGCCCCCGCCCACCTTGTCAAAGAGACCAAGGACCAAATCACCGAGAAAGAGCGCCTCATCGACAACCTCAAAAAGCAACTCGCCCTCATCTAGCAACATTTACATCCCACTTGCATTATTTTTGAATTTTTGCTATAATTAAATCAAACATTAAATTTAAAACACCATCACAAAATTAAAATTAAGCAAAGGAATTTAAAATGGAACCAATCACTCTCACTATCAGCTCCGTCGGGCAAATCACTATTCCCCGTAGCATCCGCAAACTACTTGGCCTCGAAAAGGGCGCTAAGCTCGACCTCGAAGTCAACCAAAAGTCTCAAAGTATCACTCTAAAAAAACAGCCCACCTTTGACGAGATTATGGCCGAGGCTGATCGCATTAATGCAGAATACCCCACCCCGCCACCAGATCCTCGCACCAAATACATGAGTGTTGGAGAGATGTCTCTCGAACTCGCTAAAGATATCAAGGGGGAGACATGGGTCTAGTACGTCGCAAAGAAGGTATCGAGCGTATCGATACCAACGTCATCCTCCGGCTCATCCTAAACGATAACCCAAGCCAGGTCAAAAAGGTCAAAAAGCTCTTTTCAAACAAGAACAAACTCTACATCTTTGAAGATGCCGCCATGATGGAAGTAGTCTTTGTCTTATCGAGCCAGACCTATCAATTTGTTCGTGAGCAAATTGCCAGAAATATTAAAAACATCATGCGCATCGAGAACCTCGTCTGCAATAAAGGCCTCATCGAAACCGCCCTCGACATCTACGTAAAACACCCCAAGCTCTCTTTCGTTGACTGCTATCTCGCCGCCACCGCCGACCTCTCCGATGAGCGCCCCCTCTGGACTTTCGACCAAAAACTCGCCAGTCAGTGCCCTGTCGCCCGCCTCGTTTAGAGCGCGATTCCCCGCCCCGCTTCTAGCGCCCCTAGCACGCACGCGCAAAGGGGCTATTTTTTCACCGTGTATTTATCGAGGTCAAACATCGGCGTCTGTCCCCCGTCGAGAATTTTTTGCGCTTCCCTTTCGAGCCGCCTTAGTCCGTTCTCGCTCGTCGCCGACCCCACGTGCACTGTTTTCACCACGCGATTCCCTTCCTTCCAGCACACTTGCACCCCAGTCGCACCCGACGTCGTCTTAAATTTCCGAATATAAGCCATACCCCCATTTTACCACATTTCCACAGCTTTTCGCCCTAACTTTTCCACAAAACCGTAAGCTTTTTTAAACCCTTTCCCCTTATGGCTAGCAACCGTCGCGGCTAGCAACCGCACTTGACAAACCATCCCGCTCGCGCTAAAATTGAGGTAACAACTCCGATCGAGTGGGGTCGCGAGTTGGGAGGCGGGATACCCGCAACAGTGTGAACAGGCAAAAACAAACCAATCCATCTTGGCAACCGACTCAAAATCAAAAGCCGGAAATTTTGCATAACCGAAATACAATAAAAAGCACAAGCAGTCAAAAAAATCCACATAACAACCAGACCAAATGCGTGGTATAATAAGAGCATGGAAACCCCAATTACGCAGTCCAAGGCCTGGCAGACTCTCCAGAACGACCTAAACGAACCGAATTTTTACAAAGCCGAGAAAGATTACGTTTATCTCGCCATCGCAAAGTCCACCCCCGTGGGCAAATACCTCTACCTCCCCTACGGCCCAGTCGCGACCACGGGGCAGGGAATCAAGCACGCACTCGATTCGCTAATGGTCCTCGCCAAGCAGCAAAACGCCGTTTTTATCCGTATCGAACCCCAAAATCCAAACCTAATCGAGGCCCTCAAGGAACAGGGAATCAAACTCGAAAAATCCCTCGATTTAAACCCCGCCGAAACTTGGCTCCTCGACCTCACTGGCACGGAAGATGACTTAAAGGAAAAACTCCCCTCCCGCCTCCTCCGATATCACAAATCTGCCGAGAAAAAGGGCATCACAATCAGGAAATCTCACGACCCCGCCGATATCCACTTCCTCCTAGACCTCCAAAAAGCTCTGGCAAAAACCAAAAACATCAGCACTTTTTCTGAGGAATATCTTAAAACCGAGCTAAAGCAACCCTTCGCCACCCTTTACCTTGTCGAGTACCGACCCCCAGAACCCCCAGAACCCCCAGAAACTCCAGAACCCCTAGAGCCCCCCACCATTATCGCCGCCGGCCTCGTCTTCGACGACGACAAGACTCGCTACAACCTCCAAGGCGCCCAAAGCGACGAGGGCAGGAAGCTCCATGCCACCGGCGTCCTCACCATCGAACTGATAAAAGATGCCAAAGCCCAAAACCTCCAAACCTTCGATTTCTGGGGCATTGCCCCCGACGGCGCACCCCAGGACCACCCCTGGCAAGGCTTTACCGAGTTCAAAAAAACCTTCGCCGGTTCCGAAGCTAAATACGCCGGCACTTACGACCTCATCTTAAAACCCGTCAAATACCAACTCTACAAACTCCTCCGCAAATTTCGGCGTATGGTATAATTAGGCTATGAGATTTACCGAAATCACCGCGGACGAATTCCGCGCTTATGTTAAAACCAGCCCCTACCAGTCTTTCATGCAAACCCCCGAAATCGCCCAGTACCGAGAAGAAAACGGCTGGACCCCCTACTACCTCGCCGTCAAAGGTCAAAAAGACCAAAAGGGCCAAAAGGACCAGATTAAAGCCGCCACTTTGCTCGTAGCAAAACCCACTTTCCTCGGCAAATCCACCTTTATCGCCCCTGGCGGCCCCCTCCTCGACTTAGAAGACGCCCCCCTTGCCAATTTTTTCCTGGGGAGCCTCAAATCTTACGCCAAATCCCACAACGGCTACCTCCTCCGCCTCTCCCCTTATTACCAGCTCATCGAACGCGGCCGCGACGGCACCCCTGTAAAAGATGGCTTCAACCATCAAACAGCCAAACTCACCCTAAGGAGCAACGGTTTCAAAGAAACCAAATCCACCCAGCCCAAATACATGTTCGCCCTTGACCTCACCCAGTTCAAAACCACCGCCGACCTCCTCGCGAGCTTCAAAAGCAACACCCGCGGCCACATCAAAAAAGCCGAAAAAATGGGCGTCAAAGTCCGCGAGCTCAAAAGGGAAGAGCTCAACATCCTAAAGACTATTACCGAATCCACCTCCAAGCGCCGCGATTTCACCGACCAGCCGTTGTCATACTACGAAAAAATGTACGATCTCTTCGTCCCGAGAGGCGAAGCCAAATTCCTCATCGCCGAAGCAGACGTAGACGGGCGCCCTACCCCCCTCAGTGCCGCCATGTTTATGCTAACCGGCGACGAAGTCGTCTACCTCTTCTCCGGCTCCGACGAAAAATACATGCGAGATTACAACGCCCAATACGCCATCCAGTGGCACATGCTACAATATGCCAAAGAACACAATTACAGAACCTACAACTTCTACGGCATCCACGCCCTCCCCACCCCAGATACAAAAGACGGCATCTACGACTTCAAAAAAGGCTTCTCAAGCGACGCCTCCGGCCACGTCCTCGAATTCATCGGTACCTACGAATGCCCCACCAACCAACTCTTCTACACCCTCCACCACCTTATCAAGCGCCTCAAGCGCTAAAGCACTAAAGCGTCAAAACACCAAAACGCCAAAACACCAAAACCGCATCAAAAACCCCGCTCCAAACTCGAGCGGGGTTAATTTAGTCCTCCTCATCCCGCGAAGTCACCCCGCAAGTCGCCTTACAGGATCGCTCCACAAAAGTGAAATGGGACCCACTTGTCTGCTCCCGGCTGGTATTTCCACCTCCTTAGTCAACGCTAGCAATACAGTTTCAGCAGATCCGCGCGTCTTTTGACAAAACGAAAGCCAGTCGTTGCCACCTCAAACGGATTCGGGTCAAAATTCTCGACCACTACTTCGTCTCCCTTACGGTACGCCGTTTTGTGGTCATGGCCCGGAATTACCACCTCCTCACCGTAGAAGTTACCCTCAATCATCACGACCTTAGCTTCGCTTGCTCGGTACCATGCACGCCCACCCCCGATGATCTGTGCAGTCTTCGGGATCCCGACGATCGCCACTACTCCACCCAGACCTCGCGTAAACCCGATCCCCGGTTTCGCGTCCTGGGTCAAATTAGGCAAATTCTGCACTCCTAGTATCCTGGTCGCCTCGGCCCGCACCCTCCAAGAGTTAGCGTATTCTGCCAAAGTCTCCAGCCACTTCAACCAACGCCGTGCGCGTTTCTCGCTTCGCCATTCTGCCCAAGCTTTTTCGTGCTCCTCGAAGTTCCAAATCATCGCCAGATACGTGTCCGCTCGGTCATCTCGCGGTAGCGCCCATTTCTTGAGGTACTTTTCCGGTATTTTCCGCTTCGCGACCGCCTGCGCGGCCAGCCTGCGTATCCCCGGAGCCGGGCTTTCCAGCCCTTCTGCCAGCCATTTGAATGGCACCTCGTGGCTTCCAATTGCTCCCGCCATCGCCGCTCGTTGGTAGGAGATGTCGTCAGACTTGCGCCATGCTTCCAAGGTGCTCCGACCAATGTCCACGTATTGGCACAGCGATGAAGCCACCTTTTTGAGCCAAGGGTCGCTTTTGTCTAACCCCTTTTGGATCAACCAGAAAGGACTCTCCCGCCCCTCCCACGCTCTCAGCGCGCAGTAGTTGTCTAGCCAGCTAGGCGACGTCATCATTTCTTCGGTCGCCGCCTCAGATATCCCGTGCAGGGAAAACGCGTTCCCTAACATTTCGCCTGGCATCCCCACTACGCGCCTATCAAGTTTTTGCGCGCAGTCATGGCTAATGTCCATCAACTCTTGTTCGCAAAAATCCGCCTTAGCACAAGCCGCCAAGCCTGCCACGTAATTCCACCAGCTACCCGAAAAATCATTAGACACTTTGAGTGCCAGCCATTCTTCGATTTGCTCCTTCGGAATCACCGTTTCTGCACAGGCCCAGACCACCGTATCAAGTATCGACAGGTCTTTCGACTTCAATGCCGCCAAAATTGTGCTTAACTTCAACTTGGCCATATTCCACCTCCATTTCAAGAGAACCAAAAACTTAAGGTACCACCACTCACCCTATCATTTTACCACATTTTGCGGTATAATTGAAGCATGAAAACTCGCCCCATCTTAAAAATTGTCACCAAAAACACCTTCACTCTCTTTAATTTCGTCAACCTCGTTCTCGCGCTTATGGTCGCCTTTGTCGGTAGCTTCAAGAACATGCTCTTCATTTTCATCGCCATCGCCAACACTCTGATTAGCATCATCAACGAAATCCGCGCCTACAAAATTGTCGAAAAAATGCGCCTTCGCTCCGAGCAACGCCCCACCGTCATAAGGGACAACAAATCCTACCAGGTCGCCCCCGAGGAAGTTCAGAAAGACGACCTCCTCGTCCTCTCCCTCGGCGACCAAATCATGTTCGACAGTCGTCTCGAGGACGGCTATCTCGAGGTCAACGAGTCCTTCATTACTGGCGAGCAAGATAACGTCGAAAAGCACCCTGGCGACGAGCTCATCTCTGGCAGCTTCGTAGTCGCTGGCACCGCTCGCGCCCGCGTCGAAAAGGTCGGCGCCGACAACTCTTTGACCAAGCTCGAACACGACGCCCACTTCGTTAAGACCGCCGACTCCAAGCTCTTCACCCTCATGAACAAAATCGTGAAATACATCAGCTATGCCCTCGTCCCCGTCGGCGCCCTCCTCCTCTGGAGTCGCTTCCGCACCGAAGCCGACACCGCAACCGCCATCACCTCCACCGTTGCTGCCCTTATCAACATGATTCCCGAGGGTCTTATCCTCCTAACTTCCTCTGTTCTCGCCCTCGCCACCGTCCGCCTCAGCCGCAAAAAAGTCCTCGTCCAAGACCTCTACTCTATCGAGACCCTGGCTCGCGTCGACCACTTCTGCCTCGACAAGACCGGCACCTTGACCACCGGCCACATGAAAGTTCACGACTATACTGCTTATGATAATGCGTTTAAAGGCGCCCTGCAGGCTCTCCTAGCCCATCAAATGTCCGAGAACGATACAGTTACCGCCTTGAAGGAAAAGTTCCTAAAAGTGGCCAAATTTAAGCCCACAGGCGATTTTGTCGAAATCGTCGAAACCATCCCCTTCAGTTCCGACCGCAAATACTCTGGCATAAGAACCAAAAACGCCACCTATCTTCTCGGCGCCATTGACTTCGTCACCGACAACCAGGACGACATTAAGAAGGTCAAATCCGCCGCCGGCACCTACCGCGTTCTTGCTGTGGTAAGGGCTCAAAATCACTTTTCGAAGGGATTGCGGAGCGCGGCAGCGCGAGCCGAAGCGCCGGCCGCCCGTGGCGACGGGCCGGCCGGACGCGGCCCGAGAAAAGTTGATTTTGAGCCAAGCCCAGCATTGCTCGGTTTCGTCCGTCTCGAGGACGAAATCCGCGAAAG
>CAZXEG010000019.1:0-14051 GCA_964639835.1 uncultured Candidatus Saccharibacteria bacterium | reverse complement strand
GAGCGCTTCCTTGCCAAGGAAGAGGTCGAGAGTTAGAGTCTCTTCATTCGCACCAATGTTACGAGGCTTAGAGGGCCTTATTTTGTTGGCTAACTCTCGAACCTGGAGGTGCGAGAGTTAGAGTTTCTTTGTTTGGGCTATTTTTTTGAAAAAAGTATCGTTGGTGTGGTATAATGGTAGTAAATAAGTAAAGGAGTGGAAATGCCAACAGGAGCAATTATAGCAATAGTGATAGTGGTAGTGATTATACTGCTTGTCGCGATTGTGGCGGGGATTTATAACAGTTTAGTTAACCTGAATGAGCGGGTCGAGGAAGCCTGGAGCGACATCACGGTGCAGCTGAAATATCGGGCGGATTTGATTCCGAACGTGGTGGAGACCGTGAAGGGTTATGCCAAGCACGAGAAGGAAACGTTCGAGATGGTGACGAGCGCCCGGAGTGCAGCGATGGGGGCGAAAACGGTGAAGCAAGCGGCCGAGGCCGAGAAGGAAATGCAAGGAGCGCTGTCGCGGATTTTTGCGATTGCGGAGGCATACCCAGAGCTAAAGGCGAACGAAAACTTCGTGAACTTGCAGAACCAGTTGCAAGATGTGGAAGACAAAATTCAGGCTTCGCGACGGTTTTATAATGCCGGGGTGAAGGAACTTAATGCCAAGATTAAGACCTTCCCGACCAACATCATCAACAATATGTTTGGGCATTTCAAGAAGCGCGAGTACTTTGAGGTGAGCGAAGCGGAGAAGGCAAAAATCGACAAGGCTCCAGAAGTAAAGTTTTAGGGGCGAGAAGGAATTAGGGCGCTCGCTTCTCTGGCGATGATAAGCGGGCGCTTGATAGAAGAATGTATAAGCAGATAGCACAGAATAAACGACGAACGGTGGGGATTGTGGGGGTGTTTGTGTTGGTGATAGGCGCAGTGGCGGCGCTGTTTGCGTGGTATTATAAAGACCCTTGGATTGCGGTGTGGACGGTGTTGGTGGCGACAATTTATGCGGTGATACAATATTTCGCGGCGGGAGCCGTCGCTACGACGATGGCAGGTGCGCGGGAAATTACAAAGAAGGACTGCCCGGCTCTATACAATACGGTGGAGAATTTGTCGATTACGACAGGACTACCGATGCCGAAGGTGTATTTGATTGACGATCCAGCGCCGAATGCTTTTGCAACGGGGCGAGATCCGAAGCATGCGGTGGTGGCGGCGACGACTGGGCTGGTTGACATTATGGACAAGAAGGAGCTCGAGGCGGTGATGGCGCACGAGATGTCGCACGTGAAGAACTACGATATTCGGGTGTCGATGATCGTGTTTGGGTTGACGTGCGTGATTGGGCTAGTATCGGACCTCGCGATGCGGATGATGTTCTTTGGCAATCGAAGGCGGAACGACGAGGGAAGCCCGGTAGGGTATATTTTGATAGTGGTGGCGGCGATTTTGTCGCCGATTGTGGCAGCGATAGCGCAGATGGCGGTGTCGCGCGAGCGGGAATATCTGGCGGATGCGTCGGCGGTAAATATTACGCGGTATCCGGAAGGGATGATTTCGGCGCTCAAGAAGCTACAATCGCAGGGCCGACCGATGAAAAACCAAAATACGGCGTCGGCACAGATGTATATCAACAATCCTTTGCGGAAGGGGTTCTTTGATAATTTGTTTAGTACGCACCCGCCGATCGAGAAACGGATAGAGCGACTTGAAAATGGCAAGAAGAACTTCTAAAATCCATGCTGATGCTTTTTATACATTTGTGATGATTTTTGGGGAGTGGAAGGCATTTTTGGGATTGATGGCGGTGATGATAGTGATGGCTTTTTTGGTGGTAGGGTTACCTGAAGAGTTTGATGGGGCGATGGGGGTGCTCTTTACATTAATATTTGTGATGGGGTGGCTGGCGACGATTTATATGCTGAGGCAGAAATTGGCGGGGGAAGAGGTGCGACTGCGTGATGGGTTGTTTAAGTCGATGGCGCCTCTAATTCCGACGCTAATAATGCTGATGGTGGTGGTGCTAGAATGCGTGCCAGTGATGGCGACGGTGGTGGCGTGGTCGTCGGCGGTGGAGACGCATTTTCTGGATATGCCGTTTAATGCATTAATGCTAATAGTGTTCACTGTGGCGATGGTACTTTTGAGTGGGTTTTTGCTAACGTCGTCGCTTCTGGCACTAGTGGCAGTGGGCACGCCTGGGATATACCCGGTGATGGCGATTTTGACGGCGCGCGAGTTAGTGGCGAAGAAACGGGTAAAGGTGGCGGTGAGAATGATTTTGCTCTTAATAGTGATAGTGGCGATGGGCGCTCTTGTGGTGCCATTTATGTTGCTACCGTCTTCGACATTTTTAAAAGTGGCTTCTCTAGTAGTGGGGAGCTTTGCGACGATTTACGTGGCGACGTATTTGTATTTATATTATAAGGAGTTACTAGGATGAAAAAAACAGAGGCAGCAGCGCGGATTTTGAAGCTGCGCGAATTAATTAATGACTACCGGTATCATTATCACGTGTTGGACGAGTCGATTATGAGCGAGGCGGCGGCGGATTCTTTGAAACATGAGCTCTCGTTGCTTGAGAAAGAATATCCGGACCTTGTGACGCCGGATTCGCCGACGCAGAGAGTGGCGGGAAGGGCGCTTGATAAATTCGAGAAAGTGGCACATGAAAAGCGGATGATTTCGCTTGCTGATGTGTTCTCGAAAGAGGAGGTACTGGACTGGGTGGAGCGGAATGAGAAATTGGTGCCGGGCGGAAAAATCGAGGAGTTTTTCACGGATATCAAGATGGATGGGTTGGCGTGTTCGCTTAAATATCGGGATGGGGTGTTTTATCAGGCGGTGACACGGGGGGACGGGCTGGTAGGAGAAGATGTGACACAAAATGTGCAAACCATCCAAAATGTCCCGCTGAGACTTCGCCATATTCTTGACGAAGTTGAAGTACGAGGGGAGATTGTGATATTTAAGGAGGATTTTGAGAGGTTGCAGGAAGAGCAGAGGAGGAAGGGAGAGGCGGAGTTTGCGAACCCGCGGAATTTGGCGGCGGGGTCGATACGGCAGCTTGATCCGAAGGTGGCAGCAGGGCGGCCGCTTCGGTTTATTGCGTATGATTTGGTGAAGCCAGATATGCCGACTTGGGGAGAAGCGTATGAGAAACTGAGGGAACTGGGATTTCAGACCTCGAAAGAGGACCGGGTGTTTAAGGCAAGCGAGCGCGGTGAATTATTCCGGTACATTGAGGAGTTAGACGAGTATCGCAAGGGGTTGCCGTTTAATACCGATGGGATGGTGATAAAAATTAACGACCGGGCGGTGTATGACCGGCTGGGGATAGTGGGGAAAACGCCGAGGGGCGCGGTGGCGTACAAATTTCCGGCGGAGGAGTCGACGACAGTGGTGCGGGATATTGTGATTTCGATTGGCCGGACGGGGGCAGCGACGCCGGTGGCGATTTTGGACCCGGTAGTGGTGGCGGGGACGACGGTGCGGCATGCGTCGCTACATAATGCGGATGAGATTAAGCGGCTGGACGTAAGGGTGGGGGATACGGTGATTATTTACAAGGCGGGGGATATTATTCCGCAGGTAAAGGAAGTATTATTGACTCTTCGGCCGAAGGGGACGCGGGCGTTTGATTATGAGGAGGCTTTGAAAAAGCAGTATCCGGAGCTTTCGTTTGAGCGACCGGAGGGGGAAGTGGTATACCGGGTGAAGGGGGAGACGTCGGATTTGATTTTGAAACGGGCGATAGAGTATTTTGCGTCGAGAGGGGCGCTAGATATCGAAGGGCTGGGCGAGAAGAACGTGGTGGCGCTGGTTGATGCGGGGTTGGTGCGGTCGATTCCGGATCTTTACCGGTTGAAAGTGGTGACAGTGGCGAAGCTACCGGGGTTTGGTGAGGTGAGTGCAGAGAATTTGGTCAAGGCGATCAATGAGAAGCGGACGCCGGCGCTGAGGCGGTTTTTGACGGCTTTAGGAATTCGGCACGTGGGGGCGGCGACGGCGACGGCGCTTGCTAGGGAGTTTAAGAGCCTGGACCGGCTGATGGAAGCGACAGAAGAAGAACTGGTGGCAGTACCTGACATCGGCAAGGTGGTGGCGGAGGCGATTTTGGCGTGGTTTTCGGATGAGGATAATGTGGCGATGCTTGAGGAGTTAAAAGAGATGGGGGTGTGGCCAGAAGAGGAGAGCGCTATGAGCTTGCCACTTGCGGGGCAGTCGTATGTGGTGACGGGGACGCTCGAGAGTATGGGGCGAGAAGAGGCGGAAGAGCGGCTACGGGCGCTCGGAGCGACGGTGACGTCTTCGGTGACAAAAACTACTACGGCTTTGATTGCTGGGGAGAAACCGGGGAAGTCGAAGGTCGAAAAGGCGACGAAATATGGGGTGGCGACGATGGGCGAGGCAGAGTTTTTGAAAATAGTGAACAATTAAAAAAGTCCCTAGCTAGGCTAGAGACTTTTTAGGTTAGTTTAGTAGGGGGACTCCTGAGAATAGTTCCAATTCTCTCCATTTAGGGAGCCACGACGAACGTAGACGGTATTGCCGTCACGCCAGACCCAGGCGTAGTCGCTAGGGAGGACGCGTCCGTTGTTTACGATTCCGGCTTTGCCGGCGCGCCAGCGGAAGATGACATCGCGGGCGAGTGGCAATAATGACTGCCCGGCGTCGTTCGTGGTGGACTCGTTGGAATTGTACTGAAAATTCCCAGCCACACTAGCGATGCTGGCGGTGCCACCGTAGGAATCGACGGAGTTGAGTACTGCCCAGCCGACGGCCGCCAAGACGCGCTTGTCGGTATAGGCATGCGCGTAGTAGTGCATGATGCGGGCTAAAATGACCGCATCACTTTCCGTGCCGCTGTCGTAGACATCCAATACGCCACTGTAGTAGTTGTAACTGTTGAAATTATAGCTGGTGCTATAATTTGTGGGCGCCGGGGTGCTATAGTAGGGTACAGTGGTGGTGCCGTAGTTCTGCCCGTTGTATTCCTTCCAGTACACTTCGGACGCCCGCTGAATAATGGGGTCAGAGTCGGACAGGCCGAGTTCCCGGGCGAGCTGGATGATCTGTAAGCATTTGTCCAGTTTGCTCTGGGAGTAGGCGAAAGCCACCTGTGGTATGGCTAAAGCTAAAATAGCTACAGCCACAAGTAACGCAGTAACTCTTCTGAATTTTCGCATATGCCACCTCCTTTTATGTGAATGCGAACATGCTAAAACTAACCTGTTAAGGTACTATCTTAATTATAGCATAAAAGTAATAAAAAATCAAGGGTTTTACGCGTTTATGGGAGGGCTTGGTGTGGTATAATAGAGGTATGAAAAGTATCAGAGACATTGAGGTAAAGGGGAAGACGGTGCTGGTGCGGGCGGATCTGAACGTGCCGATAAAAGAGGGGAAGGTGGTGAGCGACTTAAGGATCAAGGCGAGCGTGCCGACGCTGGAATATTTGCAGAAACAGGGGGCGAAGGTGGTGGTAGTGTCTCATCTGGGGCGACCAGAGGGGAAAGTGCACCCGGAGATGTCGCTTGAGCCGGTGGCGAAGGTACTAGCTAAATATTTGGAGAAGGTGAGTTTTGTGCCGGAGATAACAGGGGAGAGTGTGCAGAAGATTACGGCGAAGATGGTGCCGGGGCAGATTTTGCTATTAGAGAACTTGCGGTTTGACCCGAGGGAAGAGAAAAATGATGAGGAATTTGCGCGAGAGATAGTTAAGGTAACAGGGGCGGAAGTGTTTGTACAGGATGGGTTTGCGGTGGTGCACCGGGCACATGCTTCGACCGAGGCGGTAGCGAAGATTTTGCCAGCTTATGCGGGATTTTTGCTAGAAAAAGAGGTGACAGAGCTGACGCGAGTGATGGAAAACCCAGAGAAGCCGTTTGTACTGGTGATTGGGGGCGCGAAAGTAGAAGATAAACAGCCTTTGATTGAGAAGTTTTTGCCGAGTGTTGATAAAATTTTGGTGGGGGGTAAAATTGCGGCGGATGGTTACGAAGCGGACGATGCGAAAATTTACGTGGCGGAGGATTTTGATGAGGACGGTACTGGAGCGAAGCTTGACATCGGACCGATGGCGACGGCGAAATTTGCGGAGGCGCTCGCGGACGCGAAGACGGTGGTGTGGAATGGGGTACTCGGGAAGGTGGAAGACCCGGCCTATGATGCGGCGTCGACGATTGTGGCGACGGTGATAGGGGAGAAACGGGATGTGGTGACGGTGGTGTGTGGGGGCGACACGACTGGATTTCTCGAAAAGTTGCAGGAAACGCACCCGAGCCTTGAGTATTCGCTGGTGTCGACTGGGGGTGGGGCGGCGCTTACGTTCTTGCTAGGTAAGAAACTACCGGGGCTGAAGGTCCTGGAAGGCTGACGGAGCCTGAAAGTGTTTACAAAATATGCATGTGGTGATATAATTTTAGTATGAAGAAAACGAAGACCTATAACCAGGTAATTGGTGAAACTGTGGAGCAGATGCGACTCGAGAAGGGCTGGACGCAGGAAGAACTGGCAGATAAAATTGGCTCGAGCCAGTCGGCGATTCATCGGATCGAGAAGGGCAGGCAGAACGTGTCGCTCGAGACGATCAAGCGGCTGTCGGAGGCATTTGGGAGCCAGATTCTCTCTATAAATGACTCGGCTTCGCAGAGCTATCGGATTCGTGGGGGTAAGGAACTGACCGGTGAAATTACGGTGAACACTTCGAAAAATGCTGCGGTGGGGCTACTTTGCGCAGCGCTTCTTAATACCGGGAAAACGGTGCTACATCGGGTGGCGAGGATTGAGGAAGTGTTTAGGATTATTGAGGTTCTAGAGTCAATTGGGGTGAAATGTCACTGGCAAAATCGCCACCGTGACCTAGAAATTATATCACCACGTGAATTAAAATTAGAGCAGATGGACATCGAGGCGGCGCGCAAAACTCGGTCGATTATCATGTTTTTGGGGCCACTTTTACATAGATACCAGAGTTTTCGGTTGCCGTATGCGGGGGGATGCTCGCTGGGAATTCGGACGGTAGAGCCACATATTAAGGCTTTGCAATCCTTTGGGCTGATGGTGGACGCGGAATGTAACAGCGGGTTTTACGAGGTGAAGGTGAACCAGCATACTTTGCATAAATACCGCGACCGATATATTGTACTGACGGAGCGGGGTGATACGGTGACTGAGAATGTGCTGATGGCGGCGGCGCTGTGCCCGGGGCAGACGCGAATTGTGGGGGCTTCGCCGAACTACATGGTGCAGGACATGTGCTTTTTCTTGGAAAAGTTGGGAGTGGAAATTAGTGGTATTGGCACGACGACTTTGACGGTGACGGGGAGGCCGGCGTTTAATGCCGAGGTGGATTACCACTTGTCGGAAGACCCGATCGAGGCGATGAGCTTTATTACGGCGGGGATTGTGACGCATTCGGAGATTGAAATCCTTCGGGCGCCGATTGAATTTCTCGAGGTAGAACTTGAGATCTTGAAAAATATGGGGCTGAAGTTTGAGAAGTCGGCGGAGTATATGTCGGCGAACGGGCGGACGCGCCTAGTGAATTTGAAACTGAAAAGATCTGAGCTTGTGGCGCCGGTGGACAAAATTCATCCGATGCCGTTTCCGGGATTAAATATTGATAATTTGCCGTTTTTCTCGGTGATTGCGGCGGTGAGCCACGGGCGGACGATGATTCACGATTGGGTGTTTGAAAATCGGGCGATTTATACGGCAGAGCTGGCGAATTTGAATGTGAAGGTGGAGCTGCTTGATGCGCATCGGCTGTACATCGAAGGGCCGACAAATTGGCGGCCGGCGGAGCTGATGGCGCCACCGGCGCTGAGGCCGGCGGTGGTGGTGTTGATTGGGATGTTGGCTGCGCCAGGGACGTCGATACTGCGCAATGTTTACCCGATTAATCGTGGGTATCAAGATTTTGCGATGAGGTTGCAACACCTGGGGGCGGATATTGAGCCACTGACTGGGATATAAAAAATGGTAGTCGCGGCGGGATGAATAATCCCAGACCGCTCAATCAGAATTAAAATCAGACCTCTTCGAGGTCTTATTTTAATTCTGGTAGTCGCGGCGGGATTCGAACCCGCGATTGCATGGATGAAAACCATGTGTCCTAGGCCTCTAGACGACGCGACCACGTGTACATTATTATACCAAATTTTACTTAAAATCGCAAGAGTAATGGTAATCTACGTGGTAATCGGTTTTTTCGAATGGGGGATCTGGGTAGATTTTGACGTAGGTTTGGTCGAGGCTGCAGTATGTGTCTAGGATTGCGGTGGTGCCGGCGTATTTTTGCTCGTCATATAGTAGTAGCTGACGGAGCGGGACTTTGGCGAAGCCGGGTTCTTGGTACCGTGACATGATTTCGTCGAGGGATTTTTTTGGCTCGCCGGTTGCGGTTTGGTTTTCGGCGATGATCTCGGCGTAGAAGTAGTTTTCGTAGTAGTCGCGGACGATGGCTTCGACGCTGCTTTTGACGGTGTTTTCTGGAGTGAAGATGGCTTGCGCCAAGGTAGCGAGAATGACCGTCAGCCCGGCTAAGCCAATTACGACGAGGATGACTCGCCTGGCGATTTTGTTGGACTCGTAGTTGAACTTTTCTGATTTCGTGTAGCGGGTTTTTGCGGGACTTTTTTTCTTGCTGTAAGCCATAATTATATCATACCATAAAAAGCATAAATATGGTAATATATATACATGAGCAAGTTATTTAAACGTACTAAAATTTTGGCGACGATTGGCCCGTCGGTGTTTGGGGCGGAAAAAATTGAGGAAATCATCATGGCGGGGGTGAACGGCTGTCGGCTAAACTGTTCGCACGGGACGAACGAGGAGCGCGATGAGCAGATCCGGTGGATTCGGGCGGCGGCAGAGAAGAAGGGGCGGAGCGTGGCGATTTTGCAGGATTTGCAGGGGCCGAAGATTCGCTTGGGGGTTTTGAAGGATAATCATTTGGATGTGCATACTGGTGATGAATTGGTGCTTGAATCGCGCCCTGGTTTTGAGCACGATGGCGGTTTGAGTGTGCCGGTGCAGTATAATTTGGCGGAAAAAGTGCGCGTGGGTGAGCCACTTTCGATGTTTGATGGGCGGGTGAAGTCCGAGATTGTCGAGATAATCTCGGACACTGCGATTAAAGTGCGGATTTTAAACGACGGGTATTTGATGTCCAGAAAAGGTTTGAATTTGCCGGATACGGATTTTGGTGGGGATATTTTAACGGAAAAAGATTTGGCGGATATTGAGTATGGGGCGCATCAAGATTATGATTTTGTGGCGTTGTCGTTTGTACAGACGGCGGCGGACATTGAGAAGCTGAAGCAGATGCTATTGTCGCTTGGTTCGACGGCGAAGGTGATTGCGAAGATCGAGACGAAAAAAGCGATTTCGTCGGATGAAAATCTCGAAGCGATTGTGAAGGCGGCGGATGGCATTATGATTGCGCGGGGTGACATGGCGGTCGAGGCTGGCACGGAGGTGGTGCCGATTGTGCAGCGGAAGTTGATTACACTTTGTCGCGCGCATGCGAAGCTTTGTATCGTGGCGACGCAAATGATGGCGTCGATGGTGGACTCGCCGGAGCCGACGCGGGCGGAAGTTTCGGATGTGGCGACGGCGGTGATTCAGGGGGCGGATGCGGTGATGCTGTCGGATGAAACGGCGAACGGAAAATATCCGCTCGAGACAGTGAAGGCGATGAAGAAGGTGATTCTTTACGCACAGAATCATTCGCGGCTGGCGCCGATTTCGCACGAACCGACGGGTGACTCTGCGGTGTATGATGCGATTTCGAGTGCGACGGCGCGCCTGGCGGAGAAAATCGAGGCGGATTTGATTGTTTGCCAGACGGCTTCTGGTACCACGGCGGTGACGATGGCAGCCAACCGGCCGAATGTGCCGATTATTTCGGTAACGCCTAACCCTAGGGTGGCGAATCAGCTTGCGCTCACGTATGCTAATTCGGCGTTTGTGCGCCCGTACGCGGAAGATTTTGGGTTGCGATTAGTTGAGGAGCTGAAAGGTTCTGGCTATCTCAAGACGAAGGATGGTAAAAAAGATTTGCTGGCGGTGATTGTGTCGGGTGATAAAAATCGTTATGGGACTGATACGATAAAAGTGCGGCTAGTGTAAAGGGAGTTGACTTTTATTCGTAAATCGGCAAATCTTCCGGGAAAGGGTCTGAATTCAAATCGCCAAAATCATCATCATTAAAGACGTTCTCGTCTTTAAACCCGTCACCATCTACGTCGCGCATCTCGAGCGAGCCTACTGGTTCGTCTTCTTGGCTTTGGTAGCCAAGCTCGGACAGGAACCTCGACGGCATAGTGTAGCTCCGAGTGCCGTAAGAATAGCGCGACTTGGCGTAGAGCAGATAAAGCCGATCCATTGCTCGTGTCATACCGACGTAGGCTAGTCGTCGCTCTTCCTCTAGCCCTGCTAAATCTTCCATCGCTCGCGAGCTCGGGAAAAGCCCTTCCTCTAGGCCTACAATAAACACCACTGGGAACTCTAGCCCCTTCGCCGCGTGCAAGGTCATTAGCGTCACACTTTCTCGGGTGCTTTTTTCGTCGGCGGCTGACATCAGCGACGCGTCCGCCAAAAAATCATCCAGGTTCTCGTAATCTTTGGCGTTAGATGCCAAAACCTCCAGGTTCTGCCAGCGTTCCTCGCCACTTGGCGTCCCGTCGTTCGTCAGTTCTCGGAAGTTAAAGGCCTCGAGTATGTTTAAGACGATTTGCTCGGGGGCTTCTTCGCTTGACGTTGTTCGCAGGAAATTACATAGCTTAACCAAACTGGCTCTAGCCTTGGCTGACCTTAGTACTTCTGGGAAGTCTGTATCGAGAAAAGGTTCTGCCCCCGCGAAGGAATCAATCGCCGACAAGACTTTTGTGATTGAAACTTCTCCGATACCAGACAGGACGTTCTTTACTACTCTCACAAAGCTAACTTTATCTCGCTCGTTCACAATCAAATGCAAAATCGCCAGCACGTCTTTTACCTCTTTACGGTCGTAAAACCTCACCCCGCCCACGAGCTTGTACGGCACATGCATTTCTACGAACACCTTTTCCAGCGCATAGGATTGTGCATTGGTCCGATAAAGCACCGCGAAATCACCCAAATCATTATAATTATGTTGCAACTTTTCTATCGTCAGCGCCACGAAGCGCGCCTCCGCCATTTCGTCTGCCAGCCCTTCGACTGTTACCGGTATCCCATCGCCTGACTCTGTGAATAAAGTTTTGTCTGTCCGCGTTTTGTTGTGGTTGATGATTTGCTGCGAAGCCTTCAGAATGTTGCCGGTCGAGCGATAATTCTGCTCTAGCTTCACCACCTTGGCGCCCGGGAAGTCGCGCTCGAAATTCAGAATATTGGTAAAATCCGCCCCGCGCCACGAATAAATCGACTGCCAATCGTCGCCCACTACGCAAATGTTGCGCTGTTTGTTTACCAGCAACTTGACTAGCTTATACTGTATCACGTTGGTGTCCTGATACTCGTCAATCAAAATGTGCTGGAATCGCTCCTGCCAACGCTTCCGCACTTCCGCTCGGGTCGCAAAAAGCTCCAGTGTCTTTAGAAGCAGATCATCAAAGTCTAGCGCGCCGGCTTTCTGTTTCTCTTCTTCGTACTTGGCAAAAATCTTGGCGATTTTGCGCTGGTTCGGATACATTGCCGTCGACGCATACTCTTCTGGACCGTTGCCCTTGTTTTTCTCGCTCGAGATAATCGACTGGATTACCTTTGGCTTTAGGCTTTTGTCGTCGTTCATTTGGAGATCGCGGATAATTCGCCGAACCAGTGACACCTGGTCGTCTGCATCATAAATCACAAAGTTCCGCGCTAGCCCCGCTGCGTCCGCCTCGATGTGCAAAATCCGCACACAGATGCCGTGGAACGTCCCCATGTATGGCATAAAAGACCGCGGTGGCTCCTCGCGCACTTCCGGGTAAAGCAGTCGCCAGAGCCGTAAACGCATTTCGTTCGCGGCTTTGTTGGTGAAGGTCACTGCCAAAATCTGCCCCTCTCGCACTCCGTGCTTGATTAAATTCGCAATTCGATGCGTGAGCGTGCGGGTTTTGCCGGACCCCGCGCCAGCTAACACCAGCACCGGCCCTTCTAGGCATTCGGCCGCTTCTCTCTGTGCCGGATTTAGTCCCTCCAAAATTTCATTCATTACCTAATTATAACACATCGACAAGCGGGGGGTTGAAAAAAATTTTAATGTGTGATATATCTTAGAATAAGATGGAAAATACGATAACTGCAGACAATTTAGAAGTGGATAGCCGTAAGCAACTGGAGGTGCTCATAGTGGCGGGTCTTTCTGATACGAAAAAAGGTTATACTATAGAACAAGCAAAAGAGATTTTAGCTCGCAGAAGAGAGCGAGTTGAAAATTAGATTTTGAGTGAATAGCTGAGCAAAAATGGTAGCTTTGGTGACTCAAAATCGAAATCAAGCTAAAAAGTCTGCCTGTAAACAGACAGACAACTAAACCTTAACTTAATTCTACCGCACACTCACAATAAAGTCAACCTCTCTTTTTTGTTTGGGCTTCGGCTTTCCTTTCGCGCTCGAAGGCGGCGGCGATAATTTGTTTCATTTTTTTTACGTTCATATTTATATTTTACGTCTTTTTGTGATTTTTCGCAATGATAAAATTTATGATGTCCAAAAATGAGTTTAGATTCATAAAATAGTTTGGGTATGCGTCACGGAGTTTTTTGATTTGGTTTACCGCAACTAATACTGTTTGACGATTTGGTGTGTTTTGTTGTTCTAATTGTTCGTAGTCTCGAAATGCTTGTTGATATTCAAATTCTTGGTATCTCATCGCCGTCGCCTCTTTTTTGATAGAGTCTAGGGAGATAACAATGTAATAGGAATCCTTAACCTTATTGTCTGTAAAAAGTAGCTCGGTTATGGCGAAGCTAGATATTTGTGAATCGATTTTATTTTTTGACATGTTTTCTTCTAGCAGTTCGCATAGTTCTCCTAATTTTAAACCTTTATGTTCTGGCACTGGTTTTGCGTCTTCGGAGAGAGCAAAAATTGAGGAGACTTGGCAGAAGAAGTTGTGCCAGCAGGTTTTATCATCCCTTTCTTTGAGCGATGATCCTCTGAAAATATCTGTCGTTTCGACCGATGTAGCCCAAAGATGTTGAAGATTCGTTCGTAGCTGAATCTCTACAAACATCCCGCCTCGTTTAAAAATAAAATGTTTTCCTCGGTATCCGCTTGGTTTTGGTTTTTCGATGTAATCGCTAATTTTAACGAGATTATCCCAGCCTTTGATTTGCTTTTCAACGGCTTTGAATTGAATCATGTCATTCACGATAATACGTACGCCCGCAACATCTTGCATACTCGAGAGACGCATGTTCTCAAAACGGTTTAATTTTCCAATGATTGTCGGTAAACGTTTTAGCCTCTGCGCCACGATAATGTTATTCTTGTCGATTTTGTTGGCTAAAATTACGCATTCGTCGTAAAAGTCGTCGAGGAGTTTGCCGTGGGCTTCGCGCCATGCATTCAATGTTTTTATGGCTTCTTCGTAGCCACCACCACCCTTGTTATGGCGAACGATATCCCCGATTTTGTTGATGGCAGAATTCGACAAGTCCATATATTTATGATATCACGAAGGGGGCTAGACGACCAGCAATATTTTAAATGGGGATGTGGAAAAGTGGGGCGGAAAAATGTAAAAAAAGCACTAGATTTTTGAAAATGGTTGTGGTATGATGGTTATATGAATAAAGGTCAAAAAGAGAGGTCTTCTCTTTCCAAGAGGGACGTAGTAGAAAAACAAAATACCAAAAGTGATGAGCGTAGTTTTTGGGAGCGTGCGAATGCGGTGCGCTTTCATAGGGTGGGGAAAACTGGGCTGAAGATTCGGGGTGGGAGAATCAGGACTGCGGGAGTGCTGGCGGGTTTTTCGCTGGCACTTCTTGTAGGATTAACGCTAGCACCAATCCACGACAAGCAAGAAACCGCCGAAGCCGCCACCGGCACCGCACAGAGTTCCACTATCACCATCAGCGACTTAGT
>CAZXEG010000018.1:0-14919 GCA_964639835.1 uncultured Candidatus Saccharibacteria bacterium | reverse complement strand
TCGTACTTATCGAGCGGATGCGCAGAAAGATACAGCCCCATCAAATCGCGCTCCCAGAGTAGCTGTTCCTTGCTCGAATACTGCGTCGGTGCCGACTTCATCTCCACTTCCGGAATTCTCCCGGCCTCGCCCATCATCGAGAAAAGATCCATCTGCCCAGTCGCCTTGTCTTTTTGGCATCTCGAGCCATATGCCTGAATCGCCTCGAGATTAAACAGCAAATCACTCCGGCTCGCACCAAACCGGTCAAAGGCGCCGGTTTTGATCGCCGCTTCCCACGATTTCTTGTTAAACTTAGTCGAATCCACCCGCTTTGCAAAATCGCATACCGACTTAAACTCCCCGCCCCTTTCTCGCTCCGGGATCACAATTTCCTCTACCAGCGCCGTGCCCATCCCCTTGATCCCAGACAGCCCGAACCGGATCGTCTTCTCTCCCGACACGATGCCGAAATCACCGTAACTTTCGTTCACGTCCGGCCCTAGCACCCTAATCCCCATCCGCTTACACTCCGAAATTTCAATCGCCAGGCGGTCGGTATCGTCCTTGTCCGCCGTCATCAGTGCCGCCATAAACGCATCCGGGTAGTGCGCTTTGAGATACGCCGTCCAGTATGCCACTAATGCATAACACGCAGCGTGCGACTTGTTAAAGCAGTAGTTCGCAAAGTCAAGCAGTTGTCCCCAGAACTTCTCCGCAATCTCCTCTGTCGCCCCGCCGACTTCCACCGCCCCCTTGATAAACTCCGGCTTCACCTTGTTCATCAGGTCCACCTTTTTCTTCCCCACCGCCTTCCGCAAAGTATCCGCCTGTCCACCGGTAAACCCACACCACTCCTTCGAAATCTGCATGAACTGCTCTTGGTAAATCATAATACCATAAGTATTTTTCAAAGAATTCGTGAGCCCCGGGTGCAAATACGTAATCGGCTCCTCTCCGTGCTTCCGCCGAATAAACGAGTCAATAAACTGCATCGGCCCCGGTCGGTACAGCGCCACCATCGCGATGATGTCCTCAAACGACGACGCTTTCAAATCTTTCAAATACCGCTTCATTCCGCCCGATTCCAGCTGGAACACCCCGGTCGTCTCGGCTCGTTGTAACAGTTTGTAAGTTTCCGGATCGTCCAGTGGCACCGAGTACATATCGATGTCGTCATGGTAGACCTTCCGAATCATCCGAAGCGCGTTATTGATCACCGATAAGTTGGACAGCCCCAAAAAGTCCATTTTAAGCAGTCCAATTTCCTCGACCTGCCCCATCGGATATTGCGCTGCAATCGGCCCTTTGGCCGACACTTCAAGCGGCAGGAACTTTACCAAATCATCCGGCGCAATAATCACCCCGCACGCATGCACCCCGTGGTTTCGAATTGTCCCCTCGAGCCGTGAAGCGTAATCAATCACTTCACGCGAGGTTGGGTTTGTTTCGTACTCGTTTTTGAGGTCCGGCACATTGCGGATGGCATCCGCCAGCTTGACGTGATGCCCCATCACCGGGTCTGGCACCATCTTGGCCAGCTTGTCGGCATCGGCGTATGGTACCTCCAGTACCCGCGCCACGTCGCGCACCGCGTTTTTCGCCATCATCTTACCAAATGTCGTGATGTTGCTCACCCGGTCAAATCCGTATTTTTTCGAACAATACTCAATCACTTCGTCGCGTCGCGTATCCTGGATGTCGGTGTCAATATCCGGCATCGAGATGCGGTCCGGATTCAAAAACCGCTCAAAGAGAAGGTCATATTTCAAGGGGTCAAGCTCGGTGATGCGTAAAGCATACGCGAGAATTGACCCCGCCGCCGAACCTCGCCCCGGCCCGTACACGATCCGCTGCGCCTTACCCCAGTTAATAAAGTCCTGCACAATCAAAAAGTACCCATTATACCCCATTTTATCCACCACCGACAACTCGTAATCAATGCGGGGCAACACCTTGTGTAGTTCATCGCGCTCCTCGTCGACTTTCTCCAAAATCTTCCGGCACTCCGGCACCGCTATCTTGGATGCTTCTTCCAAGGTCTTTCCGCCGTAGCGATATACCAGCCCCTGAAATACCAGCCGGTCAAGGTAATCCTTCTCGCTCTCATCCGTCGGAATCGGGAATTTCGGAATCAAAATCCGCCCGAGTTCTAGGTCCACGTTGCACCGCTCTGCAATGCGCTTAGTGTTCAAAATCGCCTCCGGGCAAGTATCCTTCCAGTGGTCAATAATCTCTTGCGCCGGTATCACGTGCAAGTCGTAATCCTTCAAGGTCATGCGATTTTCGTCTTTCAAATTCGCCGCCGTGCCGATACACAGCAGTATCTCGTGCGCATCCTGGTCCTCTTTCTTGAGGTAGTGCGCATCGCAAGTCACTACCAGCGGTAGTCCCAGCTCCTTCGCGTGCGCCATGTGCCAATCGTTCACCTTCTTCTGCTCCGCCGAATGAGTCGACGACAGCGGGTGCCCGTGGTCCTGCATCTCGAGGTAAAACCGGTCTTTATAAACTTTGTGGTACCACTCAACCAGCTCTAGCGCGCGAGCATCGTCGCCCGCCCGAATCGCCTCGCTAATCTCCGACCCCATACAACCAGAGAGGCAAATCACCCCCTCGCTGTACTTCTCCAAATCCTCGTGGTCGGTCCGCGGTTTGTAGTATTTGCCTTCAATCTCGGCATCACTCATAATTCGGCAGAGGTTCTCGTAACCCTTATTGTTCATCGCAATCAGCGTGATGTGAAACCTTTGCTTGTCATGCGCGGCCTCCTTGTCGGTGCGTTTCCTCGCTGCCACGTACGCTTCAAGCCCCAGTAGCGGTTTAATCCCCGCCGCATTACATTCCTTGTAGAGCTCCACCAAGCCCGACATCGTGCCATGGTCGGTCACCGCCACCGCCTCCATCCCGTCCGACTTCACAAACTCCACCAGCTCCGGTATCTTCGTCAACCCGTCAAGAAGCGAGTAGTGCGTGTGGTTATGAAGGTGAACAAAATCACTCGGTTTCAATTCTGCCATGCCACACCCTCTTTGTGATTATTTCGCAACTTTCTTTTTGCTCTTTTCGGCCTTTGCTGGAGCTTCCTCGGCCTCAGCCACACTAGACTTTTCTTTCACTGCTTCGCTAGCAGACTTCTTTTTGGTATTGCAGTTGCATTCACCATCCTTATAGCCGCAACCGCAGCCTTCATCGTCGTATTCGTCCTCGCCCTCGCCACCTTCGCGGGCTTTTTTCGAGAACATATGTCCCGCAATCGCCCCGGCAATCGCCCCTAGCGCCGCCCCCAGGATAAACTTACCATTACCGCTTTTCTGTTTTTCTTCAGTCATTTTTCTTCTCCTCCTTTTCCTTTACAGTTTCCTTTGCTTTAGGTTTATATGCTTTTAGCTTCGGCTCAACGTATTTGTCGACGAAAGTCTCGACCACTCCGCCAAACGACGTCATGCCTCTCACGTTGTTGACAATGCCGTTAGCATTGTCGGCGATATCTTTGCTTTTGATGATAACTTCGTGCGCTTCCTCCGTTACACCTAATAGTTTAATCATTAGTATGATGCCGACCACTAGGAATATAAACAGCGTTACGCATAGTATCACCACTAATATCCACTCTGCTACGTTCATTTATGTTTCTCCTTAATGTCATTATAGCACAATTATTCAAGCGCGGTTAGTTTTTCCGGCAAAAAACTAATTTTCTCGCACCAACTCGCGCACTTCGTCGGCGTAATCAGTGTATTTTAGCACGTACTGAAGTAGCGCCAAAAAGTAGTTTTTCGGGTCGCCGGTCGTCACCCAGTGACCATTGCTCTTCGCGACCAAAACGTCACCCTGCTCGGCCAACCGGGTGATTGCATCTACCGTCCAGAGCTCCCCGTCCAGTCCGGTATTGCTCGGCACCAGATATTGGAATACCTCTGGTGTCAAAAGATACCGTCCATAGCTAGTCAAATTGCTGGGGCTGAGGTCCGGCGTCTTGGGTTTCTCCACGATGTGCGAAAGCGTCCCGCTGTCTCTAAGCGCCACCATCCCATACTTATGCCAGACTTCCTCCGGCATCTCTTGCGTCGCAATCACCGCCTTAGTCCCTGGGTGCTTTTCGTAGGTGTCGATCAAAGTCTTCACGTCGCTACTCCCCAAAATCAAATCGTCGCTATAAAGTACCACGAACGCTTCCTCGTCCTTTACGTACTCTCGCGCCGACACAATCGGCGAGCCGTTACCATACGGTAGGCTGGCGTCCTGCTCGATCACGGTAATCTTCGGGAAGTTCAGTACTTCTTCAACCGCCTCAAATCGCTCGGCCTTCCCCTGCTTTTCGAGTAACGCCTTTACATTCTCCGCCGGGTTATGAAAATAATCGTCATAAATCTCCCGCGCCTTGGTATTTGGCGTCGCCACAATGATAATCTCTTCAATCCCCGCTACTACGCATTCTTCCACACACAGCTGCATCGCCGGCTTCGCGCCAATCGGCACCATCGCTTTCGGTATCGTCTTAGTAATCGGCAAATACCGACTCGCGAATCCTGCGTCGGTGATAATCGCCTTTCTAACTTTATTCATTTAGCCTCCTTAAAACCTCATTATATCACACCCTAAAGCAATTTTGCGAATTACTTTTCAAAAAGTCCTTGACGCGCCAAAATTCTCATGCTAAAATCAAATCATAAAAGGTCAACACAAAAATCATACACAAAAATATGAAAACTATTTACAATTTCAACAAAAAATTATTTCTGACGCTTGGCTCTAGTCGCCAAGATGTATCAACTATTTCGCGGAGCCGTTTTGGGCATATCCACGAGCTGGGCATTCTTCGTCTCTCGGCTGTCGCCTCCGCTATTGGCCTCATGGCCATCATTGCCATGACCCTATCGCCGGTCACTCAGAATCCCAACTATGCCATTGCTGCTACCGGCACCGCTACCGCTTCCGAGACCGTGTTGACTCTTTCTTCCACTCAAACCATCGCCAGCCTAGATATCGCCACGAAATCCAGTAACGGCACTTTTTCGTCATCCACCGCCACTGGTAACGCGGCATTTGACATCGTCAGCAATAATGCTACCGGCTACACTCTCGGCATCAACGCCAGTGATGACGCCGGCACTCTCATTAGCGAAGACGGCGACGTTCTCGGTTCTATCGGATCCGTTAGTGTCACCGGTATCACGGCCGACACTTTTGACAACCCAGCCTACGATGGCAAATGGGGTTTTCGCCCCAGCAAGTACGTTTCTGACAACGCCGTGATAGATAATAGTAGCGAGTCCACCGGGGTCTTTTTGCCGGCTCCTACTACTGACTCCACCACCTTGGACATCACCGATACCGCCAATAGCGCCGCCAACCACTACACTATCGGTCTGGGCGCCAGGGTAAATTACGACACTCCGACCGGCGTTTACGCCAACACTTTTGTGCTAACCACTATCGGTAATCCCGTTTCCTATAGCATCACCTACAACAAAGGCAACACTACCGACACCGTCGGAAATCTCCCCGCCACCCAAGCCAGTAGCACCTCGGAAACCAGTATTATTCTATCTTCTAGTGTTCCTACGCGCGATCATTACAGCTTCTCCGGCTGGTGTATGGGCGCCGTTAGCACCACTAATGGCATAGATACCTGCACTGGCGCCGACGCTAAAACTTTCGCCGCCGGCGACACCTTTGGTATTGACCAGACCACTACAAATGACACCACCCTTTACGCCATGTGGGAAGTAGAGGCCTTCACTCAAACCACCAGGGTTCGCTACGAAGACGCCAATGGTGGCTGGAGCGATTATACTACTGTGGACACCCAAGACGTCGGCTACGGCAGCAGCTACTCTTGGTCAACTAGCCAGATCGCCGATTTTGACAGCAGCACCTACCAATCAGCCGGTGTTGCTAGCTACACCGTAGATAGCGCCAAAACCAATGATGTCAGCATCTACCGTAACACTCATACTCTTACCGTTTCGGCTGGTAGCAACACTTCTAGCGCTAGTGGCAGTGGCACTTACCGCGTCGGTCAGACTGTTACTGTAAGTGTCAGTAAAAACAGCAATACTTCTTGTACTACTTATAATACCCCAACTTGGTCCAAAAACAGTGGCGCTACCGGTACTTTCAGCAGTGCTAGTGGTACTAGCGTCAGTTATACTATCGGCACTACAAATGACACCGTGACCGCCACCTCTAGCGCTAGCAACAATACTTTCGCTATCACCATTTATGCATCCGGTGGCGCATCGGGAGTTTATCTAGGCGGCACCTACTATAGCAATGGTAGTACTACCCACAAGACTTGCGGTTCCTACAGCATCTACGGTAGCTATAACAGCGGCTATGAGTTCAGCTACTGGTCCTACAGTGGCAACTCCGTCAGTAGTACCAGCTCCTCTTCTACTACCTATACCGTTAGCGGCTCCGGCACGTTGTATCTTTACGGTAAAAGTAGCTGTGCCAGCTCTATTAGTGGCACTATGCAAAATTTCGATCCTTCAAATCTGTGCAGTGATGTAACCTCCGGTACGCTAACCGACTCTCGCGATAACCAAACCTATACCGTAGCGAAAATTAATGGTAATTGGTGGATGACTCGTAACCTCGCTATCGGCTGTAATGGCTCTGGCTCTACCTACGGAAGTAGTGTCAGTAGTAAATCCCTCACCAGCTCCGATTCCGACGTCAACAGTAGCTGGTCCACCCCGACTGCTCTACTCTCCACTAGCGCCAATAGCTCAGCAACTAGCGGTTATGACACCGCAGCTATAGAGTGTAACGCAACTTACGGTGGCTATTATAATTATGCAGCTGCCACGGCCGGCACTATTAGTGGCTCTAGTAACTCCAATACCCAACATTACGGTATTTGTCCAAAAGGCTGGCGTCTTCCAACCATTTCTGAATTCTCTGGCATCACCAGCTATACCTCCGCTTTCTCTCCGGTTTACAGCGGCTACTACTATAGCGGTACGCTCCGCGATACCGGCTCGTACGGGAACTGGTGGTCCACTAATATCGACGGTGGTACGCGTCGTCGCTACCTGTTCTACAACAGTGGCTCGCTGAATACCACCAGCAACTATCGCTACTACGGGTACTCAGTACGCTGTATACGGTCCTCGTAACGCCACGTAAGAACGCACCCCGGCTACTTTTTCTTACGCATCTTAGCACCACCCTTAGTGTCACTCTTAGTCCCCCTCTTGGTGCCACTCGCCACTTTCTTCGCGGCTTGTTTCCTCGCCACGCGGTCCTCGACGTTCTGCGCCCGATTATGTACCCCGTAAATCAAGCTCGTTACCCCCACGATCAGCATATACGCCCCAAAGAACCGGATGAAGGTCATCACCTCGAACTCCCCCGCGTTCAAAATCACAAACCCCATCACGCACCCCAGCGCCCCGGTCAGCACCCGGATAAACCGGTCGGTCGGGTCCACCGTCGAGAGGAACCCGTGGAACACGTCGATTATCCCCGACGCAAAGGTATAGATCGCCAAGATAATCAGGCTCGCCACGAGGTCGTTCCGCGCAAACACAAGTAGCGCCACCGCTGCCGCCACATCCACTAGCGCATCCAGTACCGAGTTAAACCACCCATGCTTTTTCAGCGAAGAGTACAGCGCACTCACCGAGTCGACGATGCCCATCAGTAGTAAGAACACGCTGAGAACCGCAATCACTAGCTCAAGGTCGGTCATCACACCAAACAGCGCCGCGAATCCAAACGCCACCGCCAAAACACCCCGCACCAAGAACACACCCCAGTGCTTGTCAATAAATCTCCGATTGATATGCGCCATAAAAACTCCTTATTTAATCCTTATGTTTATTATAACACACTTTATTGCAGCGCGGTTGATTATTCCGGCCCGCGAATAATATGATAGCACCCCACCCCAGTAATTTTACAAGTGTCGACGCTTTTTCCGTGCCAGCTCCACTGCCTTGGTCACCTGATACGCCAGCGACTTCAGCACCATATCATGCGCCGGCGTATACTTCAGCTCCTCGCACCCAAACGACCGTTTAAATTCCGAAACCCCATAAAACCGGTGATTCACTTCCTCCCGCCCCACAATCCCCCACAAATTATACCGCACGCACCCCCGCTTCCGCGCCTCGTCCATCGCCATCAGATGCAAAAGCGGCGCCGCCGAATATTTCGTCCCGAGCTCGCTCGACACCCCGTAATGGTAACTCGCCTCCGGCCCATAAAAAATCATAAAATTCTGCGCCAAAGTCTCCCCGTCAAGCTTCGCTGTGTAAATCAGCACTTCCCCACCACGCGAAAACGCTTCAAACTGTTTCGTCAAAAACTCGCTCGAAAACGCCACATATCGTTGCCTCTCGGCGTGCAGTTTTTCCAGCCGACAAAACTCACGAATCACCTCCGCGTCGTCTGAGGCCGTCAGCTCGAGGTCAAGTTTCTCCGCCTTGCGCAACTTTCGCCGAAACCCTTGCGACGCTCCCGCGAGAATCTCCTCGCGCGATTTCGTTAGGTCTAGCACTCCCGCATACTCCACCGAAAGAAACATCGGCGCCCGCACTAGCCCTAATTTCTTCATTAATGCCAGCGCCTCCGGAGATTCCGGCAATTGTGGCCGCACCCGCACAAACACACAGCCGTGCTTCACTCCCTGCTCGCGGATGTCCGAAAACACCGCCTCAACCAGTTTGGCGTCGTCAAAATCAACCAGCGGCCCGCCCGCAATCGCCAAATACCGCCCCCGCTTCGCCGTTTCCACCACGCCCGCATACGCCCCCACTATCGCACCACTATCATCAAAAACCAGCCTTCGCACCACCTGTTTCCCGCGGCTCAAGTGGAACTCATAAAAGTCCCACGACTGCAAAAAATTCGCTTCCAGCCGCGCTGCAACAAACCCATCCCACTCTTCGCGCGACTTCGCCTCAACAAAACTACTCATTGCACGCCCCTCGTTCTTCGCACGGCACGCGCTCTTCGTCTTGCTCAGCCACCGTCAAAAGCTCCAAAAGCTCCTCCTCGCTCACAGCCGCCTCCGTTTCTTCCGCGCCGCCTCGACCAGCCAATCTTTCAAATATCCCACCTTCGAAATCACCAAATCATGCGCCGGCACAAACTCCACTATTTTCCCGCCAAACCCGGTCTTAAACGTCGTCACCCCCGCATACCGGTGGTGCGTCTGTCCCGCTGGCGCAATCCCCCACAGGTTAAACCTCTGATACCCCTCCGCCTTCAAATCTCGCATCACCCGCCAGAGCAAAGCATACGCCCCCGGCAATTTTCGATTTAGTTCTGTCGACGCGGCCTCGTAATAATCAGCTTCCAACCCGTCACCGATGATCAAACCATACGCGATTTTCTCCCCCCCGCTCGTCCGCGCCACGTAAATCTTCACCTTGTTCCGAAACGCTTCGCGCTCCGCTAAAAGCACCTTGAGCGACGGCGGTACGAAGTTTTGCCTTTGCGCTGTTTCCGCCTGTGCCCCGTGAAACTCCCGAAAAATCTCCTCCGAATTCCCCGACAGCACTTCGATGCCCAGCTTCTCCGCTCGCCGCACCTCATAGCGAGTCTGTCGCCGCATCCCCGCTAGTAGCTCATCATGAGAAAGCCGAAGATCTATCATCACCGTATGCTCCGCTGCCAAGTGCATCGGGGATTTTCTAAACCCCATCTCCTGGAGTATCTGTAAATTCTCCGCAGTCGACAGCAGTTGTGGCCGCATCCGCACAAACACACACTTCTCTTGCTCCGCCACCTCGCGCACTCGGTCAAGCATCTTAATGCGCATCTTCATATCACCCCAATCAATCAGCGGCCCGCACGGTATCTCGAGGTACCGCCCCCTGCGCGCATCCCGCACGATCATCAGCGCATACCCCTTCCCGCCAAAATCTTCAAAAATCACTTTTTCACCCAAAATCTCATTCATCTTGCCATACTCTGGCGACTGCAAAAAGTTCGCTTCCGGGTGTTTTTCTAGCGCCTTCAGCCACATTTTGCGCACCGTTTTATCCATTCTCGCCCTCCCTGTGTCGCAAAATTATCTTCCGCGCCGGCGCGAGCACTTTTTCACTGTAATAATTTGGCAAATTCACGATTTTTTCCGCTACTTCCACCGCCACCGGGCACTTTCGCTCCGGGAATTTCGCCTCGGCATAATACCGCGCCGGCCCCACCGGCTTGTCATACCACACTCCATCAAAGAAATACCCCGCCCGCTTCAACTCTTGAAGCACCGCATCGCGGTCGCGCACCAGATAAAATTCACGCAAAGGCCGGTCTTTCAATTTGCTCCGCCCACGTAGTTGCATAAGCGCCATTTTCGCCTGCCAGTCAGCCAGCCCGTGCTTTTCAAAGTCAACTTCCCCCTCCGCCGACTTTACCACTAGCCCAGTCGCCAGCAAAATCCGCATCAGTACCCCATTTAGCTTCACGTAGGACAGTGCTCGGTACCACGCCCCAAAAGTCGGATACCACCGTGCTCGGCGCTCCTCGGCTCGCAAAGGTCCCTCGACTGGCGCCGGTATTGTAGCGATCTGCGAATTTCGCACCACTACCGCCCCACCATTCACCACGTCAATCGATTTTTCCTTGCCAAACGAAAGCACCGTGAGCTCCCCCACCGTCCCCGCCTCGCGCCCATCCGGATAAAACCGCCCCACACAGTGTGCTAAGTCCTCGATCAGAACCAGCCCCCGTTCCTTCGCGAACTTCTCCACTTCCCGGATGTCCATCATATTCCCCAGCGTATTTTGCACTATCATCGCCCGCGTTTTCGGCCCGGCAACCTTGGCCAAACTCTCCGCCGTGAAGTTCAGACCCTCGCGGTCAATGTCCGCATACACCGGCGTAAACCCCGCCGCCTGCACCCCCTGCACTACCGCCCGGCAAGTTAGCCCGTTCACTATCACTTCGCCCTTCGGCTCCACTCCGTACGTCAGCGCCGCTGCAATCGCCGAACGCCCATTGCGGGTCACTATCGCCTGACGCCCGCCGTACTCTTGACACAAATACTTGCACAGCGCCACCGTATCCCCCGAAGCCCCCTTAGCGCGTCGCGCCATCAAGCGTTCCTTTTTGCCCCACCCCGCCGCCGTGCCAAGGAAATAATGCTTCATCCCCGAGTCCTCTTGATTAGCGTCTCGAGCACGCGCGCGAGCTCCGTCGGGTTCGAGATGTACGGCGCATGCGTCCAGTTCGCATAAAACTTCAAATCCGCATTTGGCAAACTCTCATACAACTTCGTCGCCTGTCGCGGTGGCGTAGTGGTGTCCTTCTTGCCCCACAAGATAAACGTCTTCGTCGTCACTTTAGAAAGGTCCAAATCTTTATCCGACTCCAGCATATTCTGAAGCGTGGTCTTCATATTCTCCGGCGCCTTCGAATAATCCGTCGTCCCGGTCAGCCGATGAAACGCCTTGTCTATCACCGGTACTTTCTTGAGTGGTCGCCCTAATTTAGCCAACCCACCCACCAGGCGCTTCTTCGCCGATGGCTCATACACCCCGGCGCTATCAAGTAGCACCAGATACTTCAGCTTCTCTGGCTTGCGCGAGCAGAGGTTCAGTAGTATCCGCCCGCCGTTCGAATGCCCCAGCGCCACCGCCCCATCCGGAATTTCTGCATCTGCCCACTTCACGTAATCATCTATCGTAAACACCTTTTTGCTCGGCTCGGTCAGCCCCGGCACCCGGAGCATTTTGACTTTGTACCCCAGCTCCTTCAAAATCCCCAGCGTATGTATCCACGGCTCCACCGTGTAAGTCCACCCATGGATGATGTACAAATCTACCGGTTGCTTCTCGCCGTCGCTCATGAGTCTAGCCCCCATTTTTTACGTCTCGCTACCGCCGACTTTTCGCGCCGACACAACTTCTTGGCGTCCTTCGGGTCCGCGAGTAGCTTCTCAATCACCCATTCTAGATACTGACTCCCCTTAAAAACCAAAGTCTCCCTCCCAGTAATGTGGTTTTCGATGTATTTGAGCGCCTTTTTCGGGTCGGTCGTCGCCACCGCCGACACCCCCAGCTCTTTAAGTCGTGGCGCCGTCCACTGCTTGGTCCGCCGCCCCACCAGTACCACTCGGTCCGGCTTTACCTCGGCAATCAGCTTCGCCAGCCGCTCATGTTCTTCCTGCTCGAGTAGCCCCTGGTCCACAATGTCGCCAATCACCAGCCACTTCCGCTCCGCGTGCATCCGCCGCGCCATGTCTAGCGTCGACGCCATCGAGATCATATGCGCATTGTAGCTACTGTCAATAATATCAATCCCCTTCACCCCCTTAAAATGCGAGCTCCGCCCCGGCGCAATCTCCATGCCGGTAAAGTCCGGGTTAAACTTCAGTTTCAAATACTTCATCAGATCCTGTAACACAAACAGATTAAAGGCGACATCCTTCGGCTCCGGATGGTCAAAATGAAACGTCGTATCTCCGTAGGTAAAATCGGTCGAGTCCGGGTACACCACGTACTTCTTGATTTTGCTCTTCTCTATCGGTATCACCTTCGCGGTGATGCCCTCCGTCGCCTTGACCATTAGCTTCGAATCGGCATCGATGTACACCCGCTTCGACGTGTTCGCCGGCAGGTTCGCAAACTCCGCCGTAATCGCCTCGCCCACGTCCTTGTACTCGCCACTCTCCACCACCTTCTCAAACTGCACTGCATGCGACAGCCCGATCGACACCCAGATCGTCACCTCTGGCTTCAGCCATTTAGCCAAAAACTCCGCCTCGTGCGGGCGCTCCCCGTCAATCTCCACCACGTAAAACGGCTCCTTATGCCGGTAAAACCACCCCCGAAACGGCGCCGCAATTAAAAGCCACGCCCACCGCAACTTTGACCCGCGAATCCCCTTGAGTCCCAAGAGGTCAAACGGCACCCCAAATGCCGAGTTCGCATCGTGCGAATAGTGCGCCTTCTCTCCCATCTCGTGCTCCAGCATTTTGAGCATCGTGGTCTTCCCCGCCGACCCCGTCACCGCAATCACCCGCGGATGCCACCGCAAAAAAGCCTTGTTCGCAAAGTGCCGAAAATATCTCGCTACACGAAAGTAAAATCGCTTTTTAAAACTAGCAAAGCTCATACCACCCATTATACCGCATCTTGATTTTTCATGCAAAATGTGCTATAATGGGGGTATATACTAATTAATCATCTACCTCTAAAAACTCATCGACGGGCCATCTAAGCGCTCATCTGAGATTATAGAGGCGAAAGGACAAAATGACAGAATCCAAGAAAAACGAAGGCCTCACCATCCGCATCCGGCTGAAGGCCTACGACCACCGCGTGATCGACCAGAGCGCACGCCAAATCGTCGACACCGCCATCCGGACCGGCGCCAAAGTTTCCGGCCCGATCCCTCTGCCGACCAAGCGCAGTACCTTCACCGTAGTGAAGTCCCCGCACGTCTACAAGACCGGCGGCGAAGCCTTCGAGATGAAGGTCCATAAGCGCCTCATCGACATCTTAAACGCCACCCCCAAGACCATCGAGAGCCTACAAAACCTCTCTCTTCCCGCTGGCGTCGATGCCGAAATCAAAATGTAATCCAAACGTAAAACCGCCGGGCCAACCCCGGCGGTTTTTGCCGTCCGTCGCAAGGCAATACCGGCTAGCCACCCCAGAATTTTGGCAGATTTCGCTTGGCCCCGAATGTGATATAATTACTATATGAAGATTCTAGAGCAACCAGTTACTAAAAAGGCTTTAATCGATTCATCCGCAAATTTCATCGACGAAAACGCTATCAAAGCTGTCGTCGACATAGATAAGGAGATCATCGCCGTCGATTCCCCCATGCATTATGATTGCGAGCAGTTGCTTCTGGAAAACGGCTCCGACCAGCACAGCCTTTGGGGCATCAACCTGTATTTGGACGAAGACGATATCGACGACCTCGTGGAGTTTGACTCTATGATTAACATCCGCCCCGCCCAGGGCAATCGTAGCCGTAGCGTAGAAGATCCAAAGACTCAAGCCCAAATCAAGCAAGTGGTATCAAAATGGCTACTCTAAACTACATCCACGGCGAAGAGGCCCGCCGGGACTGGCCCGCCCATCCGATCACTTACCAGATGGGCAACATCGGCAGCGAAGTCTCCCGCGCCCTCAAATGGACCGCTCAGGGCAATCAGGCCCGCGCCACCAAGGCTATCGATCGCGCTCTCGAACTTTTCGATTTTACCATCGACGCCAATGTCAAAAACCCCGCCCGCCTTAGGGAAGTTCTGAAGGCCCGCGAAGAGTTTTGTGACTATTTTTTCGGGGGTAACTCTTGGCACACCGACCCGCAAAAGATGCAAAAGTACTACGACGGCTTCGTGATGATTGAACAATTAGCAAAAACTTAGCCACAAATCCCGCTATTGTCATCAACAAAAACAAAGTCAGGACATGCGCCTGACTTTGTCTCAATATAAAATGATGTTAGTGGGGATGCTCCGCAAGGAACGAGTGAGTAGCGGACCGAGACGTATTGGACATACGTCGAGGGAGCAACGCAACTCGTGACGAAGCGGAGCGCCCCAATAACATTATTTTATGACTTTGGTGATAACACCAGATCCGACAGTCTTCCCACCTTCACGGATAGCGAACCGGTCTTGCTCGTTCATCGCTACCGGAGCGAGCAACTTGACCTTGAAGGTCACCTGATCGCCAGGCATCACGATTTCCTTGTCGGCCGGGAGCTCAACTTCACCAGTCACGTCAGTGGTGCGGAAGTAGAACTGTGGCTTGTAACCCTTGGAGAACGGAGTGTGGCGACCGCCTTCCTCTTTCTTCAAGATGTAAACCTGTGCCTCGAACTCGGTATGAGGAGTGATCGAACCAGGAGCAGCAATCACCTGACCACGCTCAATCTGATCACGCTCGATACCACGAAGAAGCAACCCTGCGTTATCGCCAGCCTGACCCTGATCGAGAGTCTTGTGGAAGGCCTCGATACCGG
>CAZXEG010000017.1:0-15874 GCA_964639835.1 uncultured Candidatus Saccharibacteria bacterium | reverse complement strand
GATTACGCGCGCATTCGAATCGGGACGAAAAATCTGGCCTTGAAGGAACAGATGGGAGCAATGGAATTTGTCTTATCGAAATTCACCCCAGAGGAGAAGCGGCGCCTGCCTGAGATCCTCGAGAAAGTTGCGAATAAAATACAGGAGTTTATCTGCGAGTAGCACTCGGCGTCCTCGCCCATCATAGTCGAAAACAAAGTCAGGACATGTGCCTGACTTTGTTTTTATACTAGTTTTCTTTGTTGGACTTTCTTTTTCTAAAAGAAAGTCCAGACTAACCAAAATAGCCCCGCGATTGAGCAAGGGTGGGCATCACTCAATCGTGGGGCTATTTTGGCCCTCTAACGCTTCACTAACTATACCGGGTGAACCCCGGAAGCGCGACCCACCTCACACAATAACGGGGCCCGCCGGTTAGAGGGATTGCTAAGCCTTCGAAATTTGTCCTATCGTAAGTGGAGGTAATACTTAAACACTAAACCATGAAGAAATTTAATGCTTGATAGGTCTTTCAAAAGCTCGCAATTTCTGATATACTTAAATAAGTATAGCTGAAATTATAACTTATTTAGGTGCGGTATAGGAATTTTTGTTCCTAACTGTAATTAATTATATCACACGGGAGTAAAAATGTCAACACTTTTTTCCACTTTTTTTGAAAAAATCAACCAAATTTCACCCCTAGAGAGTGATTTTACAGAGGTGTTAGAGGCTATTGCGCTTAAGCCTAAAATGTTGTATTTTCGTGGTAAAATGCCCGAAAATGTGCTAAAAAATGATGGGCAGGGTAGCACCAGAGGCGAGCGAAAACGGCCGAAAACGGTGGCGATTGTGGGGTCACGGCATAATACGCGCTACGGCGAGGAGGTGGCTTATCGGCTGGGGTATGAGCTAGGGAGGCGCGGAGTGGTGGTTGTGTCGGGGCTGGCGTATGGGATTGATACGATTGGGCATAGGGGGTGTCTGGATGCTGGGGGCGTGACGGTGGCGGTACTGGGGAGTAGAATTGATGAGATTTATCCGCGAGCACATATGCCGGTGGCTAAGAGGATCGTTGAGATGAATGGGGCGATAATCAGTGAATATGCGCCGGAGAGCACACTAGAAGCACCGCTTGCACCAGGGGAGGCTGGCTGGGATGGCCAGCAGTGGACGGCTTGCACGGGCGACGGCGACGAACCGGCACACGCACCATTTGAGCGACGGCGAATCGACCAAAAGGCATCTTTTCTCTATCGGAACCGGCTGATTGCGGGGCTGGCCGATATTGTGGTGGTGGTAGAGGCGGCGGTGAAATCGGGGTCGCTAAACACCGCCACGCATGCGCTAGCACAAGGGAGGGAGGTGTTTGCGGTGCCGGGAAATATCACTGCGCCCTATTCGCAGGGTTGTAATAAACTGATTGCGGCTGGGGCGCACCCATATACCGAGCCGGATGATGTTTTGAGGCTGCTTTTTCCGGAAGAATACACCTCGAAATGCAAGACAGCGAAGAAACAGGGGCTGATTGGTGACAATGACGTGGAAACCGCTATCTTGAAGGCCCTGGCGGCGGGGTGTCGCTCGGGCGAGCAGATTATGACGGTGGCGATTTTGCCACCGGAGACGTTTAACCAGGCGGTGACACTGCTCGAGATTAAGGGGCGGGTGCGGGCGCTAGGGATGAATAATTGGGCGCTAACGTAGGGAAAATTTGGGGTTTTGGCGGATTTGTGCTATTATATATATGTTATGTCGAAAAACCTAGTGATTGTAGAGAGCCCGGCGAAGGCGCACACCATCGAGAAATACCTCGGGAGTGATTTTAAGGTGCTGGCGAGCGTGGGGCATATCCGGAAAGACACGAAGGTGGACAAGGCGACTTTTGACGTGACTTATGAGGTGGACCCGGGGCACAAGTCCGTGATTGCAGAGCTTAAGCGTGAAGCCAAGAAGGCCGATAAAATCTGGCTAGCGACCGATGAAGACCGCGAAGGCGAGTCGATTTCGTGGCACCTCTGTGAGGTGCTGGGACTACCGAAGAACACGGCGCGGATTACTTTTCATGAAATTACGAAGCCGGCGCTCGAGGCGGCGATTAAGGCTCCGCGGGTGGTGGATATGGATATGGTGTCTTCACAACAGGCGCGACAAACGCTGGATATGCTGGTGGGGTTTGATTTATCAGACATCGTGCGGCGCAAGGTGCCGGGGGCGATTAGTGCTGGGCGGGTGCAGTCGCCGGCGTTGAGACTAATTGTCGAGCGGGAAAAAGAGATTGAGAAGTTTGAGGGGAAATCGTCTTTTAGGGTAACCGGGAATTTTGCGCCAGAGGGAGTGAGTGTGGCGAGTTTTGATGACAGTGGGGTAGCGAATTTCGTGGCGAAGGGGGAAGTGGTGGTGTTTGATGGGTTTTTGCGGGTCTATGGCAAGTCGAAAGACCTGGAACTACCGAAGTTAATGCGGGGTGATAAGTTGCGGCTTTGCGGGCTGGTGGGCAAACAGACTTTTGCGAAACCGCCGGCGAGGTATACCGAGGGGTCGCTAGTGAAGAAACTGGAGGAGCTGGGCATCGGGCGGCCGAGTACGTACGCTTCAATTATGACGGCGATACAGGCTCGGGGGTACGTCGTGAAGGGGGAGAGCGAGGGTGAGTCGCGAGATGTGGTGGAGCTAGTGGCTGGGCGTGACCATCGCGAGGCGGAAGCTACTTCTGGCTTTTTGGCTACGCTAGAGGGCGACCAACCGGTGGACGAAAAGACGACGAAAGAGCTTCTCGCGAAGCTGGCGGGGGCGGAGTTCGTGGTGTCTGAGGTAGAGGAAACTGAGGGGTCAAAGGCCAATCCGGTGCCGTTTACGACGGCGTCGCTTCAGATTGAGGCGAATGCAAAACTAGGCTTTTCGTCGCGGACGACGATGAGCGCGGCGCAGGGACTATACCAGGCTGGTTTGATCACCTACCATAGAACCGACTCTCTGAATTTATCTAAACAAGCAGTCGCAGCGATGGCTTCATACATCCGGGAGGAATTTGGCGAAAAGTATCTGAAGACGCGGGTCTTTAAGACCAAGGACGCTTCTGCGCAAGAGGCGCACGAGGCGATTCGGCCGACGTCGTTTACGCGGACATCGGCGGGGAAGAACGAATACGAGAAGAAGTTGTATCAGCTAATCTGGGCGCGGACTTTGGCGACGCAGATGGCGAATGCCAAGGTGGCGAAAACGGTGGTGCGAATTGTAGTAGCAAAGCCCGGTAGCACGGCGGGTGAGGTTTCGCGCAAGGTGGTGCAAGAGAAGACCGGGGCGAACAAGGGGAAGTTGGTGCCGACGGCGATCGGCGAGCTGGTGGCGGGGTTTTTGACGGAAAATTTCCGGAACATTGTGGACTATAAGTTTACGGCGAACATCGAGAAAGATTTGGACCTAATTGCAGAGGCGAAGCTGGCGCGGGTGAAGATGTTACGCGACTTTTACGGACCATTTCACGATACCGTGATGGTAGCAAATGGGGTGGAGCGGTATAATAATGCGAGGTTACTCGGTCATCATCCGGACGACGGCAAGCCGATTTATGCGAAAATTGGCAAAAATGGCGGGTTTATCCAGCTCGGCGATAATGAGAAGGAAAGCGGGGAAAAGCCGCGGTTTGCGCCTTTGCCGAAGCGAAAGTCGGTGAAGACCGTGACGCTAGAGCAGGCGCTGAAGCAGCTAGCGTTACCGGCGTTGCCACGGGTTCTTGGGGTGGCTCCGGATGGAGCGGAGCTTATAGCGGCAAATGGGCCGTTTGGACCGTATCTCAAGGGTGGCAAGTACAACGTGCCGATGAAGGATCTGGACCCTTACACAGTGACTTTTGAGCAGGCGCTACCGCTCTATCAAGCGAAGGTGGACTCAATTATTGCGGACTGGGGTGAGATTATGATTATCAACGGGGCTTACGGGCCGTACGTGAAGGGGCCAGGGCGGCGCAATAACGTCAAAATCCCGAAGGAAACCGATCCGAAGAGCGTGACTCTCGAGCAGGCGCGCGAGATGTTGGAGAATAAGCCAACAAAAACCGCCAGCAAAACACGGCGCGGAGCGCGAGGCGGGAAGAGGGTTGCTAAAAAGAGTGTCGCTAAGAAAGTCACCCGGAAAAAGTAGACTAAAATACCGAAAAAGCTAATGTTTCTACATTTTTTTCCAAAGTTGTAAAAAATGTGCTACAATAGTATTAGGAGTTAATAAAAATCATAGTTGACAATCGTGTAAACTTATGGTATTATTAAGTAAATTAGTGTAAACAACAGATATAAGGATAAGGAAAAACCGATGGACCAAAATGCAGAAATCCTGAAAAAAGCAATATCCGGGAGTCTAAAAATCATCGAGCAGGATCGTGAGCGTGAAATCATTTCGCGACGATTCGGAATCAAAGGTGGGAAGGAAACACTCGAGCAAATCGGTGAGAGGTTGTCGATTACCAGGGAACGGGTACGACAACTGGAAAAGGCAGTGCTAATACGTCTTCAGATTTCTGCAGAAGAGAACCAAATACCGGAGCTAGCGGCGGCGGAGAAGTTGCTAGTACGTAATCTGACGGAGATGGGAAGAGTTGCGAAGCTGGACGAATTGGCGAACAAGGTCTACGGGCGTGAAACGACCACTTCGGAGAGGAGTGGTATTTATTTTATTGCTACTTTTGCGAAGGCGCTGGCCACGGTAGAAGAAAACGACCGCTATTACTATGCAGTGGGGATTGCCGAGTACGGGGATTCGCTGGCGATTCGCGAGAAGGCAGATGAGATTGTCGAAGTAGTGCGCAAGAACAAAACACCGATTTCACTGGAAGAGCTTGACGGCAAGCTGAATTATGAGCATCCTGACCACATAAGGGCGATTGCGTCAATTTCGAAGTTGTTGGCTACGCTGAACGGGTTGTGGGGGCTGGCCAAGTGGCCATCGGTGAACCCAAAGAACATTCGGGATAAAATTTTCGTGATTCTAGAGACTAAAAAGGAGCCGATGCATTTCTCGGAAATCGCAAAAGAAATTGCCGAGTCGAATTTCAAGCGCAAGAACGTGACGGTGCAGGCTATCCATAACGAGCTAATTAAAGACCCGCGGTTTATTTTGATTGGGCGGGGGATCTATGCGCTAAATACCTGGGGTTACAAGAAGGGAACGATCTCTGACATCATCACTTCGGTGCTAGAGAAGGCTGGTAAGCCGCTGACGCGAGAGGAAATCGTCAAGCAAGTTTTGCACGTGCGCAAAGTAAAAGAAACCACGATTTTGCTGAATTTGCAGAACAAAAAAGTCTTTAAGAAGGTTGATAAGAATCTGTATACGTTAGCGTAAACTGAGAGAAGGTGGGCAAATGCGATTTGGGGAAGTGAGAATGGGCTGTAATGAACGCGGGAAGTGTGGTATAATTTGGTTATGGATGCGGTTATACATTTTATTCTTATGCCGATTTTCTGGATACCGGTGGTAGGGGTTTTGGCGTTTATGACATATCGAAATTACAAAAAATTGAATAAACTGAAGGTCTTGAACGTGGACTCGGTGCTTTTGATGCTCGAAATCCCACGGACGAATGACAAGAAGGAGTTGGCGGCAGAGCAGCTGTTTGCTTCGCTACATGGGATTTTGCGAGATAAGCAGGAACTCAAAAATAGTGGCGGGGTGCAGGAGCATTTGTCGTTTGAGATTGTGTCGACGGCGGGACAGATCCGGTTTTACGTGTGGGTGCCGAAGGTGTTGCAGAGTTTTGTCGAGGGGCAGATCTATGCGCAGTACCCGACGGTGCAGATTTACAAGATGAACGAGGACTACGCGGACGGGCGCGACAAATACCCGGTGACGTACATGACGGAGTTGACGCTGACCGAGAATGAAGCGTTGCCGATCAAGACGTTTGACTCATTTGAGGTGGACCCCTTGGCGGGAATTACCGGAACTCTGGCGAAGCTCGACCCCAGTCGGACAGAGGAGATGTGGATTCAGATTTTGACGCGGCCGATTGCGGATGATTGGCATAAGAACACGACGGACAGGTTTGTACGGCGACTAAAGGAAGGGAAGAGGCCGCTACTTCCGGGCACAGGGGTGGACTGGACTTGGCTGGTAGAGGCGCTCGGGGCGCTATTCCGCCCGCCGGCGGGAGGGTCGGGGTCTGATGCGCCAAAAGTGGAGCTTTCGGAGCGGGCCAAGGCGCAGATTGCCAAGGCCGAGGAGAAGGCGACTAAACTGGGGTACGAGGTAAAAATCCGGCTGTGCTATCTGGGGCAGAATGAAGTGGACGCGAAGCTTAATATGCAGGCTCTGGTTGGGACATTTAAGCAGTATAATTCTACTAGCCTAAACGGGTTCCGACAGGCGGGTGGCTCGTTTAACGCGCGCGAACTTGAGAATTACAAGATGCGCGGGTTTTCTAACCGCGGGTTTATCTTGAATATCTCGGAGCTGGCCTCGGTGTATCATCTTCCGCATACTTCGGTGGAAACGCCGAATATCGTGTGGGCGAATTCGAAGACGGCTGAACCGCCGGCGCAATTACCGGTACTCACAGGGGTGATTTCGAACGACGAGAACATTTCGGCGTTTGGGATGACGAACTTCCGTGGAATTAACCATCAGTTTGGCCTGACGCGACGTGACCGTTCGCGACACGTTTACATCATCGGTCAGACAGGGGCGGGGAAGAGCGGGATGCTGGAGCTTTTGGCACTTTCGGACGTATTTTATAATCAGGGGTACTGTATTATCGACCCGCACGGGGATTTTGCGACGGATAACCTGAAGTTCATACCGGAGTCGCGAATCAACGATGTAGTGTATTTCAACCCGGCGGACGTGGAATATCCGGTGGCGTTTAACCCCTTGGAGGTGTCTGATCCGTCGCGGAAGCCAAATATTTGCTCAGAGGTGATCGGAGTGCTGAAGCGGATGTTTGGTGACTCTTGGGGGCCACGGCTCGAGCATATTTTGCGGTATACGCTGCTCGCGCTACTCGACCGGCCGTCGACTACGCTACTCGATATTTCGCGAATGCTAACAGATAAGGATTTCCGGCGCGAGACGCTAGATTATTGCCAGGATGTGACGGTTTTGCAGTTCTGGAAGCACGAGTTTGGGCAGTGGAATGAAAAACAGGTAAACGAGTCGATTGCGCCGGTGCTGAATAAGGTAGGGGCGTTTACGGCGAACCCGATTATTCGGAACATCGTGGGGCAACCGAAGTCGTCGTTTGATATCCGCAAAATCATGGACGAAGGGAAGATCTTGGTGGTAAACCTGTCCAAGGGGCTGATTGGGGAAGACAACGCGGGGATTTTGGGGTCGTTCCTGGTGACTAAGGTGCAGCTCGCTGCGATGTCGCGCTCGGATATTCCTTTGATTGAGGACCGGCGGCCGTTCTACCTCTACGTGGACGAATTCCAGAACTTTGCGACCGATTCGTTTGCGGTGATTCTCTCGGAGGCGCGCAAATACGGGCTGAATTTAACTGTGGCGAACCAATACGTGGCTCAGATGACCGACAGCGTGCGAGACGCGGTGTTTGGCAACGTCGGGACGACGATTTCGTTCCGGGTATCGGCCGATGATGCGCCGATTTTGGCGAAACAGTTTGAGCCGACTTTTGAGGCGTCGGATCTGTTACAGCTGAATAACCGGCACTTTGTGATTTCGATGATTATTAACGGGGAGAAGGTGCCGGCCTTTTCGGCGACTACCCTGTCGATTCCGCCGACTCCGGCTGATAACTTTGAGCAAATTGTGGCACATTCGCGCTCGGTGTACGCTCGGCCGCGAACAGAGGTGGAAACAGAGATACGCGAAACCATCGAGCAATCAGAGAAGTACAAGAGGGAATTGTCGGATTCGGGGCGGCAGGAAACTGAGCAGCCAGAGAAGATTTTGGTAGTTCCCCGGCCTTCAGTTCCCCATATCCGTCGTGAAGCGACGCCACAGGGGGATTTTCGACGCACCAAGATGTCGCCGAATACCGCCGAAGGGAAGGACCGACCGGGATTGAAAGACCTCGCAAAGTTAGTTGGGGCGCAGGCTATGGCGGTCGAAAAAACCGCGTCTAATGGCCCTAAAAGCGCGCAGGAGGCACGGAACGATTCGACGCGAACACGTAGCAATAAACATAAAAACTATCGCAAAAAAGGCAAATAGTAAGGCCTGGGCGAAAATTGCCATATTTTGGACGCATGATTTACCGTCTTTTGGGCGGAGGTTTAATGTCGCACAATATAGATTTTACGACATTCTAGGGGTGGTGTAAAGCAAGTATTTTTATTCGTTGGTTTGCTTCGCGCCTTGTAATTTTTACAGATATTTCGCCCAATCCTCGCCGAGATCAAGTCGCCAGCTCGCGAGGCCTTCTCGGCCTCGCTCGGCGACTTTACTCGTCTCGGATGGGGAAATATTGTAAAAATCACTAGGGCTCGCAAAAGACGAATAAAAATACTTGCCTTACACCCTACACTCAGACTATAGATAAAGAATAATCACGTCCCGAAGTATAATTCGTAAATTTGGTGGATTTTGGTGGTTTCGGGCGGATTTTTGCGGATTTGACATTTCCCTGGTTTTGTTTCCCTTTTTGGTGTTTTTCCCTGTTTTTTGGTGGGTGGGTGGTGCGGCGAAGTGTAAAAAAGTGCGAATATGCCCGAACAAAAACCGAACAGAAAGAGCATTAAACCGCACCGAACAAAAACCGAACGATTCCCTGTCCTGCAGGGGGCTGGGTGGTGCGGTGGGGACAGGGGTGGGACAGGGGTTATTTCCAGTAGGCTTTACCGTCGATGCGGACGTCGATGTACTCAAATTCGGTGATTCCCTGGCCGGCGAGGTAGCGGAGCATGCGGTCGGCGTCTTCGGTGGAAACGCCGGAGCCGCGGTCAATGGTGAGTTTGATACGGCCGGGGTGGCCGTCGAGGTAGAAGTCGACTTCGCGGATGGCGCCAGAGGGGATGACAACTTTTGTCGGGGTGTAACCGAGCTCGCGGAAGTCGGCTTCGGCCATGCCGATGTATTCTTTCATGCGGCTGGTGATTTTGCCATCAGAGATGCCGGCGTCTTCGTCGATTACCTCGACGGTCGGAGCGTAGGGGTTGTAGACAGTGGGGGTGTATTCGGCTATCTGCTCTTTGCCACGAAAGAGCCACAAACCAGCCAAAACGGCGACGGTGATACAGGCAACAAAGCCGATAATTGTCAGCACCAGACGGCGACGCTTTTTGTGGTGGACTTTATCGCGGGCGGCGATGCGCTCCGAGGCGGTTTCTAGGCGCTCGCGACGCTCAGCAATGGTGCGGCCAGAGCGGAGCGTGGAGTTTTTGTTAGCCTTGCGACGAACTAGCTCCGGCTTTAATGGGGTAGTGGGAGTAGGATCTTGAGATTTTTTGCGATGAAAAATGCCCACCCTTAGGCCTCCTCCAAAATAATCTCGGCGAGATGACGGGCGGCGTCGGCGTGAGCCTCGGCGTGGAGGTTTTTGGCGAGGGTTTCGCGAGCGTGGGGGCTACGGATGAGGTGGCGAACTTCGTCTAGGAGGGCGCTGGGGTTTTTCATCATGTCGGAATCACTCACAACGGCGACGGCGCTAGCGTCGCGCAGGCGTTCGGCGTTTTTGACCTGGTGGCTGCCGGGCAGACGCTCGAACGGCACCAGGATGGTGGCTTTGCCGAGGCTGGCTAGCTCGGCAATGGTAGTGGCGCCAGCGCGCGAGACGACGACGTCGGCGGCGCCCATCAGCTCGTTCATGGTGGTATTGAACTCCCACATGCGGAAATCGGACTCGAGGTGGGCGTGATCCCAGTTCTCGTAGCGCTTGAGCTCGAGGACGGACTCGTAGTATTTACGGCCGGCAACGAGAGCGACGGAGGTAAACTTGAGAAGCTCCGGCAAGATGAGCCGAGTGGTTTCGTTGAGGTTTTCGGAGCCTTGCGAACCGCCGGTGATGACGACGAGGGGCTTGTTGGCGTTGAACGAAAAGGCGCGCTTGAGCTGAGCCTGCTTGGTCGGGGTAACGAACTTGAACTCTGGGCCGACCGGGATGCCGGTATAGACGTAGTTTGGCTGGGCTGCGAGAGCTTCGGCTTCGGGTGAGATGCCAAAGGCGACTTTCCTAGCGTGCTTCATCAGCAACCGATTGGCTAGACCGGGGACGGTGTCGGACTCGTGGATGATATAGGGGATACGGAAAAGACGCGCGATGAGCCCGACTGGGAGGCAGACGTAACCACCTTTTAGAAAAATGATGCTAGGACGACTGCGTTTTTTGAAAAGGCGGAAAAAGCTGGTGATAATCCCGCCGAGAAAGCCGAACAAGCCGAGTAAATTGCCAAAAATGAGGTCTTTTAAGGTGATGTCGAAATGGACGAAGTAGTCCTTGAAGTGCCAATTGGAATAGCGGTGAAATTTGCCGGCCGGGACGCGCCGGACGCGGATGTGACTCACGACGCCGAGTTCGGTGGTAAGTTTGGTGACATTGCGAACGTATTTGCGATCAGTCCAAAAATCTACCTTGGCGCGAGGCTTTTCATCTAAAATTTCACGAATTACGGCGAGTACTGGGGTGATGTGTCCCCCGGACCCTCCGCCTACTACTAGAATTTTCATCTTGTTTTGCCCCCTCTCTACTAGTATAACACGAAACTTGGCAAACGCAGCCAATTCCGAAGGCAATAAATATCATGCTGGTACCGCCATAAGAGAGGAGCGGTAGGGTGATACCGGTGACCGGGACGAGAGAAGTCATAGCCATGATATTGACGATGACCTGGGCGAGCGTCCAGGAGAAAACGCCGACTACGAGGAGGCGGTCGTCAGTGCCTGGTGAATGCCCGGCGACTTTAAGCATGCGTAAGAGTAAAACCATGAATACGATGATGATCAGGCTGAGCCCCCAGAAGCCATAAGTTTCGCCGAGAATGGCGAAGATGGAATCGTTGATGGACTCGGGGAGATAGCCGGTGGCCTGGACGGAGTTGCCGGTGCCGACGCCCCAGAAACCGCCGGAGCCAATGGCCATCATGGCGTTTTCGATGTGATAGGTAGAGTCGGAACTAGCACCGCCAGTCAGAGTGGCGATCCAAGCGTCGACGCGTTCCATGCGGTGAGAGGAGGTGGCGACGGAGCCGACGGCAACTGCAAGCACCAATGCGAGGACAAGGAGATACTGTTTAAGTGGTACACCGGCGATAAAAAGCATGCCAAAAATAATGAAAATTAGTGCGACGCCAGTGCCGAGGTCGCCTTGGGCCACGACGACCAGAAAGAGAGCCGGACCGCAGACGAGGGCGAGCGGAAGCCAGAAATCCTGGAGCTTGCCAATGGTGCCTTCTTCTCTTTTACGAGCGAGAAAATCAGCCAAGTAGACAACAAGAGCAAGTTTGAGAGCTTCGGCCGGCTGGAAGCTGATTTTGCCGATTTCGAACCAGCGACATTCGCCGAGCTCGCACTTAACTAGCGAAGAGCCGGCGAGCGAGAGTACCCAGAGGAGCGCCGAGAGGAGGAGCGCGAGAATCATGATGGGTTTGGCAAATTTACGGATGTATTTATACGGGATAACTTTGAAAGCGAGAAAAAAGGCGATAACAGAAAAAAAGACCGAGCGAAGTTGGCCGAAGAAAAAGTCGTTTTCGCCATAGCTATTACCGTAAGTAGAATTGAGAACGTTGGCGCGCATGGGGCCGATGACGTAGATGACAATTAAGCCAAACGCCATAAGTCCAAGAGTGGTGAGTACAATGACTAAATCGGATTTGTGCTTACGGGTCGTAGTCATATTGCGCCCCCGGTGGCAGCGAGAAAGATGCCTAGGATGGCACAAACACCGGCGAGGATCCAGAAACGCATGACGATTTTGGCTTCGCCCCAACCGAGAGCCTCAAGGTGATGATGGAGCGGAGCGGAGATGAAGATTTTGCGACCAAGGAATTTTTTGGACATGAGCTGGATGAGGCTGGAGCCGGTTTCGATGACGAAAGGTAGGCCGATAATTGGCAAAAGCAAGAAGGAGTTGGTCATCATGGCGACGACGCCGAGGCCGGCGCCAAGGGCGAACGAACCGGTGTCGCCCATCATGAAGCGGGCCGGCGGGACGTTGAACCAGATGTAACTGAGGAGCCAGCCAACTACAGTCACACAGAAGCCGAAGAGGAGGACATTGCCTTGAAAGAGCGCAATAATGCCAAAAGCACCATAAGCCAACATGGCGAGGCCACCAGAGAGGCCGTCAAGGCCGTCGGTGATGTTGACGGCGTTCGACGTGGCGACGACGGCGAACGCGAAGATAATGGTCATGCCGAAGGCGCCGATACCAATATCGCCAATGAACGGGATGAAGAGGTCGGTCCAGCCGAGTTTGTAGGCAAAAAACCAGCCGAGCAACAAGCCGACTGTGGTAATGAGCAGGAATTTGACCGGGCCACGCAGTCCAGCGGCGCCACGACCAGTACCAAAAATGTTAATCGAATCATCGATGACGCCAACAAATGAGCCACCCAAAAAGCCCACGAGCGGTAGCCAAGTTTGGCCACGGTCAAGATTAAAAATCCAGGTAACCAAGGTAACAGAAACGATGCCGATGAGGCCGGCCATGGTCGGAAAGGCGCGCTTAAATTTGTGAGCGTGAAGTTTAGACATCACCGGAAGAGATTTGCCATCGACGGTGGTTTTTTTCTGCTTTTTCCAAAAGTGATATTTGTAGGCAAAATAGGTGTAAATCGGGGTAAGTAGCATAGAGAGGAGAAAACTGGCTAGTGCAAGGAGTAGGCCGTAAAAAACTTCTTCGTTAATGATACCCATGATCTTATTATACTCCAGCTGGCTTAATTTTCATATAGTCAATTACGTAATTTGAGAGTTCGTCGAAAAGAGTTTGGGCTTCGCCACCAGAAAGAGCCTGGCCGGAACCCCACATTTTGGTCATGATGATGTATTTTGGCATTTCCCCGCTTGGTGCGACGAAACCGATGTAAGAACCGATGAGCTGGCCCATGGTGTCGTCGTAGGCACCGTCGATGATGGTCTGGGCGGTGCCGGATTTACCACCGACGTCGTAGCCGGCGCGGTCGATGCCGGCGGTGACTTTGTAGCTACGGTTGTTAATAAGCATTTCGCGCATGGTGGCGGAGGTTTCGGCTGACAAAATCTGGTCGTCCTCTCGACGGGTCCTGCCGGACCCGTTATCCCCCATTTCGCTGTCGCTCAATGGGGTGATTTCGCCAGAGTCGCTCAAAGTGCCTTTGACGACGGTCGGGGTGCGGTAGTAGCCGCCGTTTACGACGGCGGAGAAGGCGGTGGCGGTTTGAATCATGGTGGCGGAGAGGTTTTGGCCGAAGGTCATGTTGGCATAGGCGGCGTTGAGACCGTAGATGTTGGCGTGCGGGTCCCAGATGAAGCCTTCGGCTTCGATCAGTTCGATGCCGGTGGCGTGACCAAAGCGGAATTTGTTGTAGTAGTAGTCATAAAGGCGCTCGCGGCCGACGGCGGTGATTTCGTTTGGGTTGTCGCCGAGGAATTTGAGGGCTTGGATGGAGCCGACGTTGAGCGACCAGTAGAGGGCTTCGCGCATGGTAAGAGTGTGATGGTTGAGTTTGTCGCGTTGCTCAGCGTTCCAGATTTTGTTGCCGTCGATTTCGACGTAGGGCTCGTTGAGATAGGTGGTGTCGGCGGTCATTTTGCCTTCGTTGATGGCAGCGGAGAAGACAAAGTTTTTGAAAATGGAGGCCGGCTCGTAGGGGACTTCGGTGACCTGGTTTAAGTAGCTGTTGGCATCCTTGACGTTGCCGTAGTTGCCGGGGTCGTAACCGGGGAGGCTGGCCATGGCGAGGACTTCGCCGCTTGTTGGGTCCATGACGAGGACGGCGACGTTGTCGGCGGCGGTGTTTTCGATGGCGCTAGTGGCGATTTCCTCGATGCCCTTTTCGAGGCCACGGTCGATGGTGAGGACGACGTCTGCACCATCTTCGGCGGGGATTTTGACATTGTCGTTGCCGATGGAGAGGGCGACGTTGTTGACGTCGGCGATGGACTTCAAAAGCCCGTCGTTCCCTTTCAGGGTGTTATTGAGGGCGCCTTCGATGCCGTACTGGCCGAGACCGTCGGCGTTCACAAAACCGAGCACGCCGGAGCCGAGTTCGCCTTCGGGGTAGATGCGCTGGCTGTTTTTCTGGAACCAGACGCCATCGATTCCCTGCTCGGCGATTTTGGTGGCGGTAGTGTGGCTGACGCCTCTTGCTACGATGGAGTAGCGGAGACCGTTAGTGGCAAAAACTTGGTCTAAATCAGCGGAGATGTTGTCCTTGGCATAAGTGTTAAGGGCGTTTTTGATAGCTTCGCGATCGGTGATGGCGGGGTCGATGATGATGGAATAGGTGGTTTGATTAAGCACCACCGGGACCGGGGTGTCGCCATCCATCATGTAGATTTCGCCACGACGCGCAACGATGGTTTCGAGCATGGTGTGGGCTTCGTTGGCCTTGGCAACCCAGGCGTCGTGCTCGACTATCTGAATGAAAAATAGTCGCACCGCAATAATAGCGAAAGCGACTAAGACAAATCTTTTGAGTAATTTAATCCGCGGCATAACCAGTGACTTCGGCATCCGTCATGGTGGTGGCGACGGTGCTATTCTTGGCGGCAGTGACAGAAGTGAGGCGCGCTTTTTCGACGGCGAGGTCGTCACGACGAGCGGTCATATCAGTAATTTCGGATTCGACAGCGGAAATTTGGTAGTCAAGGCCAGTGGCTTTGGTACTTTCGGCCACATAAAACAAGCCGAAAATGAGGGTGAGCAAACAAATAATCACAATTTGGGAAATGGAACCTAGGCTTCTCTTGGTGTGGCGGACGGTGTTGCGACCACGGGCAAAACTCACGGTAGCTAGTTCTCGTCGGGTAGCAGTGATTTGATAACTCATTTTTCCTCGCTTTTTGTTTTTATTATGGTTTAATTTTTGATTTTGGTTTTGGTTTCTTGGTAGTGAAGTTAATCCGTAGACCGGGACCTCTAAAAGCAGAGCTATAAGTAACTTTTAGAGGCTGCCCCGGAAAGGTCATACACTCCACACTTCCTGTGAAACTCTATTTTTGGCGGACCCCTTCGGGCCCATGTCGCAGCTAATTGTTTTTGTACGCAGCCTGTGGCTGATGGTTTTGGATCGGCGGGGCGGCTGTGGCGCCCCGCCTGCTCGCGTTATTTCTTGAAATTAACCTTGATGGTCTGTACGCGAGACTTGTTTGATACAGTAATTTGTTTTGGCATATTGCCTCCTTTTTGTATTATGTTTTTATTTTTATCAATTCCGCTTTTTCGCAACGCGAAGTTTGGCACTGCGAGAACGCGGGTTGATAACTAACTCCTGACTCTCCGCAACGATGGGCTTTTTGGTGAGAATCTCGAGGGGGGACTCTTCGCCGTAGCTCGAGGCCTCCTTGAAATAAGTTTTGACCAATCGGTCCTCTAGACTATGAAAGGTGATAAGCCCGAGGCGACCACCGGGGTTTAGCAGCTTCGGTAAGAGCGGGAGCGTCTGCTCGATCTGCTCGAGTTCGCCGTTAACTGCAATACGGATGGCCTGGAAAATGCGTGTGGCGGGGTGAACCTTGGAGTGATAGCCGGTTTTTGACTTAATCAAATCGGCGAGCTCGCTGGTAGTCCTAAGAGGACGGGCATGTACGATGGCTTTCGCTAACATTTTGGCGCGACCGGGAGATTCCTCGGCGTAGCGCACAAAGATATCGGCTAGGTCGCGCTCGCTCCAGCGGTTCACTACCGTGGTCGCCGTGAGTGCCTGCCTCTTGTCCATACGCATATCTAGCGGAGCTTCGGCTCTAAAACTAAAGCCGCGGTCTTCCATGTCTAGTTGCGGAGAAGAAACTCCAAAATCGG
>CAZXEG010000016.1:0-16700 GCA_964639835.1 uncultured Candidatus Saccharibacteria bacterium | reverse complement strand
TATAGGTTATAGAACTCCTGCCGAAATGTTGCAAAGGTTGTGAAAGTTGTATGGATGCGCCCCCGCTTAGGGCAGGGGTTTACTTTTTCTCAAGGTATGCTATAATAGTAAATATACGGTTCCGTCGTCTAGTGGTCCAGGACGTCTGGTTCTCATCCAGAAAATCGCGGGTTCGACTCCCGCCGGAATCACCAGGAACAAAATACGACCCCGAAGGGTCATATTTTTTAATTATACGTAACGTCACCGTATGCAGGCACGGCCTCCACAAACGTCTGCCCCGGCGCCAACTTAATCTCCACTCCAGATGCGTCAAAGAACTTGATCTGGTCTTTGATCGAGCTCTTCGACCACGTCCCAGTTATCGCTTGTCCGTTCTGAAATACCCAAGCTTTCCCCGAACCAATCGTCGTGATGTCCTCATGGTAATCGTCCGACGCCCGGTGTTCGCTCACTTCCATCGCCACCACCACACTCGGCGCCAGCTGTTGCAGTTGACAGACCGCCTCTGGGTTTTTCTCGCCCAGGTCCTCCCCCGGACATGCGTATACCTCGTGCGCCGCCCCGCTTTCGTAGCTTCGGAGATACGAGTTCGAATCTGCATCGTAATTATAGCGCACATTGAAATTCACTAGCCCCCCAAAATCCACCGCCACGCTATTTACCGCCGCCTTTACCTCCGACGTATTGCCAGTGGCCGGCTCGGTGATCGCCAGTTTCGTCGCCCCTGCGTCCACCCGCGCCGCGAGTGATTCCTCTGGTGTCAGTCGTGAAAAACCATTAATCTCCGCCCCACCGTACCCGCGATTGTCATTCATCTGCGCGAGTAGCCCCGCCGTCGTAAACAGGTTATTCCATCGTCGCGCCGCCACCGACCCGCGGTACATGTAGGAGTAGTCCTCCGTCAGATCCTTGTACCCGCGCGCCACCGCCGCCAGCGCGTCCGGCGCCCCGCCTGCATGCACAATGGTACAGTCAAACGGCGTATCCCACTCAAGGTAATACAATCTTAAAGACCGAATCGGCCCAATCACCGCCGACGTCGGATTCTGGTAAATCGCCGCAAACCGCGTAATTCCCGCCTCCGCAATCGCTTCAAATACCACCCCGGCTTGGTTCAACCCCGCCTGCGGGCGCGCCCCGTCCATTCCGTTCGGCGTCTGGATACAATACGCTGGCGCCTTCACCTCTGTCTCGGAGCTCACCGCCAGCCCGGTCAAGTTGCTGTATATATTATTGTCTGCTTTTTTCGACGGCACTTCCGGAAACACCAAATCCGGCAACATCTCCCGCGGAGTCAAAAGCCCTACTAGCGCACAAGCCAGCCCACCAATTAACCCGCAAATCCCCACTCCGAAAAAGATTTTGTTGCGGAGTTTTCCACAAGCTTTTTTAGTGCTTTTAAGGGGTGTTTTTTGATTTTTTGACGTTTTTTCCGACATTTTAACTCCACTTTTTACATTTTCTATTACAATTTTATCACATTTTCAAAATGTTTGTGCTATAATAGATACATGGTCAGGTCAATACATAAACACAAACTCATTCCTGCACTCGCTACGGTCCTTTCTATCACGATGCCGTTCGCTAGCGCAAGCGCAACCGAGGTCTCCGGCAACCCCGCGAGCACCACGTTGCAAGTCAATGTAGCAGAGGTACTTACTATCAACTTAACCGAGCCCTCCGTCTGGGCGAGCGGTGATCTAGCCGCTTCCGGCAACACTTTCGTCAGCGATTTGTTGCGCAACAAGGTCACGCTCAGCGTGATCTCCAACAACCCCGCCGGCTACACTGCTTCGATGTATACCAAGTCCGAAGTCACCAGTCTCATTAACCAGACCAAGACTGCCTCGACTATCCCGACTTTATCTAGCTATTCCGATTATAGCACTTCTACTGGTGTGCTCGCTAGTGCTTTCCCAGCCAACTACTGGGGCTATTCTCTAAACGACGCCGACACCGCTAGCGACAGTGCCAATTATTTCGCGCTCAAGACCAGCTCAGACCCGATCCAGGTCCTCCAGTACAATGATGGCAATAGCAATTCCAGGGACGTCTTCTTCGGTGCAAAGGCCGACATCACCAAAGATTCCGGTACCTACGCCCAGACAGTCGTCTTTAGCGTGGTTTCTGGTGTGATTGACGACGAAGACAACCCAGTTGTGCCCGATAACCCGACTGGCCCGCAAAATACCGATACGAATAATCCAGTCGTTGCTTACGACAACACCGGTGGTCGCACAGTCTATACTAACCGCACCACTGGCTCTGGTACCACTACCACCACCAGTCAAGTCAGCACCGGCGACAACCGCAGTAGCTACTCTGGCGCGACCGAAACTTCCTACACTGCACCTCAGGGTGTCACTACCTCCAACCTGAGTGACGCCAATATCCTCCCAGCCGTTCTCGCCGGCACCGCCGCCGTCGCTGCCGTATCTGGTGGCTTCATCCTCGTGGCCGCCAAGCGCAAGAAGGACGACGAAGAAGAGTCATAATTCCTCTCGGTCCTCCACCAGGTCACCACTCCCCGCCGTGGGAGTGGTTTTTTACTCCGCTTCTCCTGTTTCTTTTCCTGCCCCGCCGTTGCCCCAACCCTGCTTTGCCCCAGCCCCGCCTCGCCACCTCCAGTTCTCCCACCAAAAGTTGCAAAAAATGTCACTTTACCACACTTTTTGCAGCTTTTTATTGTGCTTATGCTACACTTTTTGCAACTTTTTTGTGTAAAATCCTTGCTTTTTATGGGGTAAAGTGCTAAGATATGGTTATAACACAAGGAACTCACCATGTATCGCAATGCCATGACAGACTTAATCGCCTGGAAAAACAGCCACAAGCGCAAGCCACTCGTCCTGCACGGGCCACGGCAGGTCGGCAAGACTTGGCTACTTCGCGAATTTGGGCAAAAGTACTACGATAATTGTGCTTACGTCAACCTAGACAACAACCCCGACATGTTATCGACCTTCTCGCTGGATTACGACGTGGAGCGGATCGTCAACAACATCGAGGTCTATACCAGCCAAAAGATTGAAAAAGGAAAAACCCTCATCATCCTCGATGAAATACAGGAAATCCCGCGCGCCCTCGCGAGCCTTAAATATTTTTGCGAAAACGCTCCGGAGTATCACATCGCCGTTGCTGGTTCCCTGCTCGGCTTGAGCCTGCATGAGGGGACGTCTTTCCCGGTCGGTAAGGTCAACACGCTAAATATCTACCCCATGACCTTTGCCGAATTTCTACGCGCCGTCGGCAAAACCGGCTACGCCGACGCTATCGCAAGTGGCAATTTGGTCGATACTGCGTCGTTCCATGCGACCATTAACGATTTACTCGGGACCTATTTTATTGTCGGTGGTATGCCAGAGGTGGTTCAGAACTACCTAGATGAGGGCAATCTGCTCGGAGTCCGGGCTGTGCAAAACGAAATTTTGAACGCCTACGACCGGGACTTTTCTAAGCACGCGCCCGTTAACGTCACGCCCCGCATCCGTGAGATTTTTGACGTCCTGCCGGGCGAACTAGCCCGAGAGAACAAGAAGTTCTTGTTCAACATGATTCGTACAGGCGCCCGCGCCAAGGATTACGATGCGGCTCTGCTCTGGCTCGAGGACACCGGCATCGCTTCTCGAGTGCCTCGCGCCAATGCCGCCAAGCTCCCGCTTTCCGCCTACACCGACCGCAATATTTTCAAGCTCTATATGTCCGACATCGGCTTGCTCGGCGCCAAGGCTCGCCTGCCCATCCAAACTGTTTTAAACGGCCACGCACTTTTCGCAGAGTTCAAAGGCGCCCTGGCCGAACAATTTGTCTTTCAAGAGCTTCGCGCGAGCATGGGCGAGTCACCCTTCTACTATGCTACCGACGATTCACGTAGCGAGATAGATTTCATGATTCAAACCCTAAAGGGCGACATCCTGCCGATCGAAGTCAAGTCTGGCACCAACACATCCTCTGCTTCGCTAAACGCCTTCCTCCGCAAATGCCCCGATATTAACCTCGCTGCTAAGCTTTCACTCTTACCCTATCGCGAGAATGACAAGATCGTCAACCTTCCGCTCTACCTCGCCACCCGCCTGCCGGAGCTAGAGGCCTAGCTGGTATGACATCGCCCAAATCACATAATTTACTGTACGCCCTAGAGCGACTGTAAAGGCGCTTGTCTTAGTATTTTGATAAGCAGATAAAGAGAGCCTGGGTTTATCGAGTAGCATATTCTCGGCGGGATTTTGCGGAAATTACTGAGGGCTACTGAGCCCCTCCCCATTTGTTGGGAGTAATTCATTACGCGGACCGAATACAGCGCACATAGAACCCGCGGTAGCGATAGTCGCCGCTGGTAGACAGACTACCACTGTTGTAGTACAGGCGGTAACGACCGCGAGCATTGCTAGCCGTAGCTGACCACCAGTGCCCGCGCGTAGTCGCATAGTTAAGGGAGCCATTGTCGTAGTTCCCGCCGTAAACAGGACTAAAGGCAATGGTGTAGCTAGTGATACCGGACTGTTCGGAGCTAGTTGGAAGGCGCCAGTTTTTTGGGCAGACATCATATGTTGCAGCTGTACTATTTGCTCCTTTGGTAGCGATAGTACCAACAGTGGCGGCGGAGTAGTTATACCAGACTGTTGGGTTGCCATTATTATCAGTGCCTTCATGTACACATAGGTTAGTCCAGCCTTTGCCCGTATAGGTGTCGCTACTATCATTCCAACTACCATAGCAATCGCTAGATGAGCCGGAGCCATTGGTTAGATCTTTGAGAGTAAGGGTGGTGTTAGAATTATAGTTTGTGGTAGCACTTTTGACAATCATGGAGGTGGAGGTACTGCCGGTATCACCAAGATAGCGGAGGTTTGATGTCATCCAACATGCGCCATTGATGTAACGGACGGTGTAGGTTTTGCCATCCCTAGAATCGGTTACGGTCTTGCTAGCACTAGAAGCCTGAGAACTACACATAGAGGCAGTGAAGTCTTGCATATAAGTGGTAGTGCTTTTTCCATATAAGTACAGCGTACCAGTCCCACTAACAGTGTAGGTAGTGGAAGAAGAGCTAGTACTGTTGACGGAGTTGCCACTATATGACCAGTAATCAAATGTATAACCACTGCTATAGCTACCAGAAATGCTATAAGAGCCACAAGTTTTATAGGCAGTACTGCCACTACTATAGTAGGTACCGTCTAGGTAGATTCCTGATGCTCCACTGTAGGCATAGAGGGTAATGGCAAGAGAGTTACTGCTAGAACTAGAAGTAGCAGTAACAGTATCATTGGTGGTGCCTATGGTATAGTTCACACTAGAACCACTAGTACTGCTAAAGGTACCAGTAGCGCCACTGCTCTTGGACCAGGTGGGGGTGTTGTAGGTAGTACAGGTAGTACTGCTGTACTTACTGACGCTTACGGGAACGGTTTGTCCTACGCGGTAGGTGCCACTGCCACTAGCACTGCTAGTATTACTGCCAGCTGAGACAGTAAGGGTATGGGTATTACGGTAGATGCTGACATCATTGGTTTTGGCTTCTGTTACGGTATAGCTTGATACACTAGCTGATTGGTAGGTACTAGTATCAAAGCCACTAAGGCTACTGGTAGACCAAGAATAGCTGCTATTATAGTTAACTGTGCTAGTGTCTACTGTAGTATAGCTACTCCAATTACCATTAGCATCCTCATAGCGGACTCTAGTGGTTTGGGTGAAACTTTTAATCTCCCACATAGCATAGAGGGTAGTGCTATTAGTAGTGGTTTGGTCTATGCCAAAGCTTCCTCCACCAGTATAGGTAGGAGTAGTAGTGCCATTACACGTAGTACCACTACTAGCTACAGTACCTAGGCACCAGCCTTTGAAGGTGTAACCAGTCCTAGTGGGGACTGGGTCTGATGCGGTGTCGGAAGCTTTTAGTACTATACTAGTATCACTGGTACTGCCGGAAGTGGGAGTAGTGGGGATGCCGGATACGGTAGAATCGCCTGTGTTATCTGCATAGTTAATGGTATAGGTGATAGGATTGCCTACGGTAGCGAGAATGAAAGTGTGAGTATAGTTACCAGAGCTTTGGGTATATTCTAGTCTAGCTGCTAAGTCTATAGTATAAGTATCTACAGCATCGGGACAAGTATTGCTACCATTGCTTTTACCATTAGCACAGTTGGTGATGTTTAGGGTAGTGGCGGTGGTAGTGGGTGATGGGAGATAGTTAGAGTTAGAGGAAGAGTTGAGCATGCTTGGTTTATAGCCCCACATGCCGTTATAGGCAGTGGTATTGAAGGTGGTAGCAGAAATACCAGTACTTGGTACTGCACTGGAGCCAGTAGCAGAGCCAATGGAGGCAATGGTAGAACTACCGCTAGTGGTATCACTGGCGGTGAGGTTGGTATCACTATCGCTATTACTAATGCTTAAGGTATAGCCAGTATAGTTAGTAGTAGTAACAGTAAACTCGGCTTGGGTACTAGTACTGGAATAGTTAGATGAAGCAGGGTCAGTCGTAGCAAAGGTACCATTATTACTATCTACGGCAAGATCCAAGGAAGCACCACCGGTAGTGGTCAGCGTGAGAGAGGTAGTAGACGCTGTGCCGGTGGCGGCTTCGGTTTTTTGTTCAACACCTACTATGGGAAATACCATAAGTAGGGTGAACAAACAAAGTGAAAAGGTAGCGAAGATTCCGGATAATGTCTGACGATGGGAATGTTTGATATAATTCTTGATTGGTTGTAGTTGTATGACCATGGGGTGTGTTTACCTCCTTAAATTTACTTGCCCATAGCGCCAAAGTAAAAATCAGCACCGTAGGCTTTCACAACCAAACGTACTCAGTCAACATTAAAGTTTAAGAGTCGCGTCTAGTACCTAACGGTGCTGATTTTTACTCTTAAACCCAATATTGACCATCATTATCTATAATGTACGTTTGGTTGTGAAATTTATACAACTCTATTATATCAACAAAAACCTACCCACGCAAGTCTTGACTTTTTCAAAAAATATTACGAACTAGATCGCTCGTGCTACCGCATTCAGTCGCGCTAGCGTCACTTCCCTGCCCAGCACCGCCAAAGTCAAATGCAACGCCGGAGAGAACGGCGCAAACGACACCGCAATCCGTATCAAAGAAAACAGCTCCGCTGGCTTGCGCCCCGTTTCCGCCAGTAAATCATTCAAGGCCTCTTGTAATGTAGCTTCATCCCACGAATCCACCGCCGACAGCCGCGCGATAGAGCGCTTTAGTAAATCTTCCAGCTCCGCCTCGGACAGCTTCTTCAGGAACTTATTTCCCTTCAGCATTTCCATATCCATCTCCGGGTCGGCAAAGAAATACCCCGTCATCGTCTGAAGGTCCGAAAGTACCTTCAATCGGTCGTAAATAATCGCAAGCACCCGCATCCGTTCCTCCTCCGAATGTGCCAGAGCCACCTCCGGCCAGAACCCGTGCGTCCGGTCATACAGCGCCGCGCACCCCTGCTCGTCAAAAATCTTCCGAATCCACTGCCCGTTCAGCCAGAGCAACTTCGTCTCATCGTAGCGCGCCCCCGAGCTCTGCACCCGCTCCAGCGAAAACCGCTCGATCAGCTCCTCGCGCGTATAAATCTCCTGCTCCGTGCCGTCATTCCAGCCAAGGCACGCCAAGAAGTTCAACATCGCCTCTGGCAGCACCCCGTCATCGCGGTACTCCGTCGCCGATTTCGCCCCGTCGCGCTTGCCGAGTTTTTTATTCCCAGTCGGCGCCAAAATGTGTGGCAAGGACACCAAAACCGGCACAAAAAGCTCAAACGCCTCATATAGCGCCAGGTAATTCGGCGTCGACGACAAATACTCCACCCCTCGCATCACGTGCGTCACCCCCATGCACGCATCGTCCACAATGTGCGCAAAATTATACGTCGGGTACCCATCCCGCTTAATCAAAATAATATCATCCTGTACCTCTGGCCCAGCGTGCATCTCCCCCATCACCGCATCCGTCCAAGTCCGCTCCTTCGGATCCGCCAAAAACCGAATCGGTACCCCCGGCTGCCACTCAAAACTTAGCTTCTCCGGCCGAAAATCCCGGTATAGAAACGCCCGCTTCTCTGCCGTACATTGCTTCCGGTACTCCTCAACCTGCTCCGGTGGCGTCGGATCAGCGTACGCCCGCCCACTCGCAAGCAACTTTTTCACCCACTCGTGGTAAATCTCGAGCCTCTCACTCTGGAAATACGGCCCGTTCGGCCCGCCCACCACCGGCCCCTCATCCCATTCCAGCCCCAGCCACTTCAAAGTATCCTCGATCAGCTCCGTCGCCCCCTCAACATACCGCTCTCTGTCGGTATCCTCAATCCGAAGAATCATCTTCCCGCCACTCTGCCGCGCCAAAAGATACGGATAAATCGCACTCCGCACATTACCAATGTGAATATACCCAGTCGGGCTTGGCGCAAACCGCGTTACAACATTGCTCATATTGTCCAATTATACCACTTTTACAGCGATGTCGCAATCGTTTTAATCTGCTTCTTGGTCAGCGACCCGGAATTGATTTTGAGTTTGTACAAAATCCCATTGTTCACCCACGATGCCCCATCCTTTACCATGTAAAGGGTCAAACCCTGCTCGCGCACCACCGTATAATCCTCATCGTAGCTTACTTTCACGAAGTTAGTTAAAAGCGCATTCGAATCCCAAGCTGACTTTTCCTCCGTCAAAGTATACGAACTTTGCCCATCGCTGTGTTTAAAGGCCAAGGTGATTTTATTTTCTTCCGAAGTGATATCGGACAGACTATAATCACGTGGCGTAAAAGAAGGATAGGTCGCCTCGATACCAGATTGCATCGCTGCCACTCGGAGCGAAACATCCGGTGCCGACAAATTCACAAAATACACTACCGCGCACACCACCATCGCTGTGCAAGACAGTATCATCAGGATCCTCCCCCAGGTAAACCGCACTCGCTCGGGTTTCTTCTTGGCATCGGTTGCGAGCTTCTTGTTGGTTTCTTTAATCGCCTTCTTGATCGCCTGTTCCTTCAGCTCTTTGGCAGGGGTTTTGGGTGCATCCACCGGAATATTCTTCCGCGCTCGCATCCGCTCGTTTACTCTGTTAACATCAATCGGTTTGCGACTTTGTGTCGCTGGTTTCTTGCTATTAGTGACGGCCTTGTCAACGTCCGAATCGGCCAACCCAGCCCAAAAATCAGCCTGCGCTTCGAGATTCTCTTGCGGGGTAATCTCCGGATCGGCCTTGCGTACCTTGACCTGCTCGGCCACGTCGCTCTCTAAAGAAGCCTTTTTTGCGGGCATGTTTGACAGCGGACGCTTCTCTACCTCCACGTCACGGTACTGTGCCGAACGTATCAAAATCGCCTGCCTCGGCTTCACTTCACGCGTGAAATTCGCTGGCTCCTCTGCCGGCTCTTTTGCTGGCTCCTCCGCAGGCGTTTCGGCAGTCGTTTTAACGGTTACTTTAGTAGTCCCCTTCGTAGACTCCTTTGCGGACGTCTTCACGGGTGTCTTTACGGACGTCTTGACCGGCACCTTGGCTGGCGCCTTCTTTGTAACTCGCTTCTGCTTCGGCGTAGCTTTCTTTGCGGCCGGCTTTTTCTTCGTTGTTTTCTTTGCGGTCACCTTGACCTTGCCCACTGCCTTCTCTGCTCGTGTCACTTCTTTGACCTTCACGGTCTTCTTGACCGCCTTGGGCTTAGAGGTCTTTTTCGCGACCGCGGTCACGGCCGACGTGGTCGACGTAGCCGATGCAGTCGACGCACCAGCCGGTCGCGTCAGCTTTTTCCGACTTCCAGCACTAGCCACGCGCGCCTTTCGACGCACTGTCTTTACCTGCTTCTGCTTGTCGGAATTCTCCATCGTTCACCTCGCTTATACTTATATATAATAATACACGACCTTGCCCGAAAACGCAAGAGCTAATTTCTTCCAAAATGTGTTATAATAAAGCCATGGAACCAGAACAGCGCGCTCGTCGCGCCAAGCGGCGCGTAATTATTTCCGAAGCGATTATGCTTGTTGCAGTTATTGCTACCGTGGCGATTTTGGCCTTTTTGGTTTCTGGTTACTGGGTCGGCTCGGACTTCAAAGTCGAGCGACAGGGGCTTCTACAGATTTCTTCAATCCCCACCGGCGCCGACGTCGAAATCGACGGCGAGCTCGGCGGGTTTTTTCAGCGTACCAATACCAGCAAAGTCCTCAGCGCCGGCGAACACAACATCAAGCTGACAAAAGAGGGCTACGACTCCTGGGCCCGCACTATTAATGTCGCCGAGGGGCTACTCTACCGCATCCACTACCCACGGCTTTTCCTCGAAAAGCGCGACAAAACCTCCGTTTTCACCGCCACCACCGCCACTTTTGCGACCGTTTCGCCTTCGCGCGCGCAAATGCTACTCGCGAGTACCACCACCACTTGGACTTTGCTCAACCTCGAGAACGACAAACTCGACCCTCGCACCATCGAGCTTCCGGCTGATTTCCCTTTTACCTCTCGCACGACCGCCGACGCTACCTCTCCGGGCATTTTCAGTGGCGAGATTAAAAGCGCCGAATGGGCCTACGACAACGAGCACCTTTTGCTCGAACTCGCCGACGCCACCACCACCAAATGGGTGCTAATCAACGTTCGGGACCCCAAAGCCACCGTCGATCTCACCGCTACCTTCAATGCAAACTTCAGCGTTGTCAAAATCGCCGACCATTCCGCCAGCAACTTGCTCGCCGTGAAAGACGGCAATCTCCACCGCATCGATCTCTCCTCCCGTCAGCTCTCCGCCGTGCTGGTCGCCGACGTCGCCGACTTCGACTACTACGATTCCACCATTATTTTCTCCGCCAAATCTAGCGCCACGCCCGCCGACTCCGCCACGTCCACTGACCCCTCTATAGCTTCAGGCGACTCTTCACAGGATTCTCCGGCCACCGCATACTACGTCGGTCTGACCAGCCTCAGCGATTCCAAAATCACCTCCGTCCGGTCCATCGATACCCCCGCGCTGGTCGCCATTAGCAAATTTTACGACGACGAATACCTCACCATCGTAACCGGAAACTCCCTCGCCATCTTAAAAAAGACCGATTTCTCGGTTTTCCTTGAGCAAACCATCGACACCACCCCGCAGAGCCTCAAGGTCGGCAAAGACGGCTCGTTCGTCGCCCTCAAAGATGATAAGGGTCACATCACTGTCGTCGATATGGAGGCTCGCGCCGTCCTTACCTGGAGCCCGGTCAGCAATCATTTCGGCTGGCTCGACGGCTACATGGTCTATGCTGTCGACGACAATTCCCTCCTGCATGTCTATGATTTTGACGGTGAAAACCACCGCACCCTCTCCTCTGGCGTTTCCTCGCGCTTCCCGGTCACCATTTCCGCCGATAAATGGCTTTACTACTTCAAAGACGGCGACCTCATTCGCGAAACCATCGCTAAATAGCCTCGCTTAGTTTAGGCCAGCTTAGTTTCCAGCTTAGTTTGCTTGCCCAGTCAGCCAGTTCCAAATTCCTTCAAAGAATGACGGTTCGTTCGCCGGCATCACCGCTTCGTCGATGTTCGTAGTCCCCTCGCCAGTATCAACCGCCGTCTGCTCGTCGGTCGCTGGCGAAATCTGCTCGCCCGTCACGAGCAAACGATACCGCGACGTCCCGAGTGGCGTACAAGTCACCAGTGTGATTAGCGGCTTTTCGGTCTGTATCATCAGCGCAGCTACGTCCGTCGGCTCGATCACCTGCTTCCGGAACACTTTGTAGGTATACCTCACCGATTGGTAATTCACGTAGATTAGGTCGCCGTCCTCCAGTCGCTCCAGCCCTGAGAAGATGTATTTATACGGGTTCGAGCTGTACACATCCCCCGCCGAATGCCCCGTGATCACAAAGTTGCCAATTTGCCCTGGATAGGCGCTCGCTCCCGAAATCCGGTAGTGTGCCACCCCGTTATTCATCGCCGCCATCACGTCCGAAGCTTGCACATCAAACCGAATCGGCACGTCAATATTCAATTTCGGGATGATTAGTCGCGGGTCGCTCGATACCGTCTGGGTGATGGTTGGGTCCAGTGCTTCAATCTCCGTCGCCGGCGCGTTCCCGGGCGACACATACGCCATAATCGGCGCAAAAATCAGCCGGTTGTATTGCAAAAACAGAATCAGTGCCACCACAAAAAGCCCTGCCGCAATCGGGATGAACTTCCGCCGCCGGCGCGATTTCTTAGCTTCGTCGGTTGCCCGCCGACGGATTTTGCGACGCAATTTCGTGCGCACGTCCTCGCCCACCTCTGTTTTACCGGCATAATTATCCGCGCTCCAATCCTTGCCGTTGGTGAGTTTTAGCCCTGCTTCGTGGTCATCCTTACGGTTGGCTTTTGCCAGCGCAAACACTACCTCGTCATCCTCAGCTTGTTCCCGGGCGTCTTTGAGGCGCTCTTTTGCGATGTAGTCGCGCGCCGCGTTTGAATAATATTCGCTGTAGTACTTCTGGTAGTAATCCTGCCAGGCCGAATGGTATTTTTTCCACGATTCGGCATCGCCCTTGCTCGTCACCGGCTTGTCCTTGAGGTGCGACGACTCATCATCCGTCGCCCGCGAATAACTCGCTATTACATTGTTTCTAGCGATTTCGGTCGCTGCTCGTCTCTGCAGGTCCCTCTCGAGAGGATTTCTAAAGTCACCAGAAGACGACCCACCAGTATCAGAATTCATACCACTTATTATAGCATATTTAGCCAAAATGTGCTATAATAAACTCAGGCTTGTCGTCCGACCTCTCTCGCGGCAAGCCAACCCTATCGCCGGGCGAGTGGCGGAACTGGTAGACGCGCTAGACTCAAAATCTGGTTGTAGCAATACAGTGAGGGTTCAAGTCCCTCCTCGCCCACCACAGGTAAAATCGTTATACAAACTTTTTTCCAGACGATAAAATTTAGCGTCTTTTTTTAATTTCGCGACCTCTCTACGCACACCTTCTTCTTTACGTTCTAGCACCACTTTTCGTTCATGAATCGTAATGAAAGGCACTCTCTGTAGTTTGTTGGTACCTGATCATTTCATCTCTAATCTATCGCCCTATGATATAATAGTGAAATATGAAGAAAAACCCCGTACCATCAGCCATTAAGGGCATTGTTACTCGCGAAGGCGGAGCCAAGCCAAAACCACACGAATACATCACTGCCGAAGCTCTTGCGGATTCTTATTCCCAGCAGCGTAAATATCGGTATGGCAGACTGCTACGTCAATAACACAATTTTTGAAATTAAAGCCCCCGAAGGAAAAACCACTGACTGCATTGAGCGCAATTTGCGTAAAGCTGTGGATCATCAATCGCCCAATGTTGTTTTAGATTCCTTTCGAATGAAAAACATACAAGATAAAAGTATCCAAAACTTCTTGTTGGAACGCCTAAAACGAAGACATGGCATTCAGCGTATTATTTTTGTGAATCGTAAACGCGAGGCTATTGACATTAATAGTCTTTTGGAGTAAAATAAAAGTATTGAAGTTCACGAGGGCGAAGCATTCGCTGAGACGGGAACTTCTTTTTATTATATTCAGTAGTTCAAGCTCAATATCTTCTGCCATTTGGTCTATGCTCTAATGTTTGAATTGTGCCATTTCAAGAATGTGCCGGTTGTGTCAAGAATTTTGTGTAAGTTAGACGTTAGGAGTTTACCACAAGGTCTGCTATTCAAAACATAGACCTTGTGGTAAACTCCGTAAATTGCAGTTTGCTTCAAAAAATATCCGTCTCATTTTGCAACATATAATTTGATTTTGCAAAGTACTGCTCTGTGGATTTTGTTTTTTGGACTTGACAATTATATAAATATGATGTATAACTAAACTAGCACAGCCTAGGTAGTAGTATTAACACTGAGAATTGTAAAGGAAAGGGGTGAGTGTTATGAAGACTAAAAAGGATGTGAGTAAGTTTAACTTTTGGGCTAGCAAACCGAAGGACATTCAACCGACTCGCACCGTTCAGGACGTAACTTCCACGGAAAAGATTCACCGTGTGGAGTTTGCAGCAATTTGTTGCCCTTGCAGTGGATGCGATAACTAAGCACTAAGAACCCTAGGCTGTGTTTCTTTTGAAGGGGGGTGAGAAATTTTGTCAGGTTTCTTTTGTTTACAGTGGCATATCACTAACAGGTGTGACCAACGGTGTCAACATTGCTACATTTTCAATTCTGGGAATCCTATCCCATTTGAAGAGTGGACGTTTGAAAATGCTAAACTACTGGTAGATGATTATCTGGATTTTTGCCAAAAATATGGCAAGACTCCTCATGTCTCGTTAACTGGTGGTGACCCAATTTTGCATCCGAACTTCTGGGAAATTATAGGATTACTTCACGAAAAGATGATTCAGTTTAGCATTCTTGGCAACCCATTTCATCTTAACCCCGAAGCCATCAATAGGCTAAAGGAAGCGGGGTGTAGGCACTACCAAGTTTCACTGGATGGGCTGAGGGAGACGCACGACTCAATGCGTATGGAAGGCTCATTTGACTTTACGCTTAAAGCCATTGACCTTTTAAACGACTGTGGGTTATCTCCCGTGGTGATGACGACGGTTTCTAAAGTCAATTGGGAAGAAATACCCGAACTCACTAGAATTATTGTCAATCACAAAGCCAAGAGATGCGGTTTCGCTAGGTATTGTCCGACACACGGAGATACCGAAAATAATCTCACCCCAGAGGAATACCATATTTTTCTTAATCGGATGTGGGATGTTTACCAAAACTTGGCGAATCAGGGAACAATGTTCAGCCTTAAAGACCATCTCTGGAAAATTATCCTTAGAGAAAAGGATCTGCTCTTAACTGAGGATGATGGGATAGTCTATGACGGTTGTCATTGTGGAATTGCCCACTTAACCCTCCTAGAGGATGGCACTTTCTACGCTTGTCGCAGGTTCGACTCTCCTGTGGGGAAATTCCCTCAAACTATCGAGGACGTGTTCTTCGGGGAGAAGGAAGATTTGTATCGCCAAATCGACAGAATCGAAGGCTGTTCAGAGTGTGAACTCTTGAACTACTGCCGAGGGTGTCGAGCAGTTGCGTTTGGAACTTCGGGGGATTACTTTGCAAAAGACCCCCAATGCTGGCTCAAGTAAGATTATCCCCCTTGACATAAGGGGGATTTTCCATCATAATATATGAATATGGACAAATGGATTTATGATAAACTATCTTCTAGATTTCCTCATTTTGAGGGCTTGACCGCCCTTGACTTAGGTTGTGGAGAAGGATTAAATGTCGTAGGGCTCGCTAGATTAAGAGTAGAAGTTACCGCAGTAGATAGGCAAACTGCGGCGATAGAGAGAACACAAAAATTAGCTGATAAAGAAAAGGCGATAATTATAACCGAAGTTACCAAAATCCAGGATTTTCAATCTGACACTAAATACGATATCGTTTTATTTACTCATGTATTACATTTCATTCCTAGCGAAAATAGAGAATGTATTATCCAGAAAGTCGTAGATTTGGTTAAAACCGGAGGAGTATTGGTATTCGCTGACCTTGAAGATGATTTTCCTGTTCCAGCAGAATGCCTCTCATTACTTGAAACTTCTTTAGAGAATATTGAAGCTGAAAAATTTTCAATTAAGGATGAGCCGCATTTAGGTGTAGATTATCCTCATCAACACAAAGTCTTTTATCTAATCGGCACTAAGCAATAAAACATACACTACTTTTACACTTCTTTTTACGTGTCAGTATATGTGTTATAATGTCATTAAGGTTGTAAAGCAACTCCAATTATTAACAGAAAACAGGGCGAGGTTTGGGACGTAAACACTTACGTTTGCTAGACTCAAAATCTGGTTGTAGCAATACAGTGAGGGTTCAAGTCCCTCCTCGCCCACCACAAGAGGAGATTATATGAAACAGGCTAGAACAATTATCTGGGGGCTGGCAATTATCGCACTGGGGGTGATATTCGGTGGAAACGCACTAGGGCTGTTTTCCATCGATATTTTCTTTGATGGCTGGTGGACGCTGTTCATCATTGTGCCGAGCGTGATTGGACTATTCACCGAGAAGGAGAAGGTTTCTAGCCTGGTATTTTTGGCGGTGGGGGTGATTTTGCTACTGGCAGCGCAAAATGTATTTTCGTACGAAGTAGCGTGGAAGGTGATTTTGGCGGTGGCGCTGGTGTTGGTTGGCGTGGGCCTGATTGTAAAAAGCCTAGTGCACAGTAGTAGCGACAAGGAAGTAGACAAGAAGATCCGGAGCCTAGAGAACGGCAAGGTGATGGATTCGCAGGTGGCGATTTTTTCGGGGAGCGAGCGGGTTTATAACGATGAGGTTTTCGCGGGGGCGAATTTGACAGCGGTGTTTGGCGGGGTGGACTTGGACCTGAGAAAAGCGAAGTTCGAAAAAGACACCGTGATTAAGGCATTTGTAGCGTTTGGCGGAGTTGATATTCTGGTGCCAGAGGACGTGCAGGTGAAGATAAAATCTGGGTTTATCTTTGGCGGGGCGTCGGACGACAGGAAGGGCGATTCTAACAAAGGTAAACATACGATTTACCTGGACGCAACCGGAGGGTTCGGCGGCGTGTCCGTAAGCGATACTGGAAGCAAGTAAGCTCCCGAAAAGTTTAATATGTCTGCTACTTAGAGCCTACTCCTCCACCTTTCGCTCAATCGTTTCCACCAGCTCACTCAGGCTAACCGCCTCGCCGTCTATCCTAAACGTCG
>CAZXEG010000015.1:0-17165 GCA_964639835.1 uncultured Candidatus Saccharibacteria bacterium | reverse complement strand
TTTAGTTAGTTGATGTTTTCTAGTGATACCATGATAAAAATGGCACCACTAGGTTAGTCTGCAACAACTATTTTCGTATACCAAACAAGGTTTTAACCCATTCGAGCATGCGACCTAATGATGCCATTTTTATGCTCGACATAGGTATGGCTCGGTTAAAAACCTTAACCTTTGAGTTTGGTATTTTAATAGCTGTTGCACTTTTATTATAGCACGGCTTTGCGGAAAAAGGCAAGGGGTTGTATAATGGTTTTATGGACATAGCAGAGCTGATAAACGATTTCTTGGAGCACCTGGAGATCGAGAGCGGGCGCAGTAAAAAGACGGTGGAAAATTACCGGCTATACCTTGAGCGGTTTCTGCTGATTGCGCAGGAGATTTTGGGCGAGGACCAGATCAAGGCGAACGAGATCGACCGGGAGGTGCTACGAAAATATCGGCTAAAGTTGAACCGGCTAGGGTCGGAGAATGGGGGTGATGATTTGAAGACGATTACGCAGGCGTATCATTTGATTGCGCTCCGCGGGTTTTTTAAGTATCTGGCGCGGAGGGAGATAAAGTCGCTGGACCCGTCGCTGATTGATTTGCCACACGTGGTGCGGAAGCAGGTGACGTTTCTCAGCTACGACGAGGTGGAGGACATGCTGGAGGAGATTGACACTTCGAACGAGTCGGGGCTCCGGGACCGGGCGATTATTGAGCTTTTGTACTCTGGGGGGCTACGGGTTTCTGAGCTCGTCGGGCTGAACCGCGATTCGATTAACCTGGAACGGCGGGAGTTTATGGTGCGGGGGAAGGGTTCGAAAGACCGGCCGATTTTCATCTCGGAGGCATGTGCGGACAGGGTGTCGGATTATCTCGACGCGCGGACTGATTCCCTGCCGGCGCTGTTCTTGAACAACTCGCGGAATAAGCAGGCGGTGGATACGTCGGGAAATTACCGGCGGATTACGGCGCGGAGCGTGGAGCGGATTGTGGAGAAGTATGCGCGGCTGGCGGGGATTACGAAGCACGTGTCGCCACACACTTTGCGTCATTCGTTTGCGACGGACCTTTTGATGAACGGGGCGGACCTTCGCTCGGTGCAGTCGATGCTGGGGCATGCGGATATTTCGACGACGCAGATTTATACGCACGTGACGGATGCGCATCTCAAGGAAATTCACGAGAAATTCCATTCGGAAACGTCTTAGTATGTGATGATGTTGGGGTCGTAGAGGCGGATGACGGTGGAGACGGTGGAGGGGCGGTCGGCGCCGGCGCTGAACCAGCAAGTGCGGAGGTAGAAATCGTAGTAGGCGGCTTTTTTGGTGGCGCTACTGCCATCTATGATGGTGGTGGACTCGTTGTCTTTGATGGCGATGATATAGATGCCTTCGGCGCGGCTGATGGTCCTTCCATCAAGCTCGGAGACGTCGTTTTGGTCGAGGAGGGATTCGTCGCCAGTGGCGGTACCATAAAGAATGCGTGGATAGGTGGTCGCTGGGTAGAACGGCTTGGCGCCGTTGTATTTGTCGGGGGTGATGACGATTTTGGCGATGGTGCTGTCGAGGACGCTTTTGTCGGCGGTGCCGATGGCGCCGAGATTGCGAGTGTTGATGAGGAAGGCGCCTTGGTTGACCAGGGGGCTGACGCCGTTTTGCTCGTTGTAAAGCTCGGTGCAAGTGGTGGGGTTGAAGTCGAGCGAGTCGGCGCGGTTCTTGGCGTTTTTGGTGATGGCGCGCCAGAGCCTGAGGTAGCGGTCGTTATCTACGACGTTTGACTGGCCACCGGCGATGTAGGAATCGTGGATGAAGCGGAGGGCTTCGGCCTGGGCGTCGATCTCTTCCCTAGTGATGGTGACTTCGAGCGAATTTTGGGCGCTAGAAGTGCTGGCCGCGACGACGGCGACGATGGAAATGGCGACGAGCGAAAAAATGCCAATAGCCAAAGCTACTTCGATCAGGGTATCGCCTTTTCTTCTTCTCATGTCTTAATTATATCATGCTTATGAAAAAACTGGAAAAAGTGTAAGTGATAATGAAGGCAAGGACGAGGTAGGGGCCGAAGTGGATTTGGTGGTTTTGATGCTTTTGTTGTTTGACAACGGCGGGCATGGAGGCGAGGGTGGCGGAGAAGTTGGCGATGAAGATGGCGACGAGGGCTAAGAATGGGTGGCCGAGGGCGAGGCCGAGGGCGAGGCTGAGAAGCCAATCGCCGTCGCCGACCCATTTGCCTTTGGAGACGAGATAGAGAAAAAGATACAGGCCACCAAAAAGGGCGCCCGAAAGCAGGGCCGCGATGGTGGGCGACCAGGGCTGGTTGGGAATGAGGGCGGGTTGTGGCGCAGAAATAAGAAAGCTAGCCTGCTGGCGCAAGATTACTATGATTATAGCACAGATTATGGATATTGTCAAGCAAAAGCTCGGTAGCTCACCATAAGCACCATCGTAGATAGCTAAAAAGGCTAGGCTTAAAATAAGCAATAACATGATAGCGAAAATTCCCCAATTGATGGGGGCGATGCTGGGGAAAATCGCGAGGTTTGGGATTGTAACGGCTGGAGCGGTACGAAGGAAGTGGAATGAGAGCAGGGCGAGGGCGGTGGCAACGCCGAGCTCGGAGAGGATTTCGAGACGGCCGATTTGATGGTGGCAATAACGGCATTTACCCCTTAGTATAAGGTACGAAATGATCGGCAGATTGTCATACCATTTGAGAGACTTCTGGCAGTGAAGACAGATTGAGCGGGAGGGCATTTTGCCGTGATGCGATTCCCTTTCGTGGAGACGGCGGGCTTGGCAACAAAGGAAGGAGCCGAGGGCCGCGCCAAGGATGAACATTAGAATAACAAAGGCTATCTGCATATTATTATTTTAGCATAAATGTGGTATGATTATATTATGAGAAAGCATAAAGGTTTTACGATTATAGAAGTAGTACTAGTGCTCGCAGTGGCGGGGTTGATTTTTGCGATGGTGTTTATGGCGCTACCGGCGTTATGGGCGTCGCAGAGGGATACCGCTAGGCGGGAGAGCGTGCTGTCGTTTGTCCGGAATTTGAAGAGTTTTCAGACGAACAATAGCCGGGGGGCGTTGCCGGGTTTTAGGAATAGCACGGAAGAAAACAACGCGCAGAAAGGTAATGCGGTTTTGATTTACGGTGACAATGCGATAGCGGAGCGTAATTATGCGGCGGAGCAGAAGAAGAAAAACGAGTCGACATGGACGGGGTTTTACCGGGATTATTTTGGTGATGAGTACCAAGACCCGAATGGGGCGGCGTATAACTGGGCGGTGATGTACTGCGTGGCGGGGTCGAAGATGGCGGGGTCGACGTGCACGAATAGCGACCTAGAAACGATGTATAACAGCACGTTTGAGAGCAACAATTATACCATGCGGATTGTGATTAGTGCGACTTGTGATGGTGACCATGCGGTGTTGTCAGCCAATAACCGACGAGCGGCGGTGTTGTATCACCTTGAGGGCTCCGGGGTCTACTGCGAGAATATCTAACCTCTGGACTTTCTTTTAAAAAAAGAAAGTCCAGCAAAGAAAACAAGAATGAAACAAAAGTCAGGCGCATGTCCTGACTTTTGTTTTGATCATGACAAATCAGCCCCGATGGGGCTGATTTCTTGATACATAGATTAGTTGTTGGAACAGTACATACCGCCGCCTTCGAGTTTGTAGGCGACTGAGAGGCGACGAGCGCCGGTGTTGTAGACGATGTTCTCGCCGTCGCAGACAGAGTTGGTGGTGATTAGGATGCGGTAGTTTTGAACGTCGTTGCTACCCTCGTCGCTTTCGGCACCGCTGAACTCAGCACCAGAACGTTGGACCGAGCAGGCCTCGCCGTCTTTCTTACTGGTCGGGTCGCAAGGCACAATTTGCAGACGGTAAGGGTTACCATTCGGGTCTTCGAAGACGTCGTTTTGGGCGAGCAGGTAGTTGCGATAGAACTGAGCCCAGCCACTTTTATCATTCTCATCAATTTTGCCATCTGCGTCTGGGTCGACAACGCATTTGTCGGCATTGCTACAAGTTGGGAGACGGTTGCGGTTGTTCGCTTGGTACTGAGTGATTTGAGTAACGAGCATGGAGAGCTGGTCACGGCGCTGAGTATCCTTTTGCGAACGTTGGAGAGCTGGCAGAGCTAAGAATACCATAAGGAAGATGAGGCCGGCGATGGCAAGCACGAGCACGACTTCGATGATGGTGAAACCTTTCTTTGTTTTTTGATGAGACACTTTATAAATCCTTTCTAGACTTAATACTTATGTTAATAATAGCTTAATTTTCAGAAAAATGCAAGGGTTTTAAACGGAAATGTTAGGCGGAAATGGAGGAAACGAGGGAGTAGATGGGGAGGAGGGTGCCACCGACGACGACGCCGATGAGGCCGGCCATGATGACCATGAGGATGGGTTCGATCATGGTGGAGATGTTGCTGACTTGTTCGTCGAGCTCGTTTTCGTAGACTTGGGCGGCCTTGCCGAGCATTTCGTCGATTTTGCCGGATTCTTCGCCGATCGAGGCCATTTGCGGGACGAGCGGGAGCATATATTCCCTTTCCATTAGGCCTTCGGAAAGGTTTTTGCCACCTTTGATGACGTCGAGGGACTTTTTGTACTCGTCCTCGACGACAACGTTGTTCACGGCGTCAATTGAAATAGTGATGGACTCGAGCATGGGGACGCCGGAGGCGAGCATCATTTCGGCGGTGCGGGCGAAGCGAGAAACGTAGAGTTTGCGGAAAAGTTTACCGAAGATGGGGGCGTGGATTTTGAAGGAATCCATGATGCGACGACCGAAATCGGTGCGCTTGACTAGCATGTAGGCGCCGACCACGGCGCCGACCACGACAGCAAGGACGAGCCACCAGAGCTGTCCGAAGAAGGTGCTGATGGCGACGAGGATTTTGGTGATGGCAGGGAGCTCTTCGCCCATGTCTTCGTAGAGGCCTTGAACTTGCGGGACGACCATGATCATCATGAAGGCAAGCACGGCGAGGATGACCACGAGAATGATGGCGGGGTAGACGAGGGCGCCACGGATTTTGCTCATCATGGCGGCGTCCTTCTCCTCCTGGTCAGCAAGGCGCTTCAAAGAGACGTCGAGGGTACCGGATTTTTCGCCGGCTTGGATGAGGGCGAGATAGACGCCGTTGAAAATCCGAGGATGGGCAGCAAAGGCTTCGTAGAGCGACTTACCAGATTCGACGGCGGCGATGATTTCTTCGGTGACCGCGCGCATGCCTTTGGATTCGGTTTGGTTGGCAACGGTACGGAGGGAAGCCGAAAGCGGAAGCCCAGCGCCGATCAAGGTGGCGAGCTGGCGGGTGAAAACGATGCGGTCTTTGGTGGTAATACGGCTGGTGGTTTTAAAAAGCGGGACGCCGGTTTCGCCTTCTTCAACTACGGACTGAGGGATGAAGCCCTGCTCGATGAGCAAGCGACCGGCGGTACGCTCGTTGTCGGCTTGGATAGAGCCTTTGACGATTTTGCCGGTTTGCTTTTCCCTTGCTTTGTAGTTGTAGCGCTTCACCTTTAACCTTTCACTAATCTATCTAGCTCGGTCATGTCGACGGCGAACTCGCGAGCGGCGTCGTAGGTGATGGTGCCGGACTGAACGAGCTTGGCGAGGGTGCGATCCATGGTCTGCATGCCTTGGTCGGCGCCGGTCTGGATGGCGGTGTCGATCTGGAAGGTCTTGCCGTCGCGGATGAGGGCGCGGATGGCGGGGTTTGCTACCATAATCTCGGCGGCGACCACGCGACCGCCGGCGACCGCCGGGACAAGACGCTGGGCGCAGATGGCCATGAGCATGTTCGCGAGTTGCGAGCGGACTTGGGGCTGCTGATGAGGTGGGAAAACGTCGATCATGCGGTCGATGGACTGGGCAGCGGAGTTGGTGTGAAGTGTAGCAAAGACCAAGTGACCGGTTTCCGCGATAGTGATGGCGGACTGGATGGTTTCGAGATCGCGCATCTCGCCGATGAGCACGACGTCTGGGTCTTCACGGAGGGCGCTACGGAGCGCAGCGGAGAAGCTGAAAGTATCATAGTGAACTTCCCTTTGCACCACGACGGAGCGCTGGGATTTGTGGGTAAACTCGATCGGGTCCTCGATGGAGATGATGTGGCGGGACTTTTCGCGGTTGATTTTGTCGATCAAGGCGGCGAGAGTGGTGGACTTACCAGAACCGGTAGGGCCGGTGACGAGCACAAGACCACGCGGAAATTCGGCGAAAGTTTCGACGACGGCGGGCATACCGAGAGTGTCGAGAGCGGGAACTTGATTCGGGATAAGACGGAAAGCAGCGGCTTTCTTCCCTCTTTCGTGGAAGGCGTTAACACGAAAACGCGCCACGTCGCCGAAAGCAAAGGAGTAGTCGAACTCTTTGTCTTTCAGATAGATCTTTTGCTGGTCTTCGTCCATGGTGGCGAAGATTAAATCTTGCAACATTTCCTCGTTCAAGACTGGCGTATTGGGAATGGCGGCGAGAGCGCCATCAACCCTTAGAATTGGCGGAAGGCCATACTGAATGTGGATGTCGGATGCTTTGCGACGAACGCATTCTTCTAGCAAAGTTTCGATTTTTGGTTTGGTTTGAGATTGCCCACTATTTTCCATATTTTAATTATAGCATGAACTTTATGTTAAGTCACTAGCTACGCGGTTGACTTCTTCAATGGTGGTGATGCCAGAAAGGGCCTTCAAAATACCATCTTCTCGCATGGTGATGGTGCCCTTTTCTTTGGCGGTGCGCATAATTTCGGCGGAAGTGGCTTGGGAAGTGACGAGCTTCTGGATGTCTTCGTCGACGACGATGGTTTCGTAGAGGCCGGCGCGACCTTTGTAGCCGCCGGGGGTTTCTTTGGTGTCCATACCCCTCGCTAGCATGTAATATTCATCGTTTTTGACGGGGAGGCCGGGATAGCCTAAGTCTTCGGAAATGGCGGCGACTTCTTCTTTGGTCGGTGGCAGAAGGTGGCCGGCGATTTCGTTGATGCTGGCGGTTTCGATTTCGGAAGATTTGTACATTTCGTGCTTTTCGGTGACACGGCGGACAAGGCGCTGGCCGATGACGACGTTCAGGGTGGAAGCGAGGAGGAAGGGTTCGATGCCCATATCGAGAAGACGAGGCAAAATGCCGGCGGCGGAGTTGGTGTGGAGGGTGCTGAAAACGAGGTGGCCAGTCAATGCAGCCTGGACGGCGAGCTGGGCGGTTTCGTTGTCACGAATCTCACCGACCATCACGACGTCAGGGTCTTGGCGGAGGATGCTTCTTAGGCCGCTTGCGAAAGTGAGGCCGGCGTCGACATTGACTTGGATTTGGTTGATGCCGTCCATTTTGTACTCGACCGGGTCTTCCATGGTGACGATGTTGATTTCTTCGGACTTGACCTGCTGGATGAGGGCGTAAAGGGTGGTGGATTTACCAGAACCGGTAGGCCCGGAAGTCAAAATCATGCCGTTTGGCTCCCTGATGCCCTGCATGACATCGCGGAGAGCGTGGCCACTCATGCCCATTTGCTTGATGTCCAAAGTAGTGCCGGTTTTGTCGAGCAGACGGATGACGACTTGCTCGCCCCAAGTGACGGGTGAGACTTCGATACGAAGGTCGACCTCCTTGTCCTCGACTAGCACGGTGAACTGACCGGACTGCGGGATGCGGTGCTCATCGATTTTGAGATTGGCGAGGATTTTGACGCGAGAGACGAGGGCGGGGGCGACGTTTTTGGGGAGCTCCATGATTTTTCTCAAAACACCGTCGATGCGACAACGAATGATGAGCGAATCTTCGAGCGGCTCGATGTGGATGTCGGAAGATTTGGTTTTGACGGCGTAGCTCAAGATGGTGGTGAGGGCCTTGCTGATGGGTGAATCTTGGACGATGGTTTTGACACTGGATTGCTCGGTGGCAGCCGCTTCTTCTTCATTGGTTTCGCGGACAGCTTCCTTGACGCCAGTGAAATCGCCGTGGTTTTTTTCGATCATTTCGCGGATGCCACGCTCGGAGGACATCCAGACGCGGATGGGCTGGTTGATGAGATTGCTGATGTAGTCGGTGAGCTGGACGTTGGTGACGTCAGACATGGCGACATTTAAAATGCCGTCTTTTTCGCCGAGCGGAATGGCCATGGCGCGAATTTGGGCTTCGTAAGGGATTTTGGTGAGGATGTCTTGGTCTAGAGTAATATTTTTAAGTTCGACATAAGGGGCGCCGATGATGGCGGCGATGGCGTGAGAGACCATGTCGGGAGTGATGAGATTTTGAGCAATTAAATTGTTCAAAAATGACTGGTCCTCGGCGGTTTGGTCCTTGACTGACTGGACGCGCGCGGGGTCGGCAAGGCCTTCGGCGAGGAGTAGGCCGATGATGCGTTCTTCTGCATCTTTGGTAAGGACTGCCATCTGCTATTCTCCCGTGTCGGTGCTAGTGGCTTCTTGACCGACGTAAACTTCTACGGTTGGGTTGAGGGCGCGGTAGTTAAAAATCTCAGAATTAGGCTCGGTGAGGGAGTAGTCATTCTTGCCAGAAATGGTTTTGAATTGGACCTCGCCAAAACCGGGCAAAAGCAGGTTGGTGACGAAGAAAGCGACGGCAATGCCGATGACGGCGACGACGATGGATGTGGCTAAGTCGGTTTTCATGGTTTATTTCCCTCCTGGTTTAATGGTTTTGTTGGTTTCGTCGAGCGTGGATTCGTCCATGTAGTAGGCGCTGGCTTGGGCTTGGATGACAAGAGTGGTGGAGCTGGCCCATTCGATGGTGGCGCGGTTGATGTTAAATTCGCGAATGGAGCGCTCGATGTTGCTGAGGACGGTCCGAGTAGTGCCGGTGCCGGCTTCGACGGAAAGACGGAGCGACATGAGGTTGAGATTGGTGCCAAAATCAGCTACGGTGACGTCGCCGGTCGGGCTGAGGGATTCGGGATACCAGCCGGAATCGAGGAAGATTTTGTTGATTGAGGCGAGGAGAGCTTCTTCGTTTTTGAAGGCCGGGAGGGCGTCGGGGATGACACGGAGGGCGGAACAACTTTCGATGAGGTCGCTGGCGGTCGCGATTTCGGTGGCGGTAACGGCGTCATTGTAGTTCTCTTCCAGCTCGTCGTAAGTGTAAGTTTTGCCGGTTTTCGGATTGACGCAAGCGCCCGTGAGACTCTTGGCGACGGAATTAAGCGAAGTGTTGGCGGCCATGTTGGTCAAGATGTTGCTGCGGAGAGTATTGGGGACGCTTGAGGCGGAGACATTGTCTGGATTGCATCTGTTCAGCTCTTCATCGCTATAGATGGTGCCGGAGGGCTTAGGGCAGACGCCGATGGTTTTGATGGCGTCGGAATAGGTGACGATGGCTTTTTCTTCTTCGGCGATGACGTTTGCGTTATAGGAAATTTGGTTGACCGAATGGATGACGATGGCGGCCGAAGCGCCGAGTACAGCGGTGGCGCCGAAAACGGCGAGCAACATGTACTTTTGAGCTTGAGAGATTTTGGCGCGTTTTAGAAAAGCTACTTCGACAGCCATTTAATTGCCTCCTTGATTTCTGGTGTTATTATTACAGGCGGTGTCGCCGGCGGCGCAATCGGAGGCGCGTTCGGCGAAGATGTTTTGAATTTGAGTGTAGGAATCGGTGACGTTGTAGCGGCTGGCGGGCGGGATGGCGATGAGGTGGTAGTTGGTGAACTTGAAAATCTCGGGGCTCAATGTGATGATAGCGGAAAAGCGGAGGACGAGGGCGTCGTCGGCGCCACGGCCGTTGGAAGAATCGGTGATGTTAATGCCAGCAGTGCCGTCAGGAACGAGGAGACAGCCGTCGCTGTATTCGGGCGTCCAATCGATGCGAGTGGTTTTCTTGGTGCCACGGTCGGTTTCGACGGTGGTTTCGACTTCGGTGCCTCTATAAGTGACGCACTGGCTTTCGAAGTGGGCGACGTTACTGATGGCGCCGTCTAGGCTCATGTAGGGCTGGCCATCTTCCTCTTCTTCCTTGTACCAAGTGTCGTACTGAGGGGTGCGCCAAATGCGGACGACGTTTTGGCCGTTGTATTCTTCTAGTTCGTAGCCGGCGGTGGGGGAGTTGGTGGTGGCGTCTTCTTCGACGTATGATGGATTGCAACCTTCGCCTTCAATCAGCCAGTAAGCGTAGTAGTTGTTGTTTTCGTCGCGGAGGGTGGCGCCGTCGATGCCGTTTTCGATCATGCAGTAGGCGGGGATTTCGGTGCCCTCTTTGTCGACGTAACGGCCGTAGTCATAATGGAAGTACTGCATGGATTTTTTGAAAGAGTCGAGGACGTTGTAGTCGATGCCGTCATCGCCACCGGGGGCGTCGGCTTGGGCGTCAAACGAGAAGGTTGGTTCGGACGATTCTAGGTTGACGTTTAGCTCCGATACGGAGACGGTGCCGTCGGGGTTGTTTTTGTCGGACGGGAAAAGGACGCCGACGACGTTAAAGACGCGTGAGAAGAGTTTTTTGTTGCTGGTGATTTCGTTAAGGTTGCCGAGCTGGTCTTTGATGGTGAGGAAATTGCCGAGGTCGCTGTAGCTGTTGATTTTTTTGGTGAGGTTTGTGAGGGTGTCCTTCTTGGCGTTGACGGCGGCTTGCTGACCACCGGCGATGGATAAGAAAACCAGGCTAGTGCCGACACCGGCGCTGGCCACGACGATGCAGATGAAGAAGATGAGGTTGCGGAGCTTCAAAGTCTTAATCATTTCGTCCTTGATGTCGGGGACGAGGTTGATTTCGCGATGGCGCCGGCGGGGGGTGGATTTGGGGATGATTTTGGCGAAAATATCGGATAGTTTGTACTGTTTGGCGGCCATTAGTCGTTACTCCTTTCTGATAAGCCGATGACGACGGCGAATTCGCTGGCGACGGGGGCGAGGGCTTGTTGTTGCTCGGGGGTGGTGCGGACGGACTGCCAAGGGTTGCCCTTCATGGTGGGGATGCCGGTTTTGGCTTCGATGTATTCAGCGAAAAGCGGGATCATGCTGGCGTAGCCGGAGAGGACGATGCCGCCGACTTTGCCGTTTAGGTACTTAGTCTGGAAGAAGCGGGTGGATTTAGCGAGCTCGCCGGCGTAGGTGTCGAGAGAACCGCTGAGAATCTTGAAAACTTGGCCTTCGATTTTGTCTTCGGTGAGGCCGAATTTGAGGATGAATTGGCGGGCTTGATCTTCGCGGACGTCGAGGCCGGTAGTGACAGTGGCGACTAGCTGGCCAAAGCCACCGGCGATGGAGCGGACGAGGCGAGGCTGGTTCTTGTAGACGATGACGAGGTCGGTGGATTTTTCGCCGAAATCGACGATGAGGGTGGCATCCATGGCGCCCGGAATGGCTAGCGAGCGGGCCATGGCGAGAGGCTCTGGCTCCATGGCGACGATGTTGAGGCCGGTTTTTTCGACCATTTCCATGATGGACTCGGCGTATTCCTTGGCGACGGAGCTGACGAGGACCTCGGTCTTGGCCGGGTCGTTGGGGCTGGGGCCTAAGATGACGTAGTCGGCTTTGGCGTCGTTAATGGCCATCGGGACGTATTTGTCAATTTCGTACTTGAAAGCTTTGGCGAGTTCCTTCTCGGGCATGGTGTCGGTCTCGACGATACTAGTGAAAGTCTTGCTGGCCGGGAGGCCGAGAGCGACGTTTTTGGTCTTGATGCCGGCTTGGTCCACGGCGCCAAGGATGGCTTCGCCGAGGCGCTTCTTGCCGAGCTCGCTGGTGTCGGCGACGAGTTTTTCGTCGATCGGGACGTAGGCGTACTTGGAAAGGGTCCAGCCGTTTTTGTCGTTACCAAAAAGCTGGACAATGCGCATAGAATTAGTGCCTATGTCTAGTGAAAAGAAATCGCCCACGCCATGCAATAAGTTCATATATATTATTATATATGGTTATGTTTTATTTTGCAAGAGTGAGCCAATAAAAACGTTCGAGATTGCCGGTCTTGCCGGGAAGGTCGTTGTCGCGCTTTTTGATGATGAGGAAATTGTTTTGTTTGAGCCATTGTTCGAAATGTTTGATGATGTCGCGACGGATTTTGGCGTTTTTGACGACGCCTCGGCTGAGCTGGGCTGGGGTGGCCTCGAACTGGGGCTTTAACATGACGAGAAATTGCGTCGTGGGACGCGCTAAGTTTAGTTTAGCATACTTTAGGATTTTTGTCAAGGAGATGAAGGAGACGTCGGCTACAATGACGTCTGGGGTGCAGATAAAGTCCTTCTGGGGGCCGCGTCCGGCCGGCCCGTCGACTAAAGTCGCCTGCCAGTCGTCGCCTCTGAACAACGAACAAGTTCGTTGTTCGCTCGGCTCCTCCGGCAGTCTGCCACGGGCGGCCGGCGCTTCGGCTCGCGCTGCCGCGCTCCGCAATCCCCCAGAAGGACTTATCTGCACTCCGACAGTCATGATGTCCGTCTTCTCGTGGAGGTCGACGCGGGGGTCGAAGCGGAGCGGGGCGGCCATTTGGTTGGTTCCCTTCTCGACGGCGATGACCCTTTTGGCGCCGTGGTCAAGGGCACATTCGGTGAAGCCGCCGGTGGAAGAACCGATGTCGAGGACCGTTTGGTCCTTGAAATCAAAATCGAAAGCGCTGATAGCGTCAGCGAGTTTCTGATAGCCCCTCACTCGACGGGTCCTGCCGGACCTTTTATCCCCCATTTCGCTTACGCTCAATGGGGGTCCCCCTAAAGGTCCGTCACCCGTCGATGTAACACTCCTACTTCTTGCGTTCACGGTACTCGTAGGTCTCCGTGTCGACTGAAACGGTGTCGCCTTCCTTAATGAAGGCGGGGACTTTGATGACTACGCCGGTCTCGAGTGTGGCGTCCTTCATGACGGAAGTCGAGGTGTCGCCCTTGACTGCGGTCTCGGTGTAGGTGACGGTGAGCCAGAGATTCTTAGGTAAACGGAGGTTGATGGGTGAACCGTTATAGAACTCGATTTCCATCTCGTCGCCGTCCTTCATGAAATCTTTAGCGTCGCCGACCATGTCTTTTGCAAGCTCGTACTGCTCGAAAGTCTCTGGGTCCATGAAATAGAACTTTTCGTCGTCCTTGTAGAGATACTGGACTTTCCTGGTTGTGACTTCGGCAGGTTCGATCTTTTCCTGGCCTTTGAAGGTCTTCGGGAGCAGGGCGCCAGTGATGAGGTTTTTCACCTTGACATTCACGATGGAGCCACCGCGGCCCATGACTTTTTGGGAGTATTCCACCACCTTATACGGTTGACCGTCCAGGGTGATAAGAGTGTTTTTCTTTAAATCTGTTGGTCCGTACATGTAATCTCCTTAGATTAAGCTTGTGAAACAAACGGCAAGAGTGCGATGTGACGCGCGCGCTTGATGGCAACGGCGAGCTGGCGCTGTTGCTTGGCGGAAAGGCCGGTCTTGCTCATAGGCTCGATACGACCGTAGGCGTCGATATAGCGTTGCAAAGTCTTGACATCGCGATAATCGAAATAGAGATTTGGGTCATTTTTATATCTTTTCATTTTATACTATCCTTCCTTCGTGGTTTTGGTTAAAAAGGCATATCACTGAGGTCGATCTCGCCTTCGGGGATTTCGTCTGGGATGTCGCTCAAGTCGGCGGAAGCGCCAGCTGCTGCGCTGGATGCTGCGCTAGTCGTCGCGCTGGAGCCTGCGTTATAGCCGGCCGAACCGCCATCGCGTGGTGGCATACCGATGAAATTGAAATCCTCTGCGACAATCTCGGTGTGAGAACGCTTGACACCGTCCTTGCCCTCGAAGCTATGCTGGCTGAGGCGACCGGAAACGAGGACGCCACTACCGCGCTTGGCATACTGAGCGATTGTTTCGCCAAGCTTACCCCAAGCGGTGCAGTCAATATAGGAAACTTCTTCCTTGTTCTGACCGTCGTTGCCACGATAGGTGCGATTGACAGCGACAGAAAACGTGCAAACGCTGGTGCCGCTTGACAAGGACCTAAGCTCTGGGTCGCGAGTGAGATTACCTGTGATGATTGCTTTACTAAAACCGCGCATTATATATTATTCTCCTTTTTCTTCGGTTAATTTAACTTCTTCGGTGGATGGCTTGGCCTCTTTTTCTGAGGCTTCGGCGTCCTTGTCCCTAGCCTGCCGGCGAGCGGCGAGCTTGGCACGGCGAGGATCGGCCTTGACCAACATGTGGCGAATGACTTCGTCGGTGATGTTGAGAGTGGTTTCGATCTTGCCGGGAGCTTCGGCTGGAAGCTTGACATCGAAGAAGTAATAGATCCCGAAATCTTGGTCCTTAATGCGGTAGCCGAGGCGCTTTTTGCCTTCGGTTTCCTCTTTGGTGATTTCGCCACTCATGGTGGCAACGAGCTTCTTGACCTTGTCAAGAGCCGGGTCGATATTCATCTCGAGGTCGGGATGAAAGACGACCGTGAGTTCGTAATCCTTCATACTACTCCTTTGGTTAAAGCAAACGCGGCTCTTTCCTGCCTGATGCAAGAGGTTGGCTCGTTTGCTGAGCTGATATTATGGTACTATTATAGCACGGATTGGCGGGGTTTGCAAGGGTGGTTGCGCCCCGCCCCCGAGTGGTTCTGCGCTCCACCCCGAGCAGTTCTGCGCCCCACCCCAGACAACTCTGAGAGCAGGACTTGAAATGTTGTAATTCTCACAGATTTTCGTCGCGCGCTCGTGGCTTAGCCCTACCTGCGGGATGCCTATTAAGTGCATGCGCCCTTCCCAACCGTGAAGTTGGGCTGTTCCTATTGAGCGCTCAGGGCCACTCGCGCAGCGGAAAATTGTAAGAATTACACATTTCAAATCTTAAAAAGCTCTCAGAATTGCTGGGGTGGGGCGCTTAAGCAGAGCTCAGGTGGAGGGCTCGGCGAAGCAACGAGCGCGCGCCTAGGACGACCGGACACACCGGACGTAGAGCCCGCTGAGCCGATCGTAGTAGTAGTTGCTACCGGAGTATAACTTACTACTGTAGTAGCGCAGGCCGTAGCGACTCGTGGTACCGTACGCCGTAGCAGACCACCAGTTCCCGCGCGTAGACGCGCTGCTCAGGCTACCACTGTAGTAGTCCCCGCCATAGACCGGTGCAAACTGCGTAGAAGCTGCATAGGTGGCATTGCCGTTGTTTGTGCCGTCAAAGCCATTGATTTCAGTGCTGGTGGGCAAGTGCCAGTTTTTGGGGCAGATGTCATAGGTAGCTGCGGTGGAATTAGATGTGCCAGTGATAGTGCCTGCAGTAGCGCCAGCATAGTTATACCAGACTGTGGCGTTATTATTGTCGTCAACTCCTTCTTGCATACATTGGTAAGAAGTGTTGTCGACTGTGTTTGAAACGCCTTTGCAGACAGAATCACTAGCTAAGCTTTTCCATGCAGAAGCGCTTTTGTTTTGGTTAATTGTGTACGGTGAAGCGTCGGTATAGGTAGAGGCAACATTGGAGGTACTGGAGCTGAGCGTGGTTTCAGTAAAACGGAGATTACTGGTCATCCAGCAAGCGCCGTTGATGTAGCGGACGGTGTATTCTTGGCCATCACGAACATCGCGGACGTAAACTGGGCCGTTCGAAGCATTGGTTTGGCACATAGAAGCGGTAAAGTCTTGCATGGTTACATCCATCGTGGGGTAGTCAACTTCCCATGGATCAGTGGCGGTGCCGTTGCCACTAGTGATAACCATTCCGGGGTTGAGGCTAACGGCCGGACGAACACCATACGCAAGCGATACGCCGGAGCCGACGACGTAACCGCCTGAGCCCACGTAGAGCCCGCCGACACTGCCGAGCGAGTTCCGGTAGCTCGGCGAGAGCAGCCAAAAGTTCGACCCGGAGCGAAGGAAAGCATTCGCATGAGAAGTACCGGAGTATCTAGAACCGGATGGGCAAGAACCCGCGAAGTTCGCCTCGTCTGCGGTAAGTAGAGCTACTGGATAAGTTAGTCGCTTGTTGCCATTAGATGCTGCGCTAGTAGTGTAAAGGTCGGCATTGCCACGGGTGCAAGTAAGAGTTGGCTTTTGTCTTGAGTTGTAGGTACGTGCATAGGCGCCGAAGTAGTATTCCGTGAAGCCTGAATCTTGGGTGCCATATGGGCGTTGAATACTGGTGTTGTCTGCAACTGGTGAGGTCCAGCTCATACTCGTACCTAAAGTACGATCATTGCAGTAACCTGCACTGGTTTCTAGCTTACTAGCATAACTACTAAGGTTAGAGCTATACCAGTTGTCTACTGCCGTCTTTATAGTGGAATTTGTAGTATTGGCCGCGCTGGCACTATTGGTGCCAAATAGAGTGCTATATGTCGTATCGGTCGTTGTAGTTTTATAGTTAGAATTAAAGGTATAGCCTACACCTACGATTCCTTTGCTATTGCTCGGATCAGAGTTAAAAGCGCTATTCGTTCTAATATTTGCATTATCATAAGTGCCGGAATAATCAGATGTGTTTGTCATAGCATTGGCGCAAGAACCAGCAGTAGTAGCGCCGTAGGTGCCGTTGTAAATCATTTTTACGCCACCAGAGCCAGTAGTGCGGACAATTCGCCAGCAGGTATTGTTGCTTAGTTTAACGTAATTTGGGTAAGTTACTGCGGAACCATCAGAACCGTAAGAACCAACTGAGTTTTCCAGTACGCCACGATAGTAATATATAGCATAATCATTGCTAGCATCGCTTGATGTGCCAAAGACGCTAGCGTCATATTCATAAACACCGGAGTTGGAAGTATCTTGAGTACGGTCGGCACTGGTGGGGATGGTAATAGTGGCTTTAAGATCATCAGCAGTTTGAGTACCCTTGCTCATACTGGCAATGGTACAGTATAATCCTCCGCCATTACAATTCTGTTCCCACATCGCATAAAGCGTAGCAACATTCTGAGTGGTTTGGTTGATGGGGTATTGGTCTCCTGGTTGGTAGGTAGTACCAGTACAAGCATTAGTACCATCAGTACCAGTGTCTACAGTACACCAGCCTTTGAAGGTATAGCCATCCTTAGTAGGAGTAATGGAAGAGAGAGTAATGTAAGTAAGGTTAGTTTCATCTTCTGCTACACCTGGAGTAGTACCAGAATCAGCTCCAGTACCATTATAGTTTACAGTATAGTCTATAGGGTTACCTACGGCAGTAAGGATGAAGGTATTGGTATAGCTACCAGAATCCTGAGTATACTCTAGTCTAGCTGCTAAGTCTATAGTATAAGTATCTACAGCATCGGGACAAGTAT
>CAZXEG010000014.1:0-17602 GCA_964639835.1 uncultured Candidatus Saccharibacteria bacterium | reverse complement strand
AGCAAGATATCCACCCGCCCAAACTCTTTCTCTACCTTCTTTGCCACGTCATCAATATTCTCGGTCGAGGTCACGTCACACTTGTACGCCTCCACCTTCTTCGCCCCCGCCTCAAGCAACTTCGGCTTGAAATCTTCCAGCCTTTCTACTCGCCGTGCGAGAATCGCCAAGCTCGCCCCCTGTCGCGCCAGCGCCAGCGCCATCTGTTGACCCAACCCTGAAGATGCCCCCGACACCACCGCAACTTTTCCATCCAAATTAAACATAGTACACTCCTTTCTATGCCCTAATTATATCACAACTTTATCTATGCAATAAATAAATCGACGTCACCAAAGCTATTATCATGCACAAAATCGCTGCCATCGACACCCCCACTACCACACCTTTCGCCCACATTGGACACTGGTATTCAACTGCCCGACCCGATTTTCGACTTGTTTTCTTTGTCATAAAAATCTCCTTACCCATAGTATATCATAAGCATAATCAAGTTTCAAGACATCGCCACAAAAATCCCCCGTTTCCGGGGGATTTAAAGTGCGTCTCTAGTCTTTGTGAGCAGCCGATCTATTGTTCACCGAAACTTGATGATCGACCCCCAAACCCTCAAATGGGCATCCGTGTCCTTCTTTCAGATTTTCACCCTTCAGTACCTTATCCAAGATCTCTAGTGCCACCCGATGGAAGATAAACGAAGAATTAGCATCCATCACTATTTCGGATATCGTTTCATCATTAATGTTTGAAACATACTCCGTAGTGTACGATACTTCACTGTACAATCCCTTGCCCCTATAAATTACTATCCTAGACGACAAAGTCCCTAGTTCAAGCGGATAGTAGATCGCACTCTGCAATAGGATAGACACCTTTCCATCCCCAAACCAAATATTCTGACACAATCCTTTTTCCTTGTCTCCGGCACTTTTGTACTTAACACTGAATCCGTTTTTCTTCATATAACCTTCTAAATCCAACACATGCTGTCCATCATCGTAAGCCGATGCGCTCGAGATAAAAGCATCCGCAAGAGCATCCGAAGCTGGTTCAAACTTTTTCTCGAACGAATTGAGAGGCATAATGAAAAGCCCTATCACGGCCACAATTGCTAGAGTTGCGATAATAAACGGCAGAAGCTTTGCAAGGCCAAATTCAATGATTTTTTCCTTAAGCTGTTTTAGCTCTTCTCCGGCCTCTCCTCTTTCTCGGTTGGCCACTTCGACTTCGCCCTTCAATTCGTCTATCCTAGCCAACGGTTCTTTTTTGCTTTCGTTTTCACCTTCCTTTAGCATTCTTCCACCCCTTTCTAGACAACCAGATCTTAAGTTACTTATTTAGTATCACAACACACTAGATATACCTATATTGTATCACAAATTTGCCAAAAAGTCAACTCCAACCTCTGTTGGGTCTGGCTTTGCTCGTGGTTAGCAAGCTGATAGAATGCTCTTGTTTTTTGCGACTTATTGGTGTATAATAAAAACTAAGCTGGAATCGTCTAGTGGCAATGACAAGAGACTGTAAATCTCTCGGCTTCGGCCTTCGTAGGTTCGAGTCCTACTTCCAGCACCACGAATAAAAAATAGGCCTTTAGGCCTTATTTTTTATTCATATTAATTAAGAGTAGGACGAGAGTCCATAGACTCCAGAACCAGTGAATCTTGCTAGGCTATCACTAGTCCACATAAATCACCAGTATGACACGAATTTCCATACTTTTTAATTCAAAGAAAACAAAACACAAGAAACTACGACTCACTTATGCTATAATAAAAAATATGAATTGGTTAATCTACACTGCAATTTCGGTGTTATCAGACTCATCCCGTATTTATATTGACAACTATATCTCCGATTACTATTATAAAGGCAAGGGCGCAGCTTCACAAAAATATTTCTATGCCATTGCCTTTATCATATTAGCGATCGTATTATTCGTTGTTGGCGTAGCCAACTCCTCTCTCTCGGTTGCGCCTATCGGCGCTCTAGCACTATTCTTCATTTCTGGCCTAACTACTAGTTTTGCTGGCATACCTTATTATAAGGTTTTAGAGCTGGATAATTCGACTAACTTAGGCATTTTTGTACAGCTCGCGCCGATTCTTTACCTAATACTCGGCTGGCTGTTTTTGGGCGAAAGTATTTCGTTCCCACAGTTAATTGCCTTTTTCGTAATCTTAGCTGCGCCGCTACTAATAATTTTTTCAGCTAAAAAACGAAAGGGCAAACGCGTAGAACTAAAGGCTGCCGCTTTTGCACTTCTTTATGTCGCAATGATAGTCTCAGCAAATTTAATATTCGTCAAGCAAAACACGGCTGAGCTTACCTTTATTGTCGAACTATCATTCACCTTCTTAGGCAAGGGTATCGGCAATGCAATCATTATGGCGTGTATGCCAAAATGGCGGAAGCGTCACAAAGCGGTTGTCAAAAGTAGTCACGGAAAAGTTTACCGACCGTTGGTCTGCACATTTACTACATGTATTATCAAGGATTTTGCGCAGTACAGTGCTATGATTGCCGCACCATCGATCGCTCTCGCTTCTGTAGTTGCCGATTCATCCAAGCCAGTTGTAATTTTCCTCATGGGTCTTATTGTGACCGCCATCTGGCCCAAATTTGGGCGCGAAGATCTCAGTCGTCGCTCAATTATAGTCCACTTTGTTGCCACCATTTTAATAGTAATCGGCATAATATTATTACAATAAAGAAAGGAGCAAAATGAAAATCAATAGTATATTCGTAGGTGGGTGGTTCCAACGAACCACTTTGCAGCTATCGGAAATCTATGACTTCTTGCGTGGCGAGGAGGTTCAAATTAAATTGCAACAGAAAAAAGTTGACGAGTTTCGTAAGAATTTGGAAATCGGCAACCTTGAATATGGTTCTTCCGGTGAGGAATATTTGATCTTCTCTACGGCCGAAGGTATCAATGTCAAAATATTTGAGGACGGTCTAATCGTGCTTAACAATACTATGGTTTCGGAGGAGACCTTGTTTAGCGATATCGAGAAGGTCAAAGACTATTACGAGACGAGGCTTTCGCCGGCTTTTAATTATCTGTTTAGCCTTGGCGCTCCGGTACCAAAAGAACTTGCTGGTATCAAAAATATCTATCCGTTCTTTGTTGTTTTGGAGAAAGCTACGCAGGAGGAGCTTCAAAGTTTGCTCAGTAAAACCGAGGGCCGCCAATACTACGAATTTAAGAATTCAAAATACGATGTCTTGCGTGGGAATAAGTATTATTTCATCAACAACAAAACCAAATCGAACGACGAGATTGAGCGCTATATTGAGGAGCAGATCTTTATTCGAGAGTTTAAAGGTCAGCTCCATCGCTACCTAAATATCCATCGTATCATTTGGGAGAAAATTGACAGCGTAAAAGCTCACTCCAGAGTTAAGGGTTCTGAGATAGTAAAATTCACTACTAAACTGGAGGGATATGCCAAGACTATCAATCTAATCGATGGGCGCATCAACCAAATGGGGACCTATCTTCCTACTCGTGAGAAAATCGCTAAGCAGGACAAGGACCTTTCCGAATTTCTAGAAATCTCAGGCTATAGATATGAAACTTTGCGTGATACTTTGGAATATATTAAATATTTGTGGGATATGACCGAAAATTATGTTAGGGATGCCCAGAAACAGTTTGAGAGCTTGAAATCCGACGTCACGAGTAAGTCGGTCACTAGCTTAACAATCGTCACATCAATGTCTGCCGGCGCAGCTATCCTTAGTCTATTTACCGAATCACAGCCAGAGTTCACTACTTTCGGCTTCATTTATTTCTTTATTCTAGCATTAATCGGATGGGGCGCTCAAAAGATTCTGTCTATTATTGGCAACCGCCAGAAATATGATGTTACTGACACAGAATACGAAAAGAACATAAAATAATGCAATGACGAAAGTACTGCGGGCCATCAACTAAAACTCCGCGAGCTCATCTTTTAAGGCGGCAGGTGAATATCTCAAATCTATTTGAGATATTCTTTCTTGCGGGAATAAAAATGTAGCAAAATTATACCCCCTAAAATTATATAATGTGATATAATATAGATAGACTAGTTATTAGTCTAGCACACCACATCTGCTGTAAACGAACCAGACCTTCTTACCAGAGGTCAAATCTTCTTCTATCAAGGTTCTAACTTCGTTTACGATTCAGCACCAATGCCTTCTTAGCTCAGTTGGTAGAGCGCATCCATGGTAAGGATGAGGTCACCAGTTCAAACCTGGTAGAAGGCTCCATATAAGCTTCTACCATTAACCCTACCAGGGTTATTTTTGTGCCTAGATCCTTTTACGCCTCAGAACCGTCTTCCGCACCGGCGCACTTTGGAGTGCCGCCTTTTTCACTGGCTTAGTTTTTACAACCTTCGTAGGTTTCGCAGCTCTCGCGGCCTTCGCCGTCCGCATCGCCCGCCGATTTTTTACCCGCGTCTCTCGCGCCACCTGCTCCTCAATTCGCGCCGTCGTCGCGGCAATCGCCTCTTCGTCCCCCGCCGCCTCATAAATCGCCAAAATCTGCCGGAGCGTCGAAACGCTCGGGTCGAGCTCATAAGCATTCTCTAGTGCCTCTACCGCCTTCTTCGTCCGCCCCAGCTTCTCCTCCGCCTTCGCGAGCGCCATGTACCGCGCCGGCACGTCACCCTCGAGCTCGATCGCCTGCAAAAACGCCATTTCCGCCTTCTCGTATTCTCCAATTTCGAGATAAATCAGCCCCGCATTGTGAATCGACGCCGGATTATTGTCGAGCGACTGCGCAATCTCAAAACACTCCACCGCCATCTCGTACTTCTGGCTCTTCGCGTACAATATCCCAAGCCGGTTATACGCTGCCGCGTTCTTCTCATCAAACTTCAAAATCGTAAGTAACGCCTTTTCCGCCCGAAAAGGCTTCCGCTCCTTCATCGAAGTCTGCGCCACCTGCCACAGCTTCTTCATCTGCGCTTTATACTTCGGCGACCGCTCCTCCACCTTCTGTGGCTTCGGCTGAAGCGGGAAGAGCAAAATCATTCCCACACAAAACAACATGATTATCAATACTGATACCATATATCTATTATACCAACCCTGCTATAATTTGCAACTTCGTATTGCCATTTTTAGAAATCGCCTCGTGAATCAATAGTAGCTGTTCGATTTTACGCAAAAACGCCATCTTTCCCGTCAAAAAATACGCCTTGTACGCCATCTCAATCGCCACCGCCACCACCATAAGTACCTGTGCCCTCACGCCATCCTTCTTCTTGGTCAACTCCTCCGCCAGCGCCACCACCTCGCCCGGTTTTGCCGCTAGAAGCCGCTTTGCCAGTGCCTTCGTTTTTTCATCCGCCAAAATCTGCCCATCCGCCTCCTTACGCCTCAGAATATAAATCGCCGCCCGCGACCGAATCGTCGGCAGAAGCCCCGTCAGCGACTCCGTCACCAGCACAAAATGCACTTTTTCCTTCGGCTCCTCCAGATTTTTCAAAATCGCGTTTTCCGCCTCTTCGCCCAGTTTATCTGCCGGCCGTATCAACACAAACCTATCCGCAAACTGCTTCGTATTGAGAAGCGCCGTCACCTCTCGCACCTGGTCGATCGTAATCGTCGCCTTCTCCTCCGGCTTCAAAACCAAAGCCCCCGGCAGCCTCACCTCTACATCTTCCGGCACCACAAAAACCGCCGTCCCTACCTTTTTCGCAATCTCCACAATTTCACTCGCCGAGTCGAAAAACACCGCTCTTACTCCCTATCACCGGAATAATCATCCGCGCTTGCATCTTCTACCATCTGATCAAATTCCGCCGGCACGCTCGCAGAAAACACCCGCCTCTCCCCTCCCGGCAAAGTAATTTCAAGCGACTTCGCATGTAACATCAACCGCTCCGCCGGCTCCCCGCCATACACCACATCCCCCACAATCGGATGTCCCAAGTACTTCATATGCACCCTCAGCTGATGCGTCCGCCCCGTCGTCGGCCGAAGCTCCACCAGGGCGTGCCGCTCGTTCGACTTTAGTACCCGATAAAACGTCTCCGATTCCTTGCCCTTAGGGTCCACCAGAAAAGTCGTCGGCCGCTTGTAATTCCGCGCAATCGGCAAATCTATCCGTGCCTCGCCAAGTTTTGGCACTCCGCTCACCACCGCCACGTACGTCTTGTGCGTCTTCCGCTCCTGAAATTGCCGTCTCAAAAAAGTCTGCACCTCTGGCTTCTTCGCCAGTATCACCACCCCAGAAGTATCCCGGTCTAGTCGGTGCACCAAAAGCCCGTAGTCCATCAGAGTCTTCTCTGGGCAATACTCCCCCTTCGCCATCGAAAGAAGCCCCGCCGGCTTATTCACTACCAGCACATTTTCGTCCTCATAAATCGTCAAAGGCTTAAGATCGGCATTTTTTTGCTCTTCTGGCACCACCAAATCAATCTTCACCCCGTCAAGAAACTTCATATTCGGCTTCACGCACAACTCGCCGTCCACCTTCACAAACCCATTCCGAATGAACTTCTGCAAAGTTGACCGATTATAGCTCTTGTAAATCCCCGCCATCATCACGTCAAGCCGCACTTTCTCTGGTGCCACTGGCGCTTCCGTAAGCGTCACGTCCCCATTAATCACCCGCGACATCTCTGGCTTACTAAACTTTTTCCCCGTCCGTATCATCTAAGTCCTACCGCTCTTTGTACTTCAAGCAGTTTCGCCGTTGCCACTTTGTTTGCATACTCTTCGCCGGCCTCAAGAAGCTTCGCCACCTCTTCATCTGGAATTTCTGCCACACGTTTCTGGAACTCAGTAAGCTTAGCCGTAACGGTCGCCGCTACCTGTTTTTTAAGCTCACCATACCTCGACTCACCCCGCCACTTTTCCACAACCTCAGAAAGTGGGGCCTCGGTCAGCAGTGCCTCAATATAAAGCAAATTCGAAATCCCCGGCCTGGTTTCAAAATCAAATTGGATCTCTTGAAACGAATCCGTGGTAGCACCCATAATCTTCTTCGTGGCCTTAGCCGGGTCTTCCTCTAGCATGATCTTGGAATTCTCGGCCGAAGTAGATTTGCTCATCTTTTTCTCTGGGTTCACCAAATCGCGCACCCGAATCGGCTTCTCCACGCCCATAAATTTCACCTGTTCGCTAGTTTCTACTGGTATCGTAAAAATTTCACCAAACCTATGGTTAAACCTAGTCGCAAGGTTGCGGGTCAGCTCGATGTGCTGGAATTGATCCTCGCCCACCGGCACATAAGTCGCCGAATATAGCAAAATATCCGCCGCCATCAGCACCGGATAGTCAAAAATCCCCACGTTCGCCGAGGTTTTACCATCGGATTTTTCCTTGTACTGAGTCATGCGGTAGAGCTCGCCCATCGTCGCCACGCAGTTCAAAATCCAACACAGCTCCGAATGTGCCGGCACCCGACTCTGCCGGTAAAAATGCACATTTTCGTTCACCTTTAGCCCTGCAGCCAGATAATATTTGATATTCCTAATCGTGTTAGCCTCGAGGTCACCGTCTATCTCCGAGATAATCGAATGCAAATCCGGGATAAAATAATTTATATGGTAATCGCCACTGTGTTCATTAGCCAGTCGCGCCATATGCGTAAGCACGCCCAGATAATGCCCCAAATGCAAATCGCTGTTAATCCTAAGTCCCGTCAAAATCGTTTTCATACTTCCATTTTACCACAAATTGTGCTAAAATAAAACTACGGGGCACTAGCTCATTTGGTAGAGCGCTTCCATGGCATGGAAGAGGTGAGGAGTTCGAATCTCCTGTGCTCCACCAAAAATGGAAAAATAAGAACTTGTTCTTATTTTTTTATTTTTTAGGGGCACCCGGAGATTATTTACCTCCTGGGCTCCACCAAAAATAGGTATTCGTCCTTATTTTTTTAGCGCACTAATCCAAATTCGCGTACACCACCAACCGATGCGACGCGTCACCATTTCCGTAGCTTTGCCCCGCACAAGTCATCACCGCTATATCATAGATAACCCCATTCTCCGCATTGTAAGCCGAAAGCATCACGTCCGACATCAAATTCCCCTTCGGGTGGAGCACCCCAGGCTCATCCGCCAAGGTTGTTTTGAGATACGTCACCTTCGCCACCACCGTATAGGTCTGGCTACCCACCAAAATTTTATCGCCACCGTTCAGATTTTTCAGCCCACCCAAAAGATTACTAGAGTTATGCCCATAATAAAGCTTGCCCGTCTTGTAGATGTTCGTATAATTCGGTTGCTCCACCACTTGCATCGTCGAAATCACGTTATCAATCACGAACTCCTGCACCGCTGGCTTTGCTGGCTGAACCACTTCGACCTTCGCGAGCACCACCGGCTGGCTTACAACCTTCTGCTCCACCACCACCGGCGTAAAGACCTCTGGAGCCTCCTCCACCACCGGTTCTGGCACCACCGTCTCCACAATCCTAGCGTTATTAATCCCCTTCACCCGCACCGTGTGCGCCGCCGACAAAGTCTCCGGCGCCAAAGATACATAAGTCGAAACCATCAGAAGTAACCCGAGCATCGCCCACCCCAGTTTGGCATAAAATTTTCCTAACTTCATCTATAGGCTCCCAATAGTCTATACCTTCATTATAGCATACTTGTCAAGGAATGTCAATAGCATAAGCATAATCCAGCATTTTAGGCAAACACCTCTTGTCGGAGCCTTTTTTCTGTGCTATACTAGAGAAAACGGAGGTTATATGTCTAAATTTGACGATCAGTACATCGATTTATGCCGGCGTATCCTGAAAAGCGGCGAGAAAATCACCAACTACAAAAAAACCGACTCTCGGAGCGCCTCTGTCACAAACGCCATTCCTGACCACGCGGCGCAAGGACAGCAGGCTACGCAGACCATCCGCCTCCCCCATCAGGTCCTCCAGTTCGACCTCGAGGAGGAATTCCCCATTTTGACTTCAAAAAAGGTCGCTTTTAAGACCGCTACTTTAGAACTCCTCTGGATTTATCAACAAGCGAGCAACGACGTCCGCTGGCTACAGGAGCGTGGCGTCAAGATCTGGAACGAATGGGAAATCGCCGAAGACGGCACCTACATGGGCAGGAACATCAACCAAATCTTCAGAGATAGCCACCCGGACGAGCCCGCTGCCGACTTTGCCCACACCATCGGTACCGCTTACGGCTGGATCGTCAAGCGCTACCACCTGATCGACAACTTAATCGAAACTTTAAAGAAAAACCCCGGCAACCGCCGCATGGTCCTCTCCCTCTGGCAAAACGAGTGGCTCGAAACCGCCGCCCTCCCCTCTTGCGTCTGGAACTCCCAGTGGAACCTCACGAACGGCCGTCTTAACCTCCTCGTCACCTCTCGCTCGTCTGATGTACCCCTAGGACTCCCCTTCAACATCTCCCAGTACGCCGTCCTCTGTTACCTCATCGCCCAGTGTGTCGGCGTTCGCCCCGGCCAGTTTACCTTCATCACAAACGACGCCCACATCTACGAAAACCAAATCGACGGCATCAAAGAACATATCTCTCGCTACGAAACCGCCGTCAAAACCGGTACCCTTCCAGGCGCTCCTACGCTCTGGCTCAACCCGGATATTACAGATTTCTATGCCTTTGACAGCTCCCGCGAGCTCAAGGACATTAAGCTCGAAAATTACGAAAACCTTGGCACCATCAAAATGCCGGTTACGGAGTAGTTATGATTAGTCTTATCGCCGCCATCGGAAAAAACAATGAACTTGGCAAAGATAACGCCTTAGTTTTCCATCTCAAGGAGGACATGCACTTTTTTAAGGCCACCACTATGGGCCACCCCATCCTCATGGGACGCAAAACTTTCGCTAGCATCGGTCGTCCGCTCCCTGGTCGCACCAACTATGTCCTTACTCGCCACCCTGAGCTACTGCCTGACGGCGTCGAGCCAGTCCGCGAGCTTCGCCCCTTCCTTGAGTCTTGGCAAGATACTGAGGAAGAGCTTTTCGTCATCGGTGGCGCATCAGTCTATACCGCCGCTCTCCCCTATGCCACCAATCTCTACCTCACCGAAATCGACGCATCAAGAGACGCCGATGCCTTTTTTCCCTCATTCGACCGCGGTCAATTTTTCCGGCAAGTAATCAAGAAAGGAAAGGAAGATGATCTAGCCTACGTTATTTCTAGATATATTAGAAAACAGGACGAGTGACATCGCCTTAGGGGGAAAGGCGATGTCAGGACCCGCCCAGTTAATTAACTAAGGAGAAAACATGCAAGATTTAGTCTTTAATTTGATTGATCAAGAAAAACAGCGCCAGTCCGAAGGCCTAGAGCTTATCCCAAGCGAAAACTACGTTTCCGCCGACGTCCTAAGGGCCATGGGCAGCATCTTAACCAATAAATATTCCGAGGGCTACCCTCACTTCGACGGCACTGGCTGTGGCCGTGCTGACGACCCTAGCTTCGAGGAGTGGGGTGAAGCCGACATCGCCGAAAGGATTTTGCCTGACTACCGCTACTACGGCGGCCAAGTCAACGTTGACCGTATCGAGCGCCTCGCCATCGACCGCGCCTGCCGGCTCTTCCATGCCGACCATGCCAACGTCCAGCCTCACTCTGGCGCCCAGGCCAACAACGCCGTTTACTTCGCTTGGTGCGAGCCCGGCGACACCATCCTCGGCATGTCCCTACCCGCTGGCGGTCACCTCACTCACGGCGCCCCGGTCACCCAGAGTGCCCACATCTACCACTTCGTTGGCTATGGCGTCACTGAGGACGGCGACATCGACTATGCCGACCTCGAGAAAAAGGCGCTCGAAAGCGACCCTCGTATTATCCTAGTTGGCTACTCTGCCTTTATGAAAATCCCCGATTTTGACCGCGTCGCTAAAGTCCGCGAGAAAGCCGAAAAGAAATTTAGCCACGAGATTTTGCTTATGGCCGACATGGCTCACGTCGCTGGCCTGATCGCTGGTGGCGTCCACGAGAACCCGCTTGACCACGGTTTTGACCTCATGACTACCACCACCCACAAAACCCTCCGTGGCCCTCGTGGTGGCCTCATCCTCACTAAGGGTAACGTCGCTTCTCCCCTGAAAAAGCCCGAAAAGACCCTGAAGAACCTGCCTATCTTAATCGACCGTGCCGTTTTCCCAGGCACCCAGGGCGGTCCGCTCGAGCATATCATTGCCGCCAAAGCCGTCGCTTTTGGCGAAGCTTTGAAACCAGAGTTCAAAACCTACGCTAAGGACATCGTTACAAATGCCAAGGCTCTAGCCGACGAGCTCATGAATCTCGGCTTCGTTTTACAGGGTAACGGCACCGAAAACCACCTCATCCTCGTAAACGCTAAGGAAAGTTTCGGCATTGATGGCAAAATCTACGAAAAGGCTCTCGACCTAGTCGGCCTCACCTTAAACGCCAACGCCGTCGCCTCCGACAAAGGTGGCGCCTTCCGTCCCTCTGGCGTTCGCCTCGGCACCCCTGCCATCACCACCAGAGGTCTTGGCGTCAAAGAGATGAAGACCCTGGCCCTCTGGATGAAAAAGGTCGCCGACCTCTGCGTCGAAGCTGGCTCTGAAGAGCACTTGAATGACTACTCCGCCGAGCTCGAAACCATCCACGCCGAGGTAAAGGCCCTCGCCACCAAATTCCCCGTCCCTGGCATCTAATCGGACTCGCAAAAATAGCACTTAACCTAGTGCTATTTTTGTAGTTTTGTGATATAATGTAGGTATGGGGTGTTAGCTCAGCTGATAGAGCGCCGCATTCGCATTGCGGAGGTCAGGAGTTTGAATCTCCTACACTCCACCAAATCTGACCTAGTTCAGATTTTTTGTTGTCTAGCCTCTAGAGCCCCTAGAGTACCCCCCTGTTAACGCCCCAGCGCCGCAAGAAGCACCTCGACGTTCCGCTCCATCATCTCCACGTAAGTCACCCCCGCTTCGAAATCTTCCCGCGAAACATTATGCATTGTTTGAAGTGTCATCACTTTGGCGCCCGTTTCATCCGCAATCGCCTGCGCCAGCTTCCCATCCGAAAGTTCCGTTTTCAAAACTACCGGGATCTGCCCATCCCGAATTTCGCGCACCAAATTCGCCACCGTCGCGCTACTAGCCTCCGTCTGCTCTGCACACCCCGGGAACGCCGCCAAATACTCTAGCCCGTACTCCTCCACCAAATACCGAAACGGAAACCTATCTCCAAACACCAGCATCTTCCGATCACCATTTCGAACTACCGTCCGAATCCGCTCATCCACCCCTTTTAGCTGCGAAACATACCCCTCCGTATTCTCCTGATACTTCTCCGCCTCCGCCGGGTAAATCTCCGCCAGCTTATCCCGCACCCCCTCCGCGAGTTTCATCATATTCGTGGGGCTGGTCCAAATATGCTCATCATACTCATCCCCGCCCTCCTCCTTCACAAGCTCTACTAAATCCATCAGCCTCAAAATCTTCCCCTCCGCCACCCCGCTATTAATAGCCAAATCCGCCACCCACTCTTCCGACTCGCCCCCAACGCTAATCAAGAGATCCGCCTGCTGAATTTTCTTAATATCCTCCGGCGTCGGCTCAAAATTATGCATCTCCGCCCCCGGCTTCAGTAACATCGCCACCTCTGTTTCATCCCCCATCACCGCTCGCGCCAGGTCATACCCTGCAAAATTCGTCGCCACCACCTTCGCCGGCGCCTCCTTCGGCCGATTTTGCACCGCCAAAACCACCGCCACTATCAAAAGAAGTAGCACCAAAACCCCACCAATCCGTTTAATCATTCTCATCTTATTCCATTATACCACATCTTAGCGCCCCGCCCCAGTATATCTTGATTTTTTCCGCAAAGTATGCTATAATTAAAAGGTTGTATCTATTTTACGTAACAGATAACAAGGCCCCTTAAAAGTTGTTAGTGTCTAATATTTCTAGAGTGTTTTAAGAGGGCCGGCCACAAAGGAGGTGTTATGTATTTTGTCACTAAGTTTCTGAAACTTGTCAACAGCCCGCGTTTTTCAATCGCGCAGGTTACCTTAATGATTGCGAGTTTTGGGTTTATCATGGGTCTGGCTAGCGAAATCACTGGCCTTGAAAAACTTGATAAACCTGAGCCAACTTATGCCACTGACGTCACTGTTGTCCATGCCGAGCCGATCCCGGAATCGAGCCATGACGCATCTCAAAGCGACGAGGGCAGCAGTACTGAACTTGCTAAGTTAGTCGAAACCATCGACTCAGAAGTAGCATCAGAGTTAGCATCAAAGTCAGCGTCGGAGCCGACATCGGAGCCAGAACCGGCATCCTATATCGTAACTCCGCCAAGCGCCCCCACCTTAACCGACTATCACAACCGTTTATTAGAGGAAATCAAAAACGAGGCTGACCTCGTCACAGAACCCGAGCCTGAAGCGCTCGTTAATATAGATATAGATACGGATTCAGACGTCTCGGATGTAGACGCCTCGGATGTAACCGCCTCGGACGTAGACGTAGAAGACGTCGACGCCGCCGTCAGTTTCGACGAGCAATTGCGTTGGGTCAAAAATAATATCTATCTATATTTTACCGAAGAAGAGATTAGAGAAGTTACCCTGGTCATCCAGGGCGAAGACGAAGTCAGCGGTTCGGAAACCGAGTGGGCGGCCCACGCTTGGGTCATCTTAACCAGACTCAACCACCCCGGTTTCAAGCACAACGACACCATCCACGACGTCTTGACCGCTCCCGGCCAATTCGCCGCTTACGAGAAATCCATGCACATGACCCCAAACCCCGACATCGGTCGAGTGGTAGTGGACGTCATGGCTAGATACATTCTCGAACAATCTGGTTTCGACAGCGAAGAAGCCGGGCGAGTCATTCCCGCCACCCACCTATACTGGAACGGCAATACAACCGGCACCCATAACCTCTTTTACGCGTCAAGCTCGCATCGGGGAGAACCCTACGAGCCGACCAAAGACGCTTTAAATACACCCTATGACACTTAACAAAAAGCCCGACTTAAGTCGGGCTTTTTCATGATCAAATACAGAGCCAGGCACATGTCCTGACTCTGTATTTATTTTCTTTTGTTGGACTTTTCTTTTTCAAAGAAAAGTCCACTTCTTTACCGCTTACTAAACTGCTCGCGTTTCCTCGCCGAACGCAAACCGTATTTCTTGCGCTCTTTCTCGCGTGGATCGCGTGAGATTAGCCCAGCTTTCTTTAGCATCGGCCTGAGATCTGCAGCTTCTGTCACCAAAGCTTTCGAGATAGCCAATTTAATGGCATCTACCTGCCCGGCTAGACCCCCGCCCTTCACCAAGATCGAGACGTCATACTCTTTTTGCTTTTCTGCAATCGCTAGAGGATCGGTCACCTCCGCCAAATACGTCTTGTTATTTGACAGATATTCGAGTGCCGGCTTACCGTTGATGATAATTTCACCCTTACCAGCGTAAAGCCTCGCCGTGGCCGTAGCCGACTTCCGTCGCCCCAAACCATATGCGTATTTCTTCGTCGCAACCATTATTTAATCTCCTTTGGGTTCTGCGCCACGTGATCATGCTCAGCACCATCAAAGATGCGGAGCCTCTTCATCCGTTCTGCAGACAATTTATTCTTCGGGAGCATTCCCTTCACCGCTTCAGAAATCGCCAGTGCCGGGTTCTTCTCAATCACTTCTTCAAGCGAAAGTTCCTTCAACCCTCCCGGGAACCCACTATGGCGATAGTACTTCTTTGAGAGCATCTTATTGCCAGTCACCTGCAAATTCTTTGCGTTAATCACTACCACGTAATCCCCGCTGTCAATATGTGGTGTGTAGGTCACCTTCGACTTGCCTATCAGCTTATCGGCGATCACTACCGCCAATTTACCTAATGGCAAAGACGATGCGTCGACCAGCCACCATTCGCGACTGATTTCTGCGGTTTTTTGTGAATAAGTTTTCATTATTTGGCCTCCTTCTTGCTAGACTTAGGCTCTGCCTTTTCTGCCGGCGCTTCAAACGAAATCTCGTCCACGAAACTAATCGTGCCCATCTCGGCATTATCACCCCGCCGGTACCCAGCGTGTTCAATCCGAAGATAGCCAGAATCTCGCTTAATTTGTGGGGCGATCACATCAAGAAGGAGCATCGCCGCCTCGAGGTCATTCAGCCTCGCAATTACGAGCCGTCGGTTAGCCAGCCCACCTTTTTTCGCCAAGCTCACCAACTTCTCAGTGTAACGACGAATCTCCTTCGCTTTCGCTAGTGTCGTCGTGATAGTTTGGTATTTAATCAGAGAGCACATCAACGCACGCCGGAGCGCCAACCTCTGATCGGTCTCCCGGCCGAATTTTCGACCTTTATATCCATGTCGGTGCATATTAAATATTTAACTCCGTTAACTTTTCTTTCACTTCGTCTAGTGCCTTGCTACCAAAACCTTTCAGATCCTTGAGGTCGGTCTCCGAAAGCGTCACGAGATCCCTCACCGTCTTGATATCATTGTTTAGTAGCGCATTAGCCGTCCGGGCCGAAAGGTCGAGCTCTTCAATCGGAAGTAGCAACCCCTCATTGTCCTCGTCCTGCTTCGCCCCAGGTGCTGGCGTCGATTCGACTTTCGTTTCACCAGCCAATGCTTGGTATTGATTTACCAAAATCGCTGCAGCTTCCTCAAACGCTTTTTTCGGCGTAATCGTGCCGTCGGTATCTACCGTGAGCGTCAATTGCTGCAAATTCGTATCCTGCCCCACACGAGTGTTCTCCACCTTGTAGCGTACTCGAAGTACCGGTGTAAAGACCGCATCAATCGCAATCATATCAGAATGCACGCGCTCTTCGCTCGAACGCTCGATCGTGAGATATCCGCGCCCAGATTCCACCACAAAATGCATCTTTAGCACGAACTTCGGGTCGTCAATGTGACAAATCACCTGGTTCGGGTTGGCAATTTCGACTTCTGCTGGCAACTTAATATCAGCCGCCACCACTCGCTTATCGCCATCCTTCTCCGACTGCTTGTCGCCCTTGATTTCCAAATCAAGTTCCACTGGTGCATCTGTGTGCATCTTGAACCGGATGTTCTTTAGGTTTAGCATGATATCTACCACATCTTCCCGTATCCCCGGAATTGCCGCAAACTCATGGCTAGACCCTTCAATCGAGAACGCTGTAATCGCCGCACCCTTCACGCTAGAAAGGAGTACACGCCTAAGAGAGTTCCCAAGTGTGTTGCCATATCCATAGTAAAGTGGTTTAATTACAAACTCAGCTTGAGTGTCGCTAAGCTCTCTTACCTCAGCTAGTGCTGCTTCGTGAATGTTCTTTGTTGTCATTTAATTTCTCCTTAACGTGAGTAATACTCGACGATTAATTGTTCATTGATGCCCGCCTCCGCTTCGTCACGCTTTGGCTGCCCTGTAATTTCAATTTTCATCTTCTTGCCGTCGACCTTCATCCATGTCAGTGGCGTAGCACCACTTGCGCTTATCACGCTCGGCAAGTTTTTGAAGTACTCAGTTTTACTAGACTTCGGTCGCACTTCCAAAACGTCGCCTGGGTTCAAACGAATCGAAGGAATATCGATCCTCCGCCCATTGAGCAGGAAATGCCCGTGGCTTACCAGTTGCCTAGCTTGACGACGTGTCGTCGCAAAGCCAGCTCGAAACACCACGTTGTCCGCTCGCCGTTCCAAAAACTCTAGGAGTTTCTCGCCGGTCAAACCTTCAGCCTTCTGTGCTTCTCGCATCACCTTGGCAAACTGCTTTTCTAGCAGGCCGTACATTCTACGTACCTTCTGCTTTTCGCGTAGTTGTGTCAGATACAGGCTACCGCCTCGCATCCTTTTGTCGCCATGCTCACCCGGAATCCCAGTCTTTTTTGCCATCACCTTGTGCGCTTTTGGCGCCAAGGCAAAGCCTTCGCGACGACTTTGTTTTACAATTGGGGAATTGTCTCTAGCCATTACGGTTTCCTTTCTCCCTTCGGACGCACACCACCATGTGCAATCGGAGTTACATCAGTAATACTGTCTAGCCTCATCCCAGACGTCGACACCGCGCGAATCGCCGCATCGCGTCCTAGGCCAATTCCAGACACATACACGTCTACCGAATTTAGACCGTGGTTCTTTTTCGCAATTTCAAGCGCTTTTTCTGCTGCCACCCCCGCCGCAAAAGCCGTCCCCTTCTTCGACCCACGGAAACCATTCGCTCCCGCCGACGAAGCCGAAAGCACCTCACCACGCTTATCCGTCACACTAATAATAGTGTTGTTAAACGTAGCCTGAATATGCATCGCTCCACTAGTCACGATTCTTTTACCTTTTTTTGCTTGCTTCGACTTCGGAGCCTTTACCTCAGCCTCAGCGTTTACAGTGGTTTTCACTTCTTCTTCTGCCATATTTACTCCTTAAGTCTTACTTGCTGCCTTAGGTTGTGCACCACCGACCGCGATCGCCTTACCCTTACGAGTACGTGCATTCGTACGAGTACGCTGGCCGTTGACTGGTAATTTAGCCTTGTGGCGGATACCCTTGTAGGAATTAATATCCTTTAAGCGTTTGATATTATTGCTCACGAGGCGTCTCAGATCACCTTCAACATGATATTTCGCGGAAATAATGTCGTTAATTTTCTGTTCGTCAGCCTCGGTGAGATCTTTCACCCGAGTGGTAGGCTCGATTT
>CAZXEG010000013.1:0-18134 GCA_964639835.1 uncultured Candidatus Saccharibacteria bacterium | reverse complement strand
CGCCGTGGCCATTTTGCCCGAGGATTAGCTATAAAATGTCCAAGTATCCGCGGAGTCACAGGCCTCTTCCATCCAAACACCGCAAACAGCGGCGTGGCAGCCTTCTTGCCGACGCGACCAACTTGCGCGAGCGACTTTATGCCGCAATACTCCCAAATCATCGCCGTTTCCGCCGTCCGCGCACGCCGAAACAGCGTCAGCTCGTGAAACAGATACGAGCCCCTAGGTTCCGCCATCTGGCGATAAAACTCCTCCACGAACGGAATCCGCCAAAACTCGTCGTGTTCCACCACGCGATGATACCGCGAACGAACCGTTAGCCGATACCAAAACCGCGGCCACGGACACGGGAGCCACCAGGCCGGATCAATCACCCACCAAATCCCGTACGCCTTGAGCTCCATCCAGCAATGATCCACCCATTTCCCATGGTCATCTCGACAACTCACAAAACAATACCGCGCCGTCGGCTCGTCGCGCCAGATTAGCATCATGAGCGCGGCTGCTTCATAGCAAAGACCATGACCAATGTACTGTCCTAGCCTCTTCACCGCCCCGTTCATAAAATAACACCAAGCCTGATAACCGTTCAGGAACTTGCTACAGGCGAGCTTAATATTCTTGCCACTGAGCTTCAGAATTTGTCGCTGATGCAGCCGAAAAACCATCCGTTCTAGGTAATGCAAACAAGTCAAAAAAGCTCCTCTAGTCTCCATCTCTTGCCGTGCCATTTTTCACCACCTTTCTATCAAAGTACTAACACCCTTACCGTATAATACCATAAAACGCAGATTTTATCAAGTAAGGCGGCTTTTATTTCGACCCCACCACTAAGTACAAAACCCACTGGTCCCAGTATTTCTCCAAATTTTAATGTCATTTTCTTGCCAGGTACCAAGGTGGATACCCATAAAACACCCATAAATGCTTGACTTTTTGAGCTAAGCGTGGTATAATAAAAATATAACTTGGGGGAGCACCTTTAGAAGCTAGCTAGGCTCTCCCTTAACTCAAGGAGGTGGATGAATGACATCGAAGGTTTTGTTCGTATTGTGTACCATTGCATTAATCATGGCGTATGTAATATCAATCGCCAGCGTCTTAATCAATGGTTGCTTGTCAGACAGCTGCATCTTGGCAGTTATGGTTTTGACAATTTTAGCGTGCACCGTATCGGTGTATGAAATCAGTCACGTTTAGCTAGCCACCCCTCAACCACCGGTTGAGGGGCTTTTTCATGCCAATTTTTTCTTCAAAATCTCTTGCACCGCACTAGGATTAGATTTGCCATGTGACTCTTTCATCACCTGTCCGACTAGGAACCCAATCACCTTTTCCTCGCCAGCCCGAAAGTCTGCTTGCGCTTTGGCCGTTTCAGGCTTCGCTAGCACCGTGTCAACTAGAGCTTCCAGCGCCCCAAGGTCATTTTCTTGCACCACCCCCAGCTCTTTCGCAATCACCTTTGCCCCTTTCCCGCGCATCTGCGGGTCGAAGAACCTTAGAAACACCTCTTTCGTTGCCGTCGAAGACAGCTCTTTCTTCGCATTCATCTCGGCGAGCTCATCAAGCTGCGCCGCCGTCGGCAAATCATTCAAATACTCCGCCGACTTCTCCTCCGCTAGGAGCACCGACGCAAACAAGTTCGACGCCAACTTCACCGAATCATCACTAATCTCCCCCAACTTCCCCATCAGCGCCGGATAATCAAGCAACACCTCCAGAGTATCATCACTAATCACCCCGCCAAACTTCTCCCTATAATCACGCGGCATCAGCGGCAACTTCGCCGACTCGCTCTCAACAAACTCACTAGACAAATTCAGCGGCGGCAAATCCGGCTCCGGCATATAGCGATAATCCTTCGCCTCCTCCTTCGAGCGTTGCCCGGTGGTCTTCCCCGTCGCATCATTCCAGCCCAAGGTCTCCTGAATCACCCGCTCGCCCGCATCCAGTAGCTTCGCCTGCCGAGCAATCTCATACTCCACCGCTCGTTCCACACTCCGAAACGAATTCAGATTCTTAACTTCCGTCCGCGTCCCGAGCTCCTTCGAACCCTCCGGCGCCAGCGACGTATTCACATCAAACCGCATATTTCCATTATAAAGATCCCCGTAAGTCACCCCCGCATAACACATCAGCCGCCAAAGCTCCTTGCAATAATCTCGCGCCTCTGCGGCCGAGTGAATGTCCGGCTCGCTCACAATCTCAATCAAAGGCGTATCCACCCGGTTCAAATCCACCAGCGAATACCCCTCGAAATGCGTCAGCTTCCCTGCATCCCCCTCAAGATGCGCATGATTAATCCGCACCCGGCCCCCCGACGGTAGCTCCACCCACCCAGCCCCGATAATCGGATGGTAAAACTGCGTAATCTGGTATCCCTTCGGCGAATCCGGGTAGAAATAGTGCTTCCGGTCAAACCGCGAAAACTTGTTAATCTCGCAATTCATCGCCCGCCCCGCCAAAATACACAGCCTCACCGCCTCGCCATTTAGCCTCGGCAACATCCCCGGCAGCGCATAATCCACCGGCGACACACACGCATTCGGCTCCTTGCCCCGTGCATCATTGTCCACCTCCGAAAACAGCTTCGTCTTCGTCCGTAGCTGCACGTGGCACTCAATCCCAATTGTCGGTTGATACTTCATAATTTCTCTCCTTTTATGTATGAGTTGCTATTTGAAATGCTCCGCGAGGATGGAGGAGCAACGGAGCGAGTCGTACTTAGTCGTACGGCGAGCGAGTAGCGCATCTCCAGACGAAGCGGAGCGTTCAAATAGCAGCTCATATTGCTCCTAGGTCCTTTAATGCTTGTTTATATATGGCCACCGCCCCCGCCGCTTGCTTGTACGAAATCTCCAAATCTTCGTGCGCCAAAGCATTGCGTAGCTTATGCGCCCGCCACACTGCGTTCAAATCACTAAATTTATCCCCCACTCGCTTCAGTCGCTCCCCCATCGTTTTGCCCGGCACTCCCATCTCCACCATCGCCTTGTCGAGCAGCTTATCCCCGTCAATCACCGCCACCACAAACGTCGCCGTATTCTCGCGGTTCAGCTTATTTTCAATCGCGAGAAACCGCGTCTGATACGCCTCGACGTTAAAGTGATATTTGCGCTTCCCGGTCAGTAGAATCGCCACAAAAACCATTACCGCCACAATCAAAATTGCAATCACAAACGGCACTACACCACCATCCATCACCGCCCCTCCCCAGAGTAAAACTTGACAAAATAGCTAATCTGTGATATAATAGAAGTATTACTCATTTTCTTCTAACTCCTTCGCAAATTCAATCAGTGCCTTGTCACTTCGCCTCGGGCCAACCAATTGCAGTCCCACTGGTAGCCCAGTACTAGTCTCGCCCGCCGGCACTGCCAGCCCCGGCACCCCGGCCAGGTTCAAAGGCACACTCATCAAATCCTCAAGATACATCGCCACCGGGTCGTCCACCTTTTCGCCTAGCTTGAATGCCGGGCTCGGCGATACTGGCGTCAACAAGACATCGCACGAAGAAAACGCCTTCTCGTACTCCTGGCAAATTAGCGTCCGCGCCTTCGCAGCCTTCAAGAAATACGCATCATAAAACCCAGAAGACAACACAAAATTCCCAATCATAATCCGCCGCTTATTCTCCGGCATAAACCCCTCATCGCGCGTATTAGCATAAAGCTCATCTAGCCCCGCCGATTTCTCCGACCGAAACCCATACCGCACTCCATCATACCGCGACAAATTCGACGCCACCTCTGCCGGCACGATAATATAATACGCCGCCAGCGCATACTTCAGCGCCGGCATCGACACTTTCACCACCTTATGCCCCCGCGACGCTAGAAGCTCACATTTCCGCTTCAGCGCCCCCCGAATCTCCGCATCCACTGACTCGTTGTCAAACTCCTTGACGATCCCTACGGTGTAAGGCACAGAAAAATGCTGTTTCGGGGCATTCCGGAGCGCGGCAGCGCGAGGATTAGCGCCGGCCGCCCGTGGCGACGGGCCGGCCGGACGCGGCCCCGAAACAGCTTTTTCTGCGCCCTCCTCACTATAGTAATCAGGCAAGGTAGTCATGTCTTTCGAATCCTGCCCAGCGGCAATCGACATCAAAAGATCCATATCCTCAGGACTCTTGGTGAAGAATCCGACACAATCCGTCGACGACGCCATCGCCACCACTCCATACCGCGACACGCACCCATAAGTCGGCTTGAGTCCATACACGCCATTAAACGATGCCGGTTGCCGAATCGACCCACCCGTGTCCGTACCCGTCGCAAACTCTACAATATCAAGCGCCACTGCCACCGCTGACCCGCCCGAAGACCCCCCAGCCACCCGCTCACGGTCGTAAGCATTCAGAGTCGGCCCAAAGTACGAGTTTTCTGTCGACGACCCGTGCGCAAACGCATCCAAATTCGTCCGCCCAATCATGATCGCCCCCTCCGCCTCGAGTTTTGCTACCGCCGTCGCCGTCACCGGCGACACAAATCCCTGCAAAATATGCGCCGACGCCGTCGTCTCGCCCCTGGGCGACAAGAAGTTATCCTTCAGCGCATACGGCACTCCTGCCAGCCGCCCTACCGACTCGCCCCGCGCAATTCGTGCGTCAATTTCCTTCGCCCGCGCCAAAGCCCCCTCCTCATCAATAAACGTGAATATATTATAATCAGCAAACTCCCGCGCCTTCGCGAGCGCATCTTTTACCAGCCGCACCGCGGTCACAGTTTTATTCGCAGTCTTCATTTTTACCCCTGTTCTCGCGCCAAAGGAGCGCGGTTAGTTTTTCCGGTAATTCTCGCATTATAACACCTTTGGCACCTTAATTTGGTTATCTTTCGCCTCGCGCGTCAGCGCCAGTAGCTCCTCGCGCGTCGCATCTTGCTCCAAAATCTCGTCCTCTCGCCACACGTTCTCCATTTCAAACACCTGGTACGTCGGCTCCACCCCCTCCGTATCTAGCTCATCCAGCTGTGAAATGTACTTCACAATCCCGCTCAAATCCTTCTGCAGGCTTGAAACTTCCTCCTCTGACACCGAGAAATTAGACAACTCCGCAAGATGTAGCACTGTTTCCTTCTCTACTTCCATAGTATCATTATACTACATTTCCTATTATAATCAAAGCAAAAATCAGGACATGCGCCTGATTTTCCATTGGTTATTTTACATTTCTAAACAAGATTTGTTTCAACTTCCGCAAAACCGGCTCTACTTCCTCCAGATTTAGGAAGTAACTCGCCACTACGTAGGCCACCATCGACACTCCGGTAATCAGCAAAAACTTCGGAATCGTAATCACAAGCGACGTATCCTCAATCGTGAGCGGTACAAACTTCGCCATCGAAAACGCCACGCACCCCGTAATCAACGTCGCAATCAGCATCCTAAAGAACGCCCGGAAGAACTCCCGGTCTAGAATCGAGCCCTTAGACTTCCGCTGCAAAATTGCTAGCAGTATAATAATTTCCACCAGCGCCCCCACCGACTGAGCGATACCTAGCCCGTCCACGCCCCAGTCCCAAAAAAACGCCAGCACCGACAGCCCCACCGTCAGCCCTACCGCCACAATCGACACGATAAACGGTGTCCGCGTATCTTGATACGCATAGAACCCTCGCGATGCGATATGAAACACACTCCGCGCAAAAATCGCCACGCACAAAGTCCCCAAAATCGACGCCATCATGCTATTGCTATCGTTGTTCCCGATGTTCGAGATAAACGACACCACGTACCCTCGCCCAAAAAACGCCACAATCGCCACCGGAAGCGAGATCCAAATAATCATCCTCAGCGCCCGCCGAAATGTATTGTAAAAGTCGCGTTTATTTCCTGTCCCGATTTCCTCGGTCAGCTTCGGGAAAAACGCCGTCGCAATCGCCACGCCAATCAAATTCACCGGCATCGTATGAAGCGACGTCGCCTGGTCAAACGACCGCACCGCCCCCGCACCCATCCGCGACGACAGGTTCGTCGACACAATCGAATTCACGTAGTCCATCCCCTGATCCAAAGAACGTGGCGGCAACAACTTCAGAATCGTTCGGAACCCCTGATTTTTCCAGCTAATCTTAAACTCGTAGTCAAACCCTAGCCCAAACAGCCCAATCAGCGCCACAATCAGCTGCATAATCGCCCCAAGAATCACCCCGAGCGCCACCCCCATAATTCCCCCCTCAAACACCTGCACACCAAACAGATTAATCCCGCCCGTAAAGCAAGTGATACCGATGATAATACCTATATTATATATAGTCGGCGCAATCGCATAAAACACAAACCGCCCCACCGCCTGCTGCATAGACATCAAAACCGTCGCAATCGAAAACAGAAACGGGTTCACCGCAATCACTCGCGTCATATTAATCGCGAGAATCATCCCGCTCTCATCCAGCCCCGGCGACACCACATACCGAATCAGCGGATCCGCAAAAACCATAATCAAAATCGACGTAATCAAAGTCAAAATCGCCAACAAATTCAAAAGCGATGACGACAGCTCCCACGCCGATTTTTTATTCCCGGTCATTAACCGCTGGTTAAATACCGGAATAAACGACACCGCCAGCGCCCCGCTCGTCAGGATGAAAAACATAAAATCCGGAATCGTAAACGCCGCCGTATAAGCATCAATCCCCGTCGGGTAAGTACCCAAATAATACGAGTTCAAAAGTCGGTCTCGGAATAGGCCCAAAAGTGCCGATACCAAAGTAGAGGACGCCAGTACTATCGCCGCCGATTTAACTGAGAGTTTTGCATTGGCAAGTTGCACGACTGACTTAAATTTAAATTTTTTCATATATATTTATTATAGCACGTGTTATAATATATGTATGGTTGAAAAAACTGCGAAAAAGAAACCAAATAAATCTAAGCGTAATATTAAACTTTATGCTAATTACAGCGCTAAGCGCAAGGCCAAAAAAGACGCCGCCGCCCGTCGGCGCGCCGAAGATCTCGCGACCCTCCCCAAAGAGCCGGTCAAGCGTTTCTTTGCCAGGTTGCATCCCAAGCGCGTGTTTAAATGGTGGTTTTCTTGGCGTGGCCAGAAGACTATTTTGAAGGTTATTGGCATCATTGCACTATTAATGATTATCGTAATCGGCGGGTTGTTTCTCTACTACAAGAAAGATCTCGACGAAATCCGTCTCGATGAAATGACCATTTCGGAGACCGTCAATACTTATCTCGACCGCAATGGCACCGTGCTTTGGAAGGACACCGGCAATGAGAATTACCGCCTAGTGGTGGACGGCTCCGAGATCTCCCCGTACATGTACCAGGCCACTGTTGCTATCGAGGATCGTAATTTTTACAGCCACATCGGCGTCGACTTCGGCGCGCTGATCCGCGCCGTCTTCTCTACTCTTGGCGGACATGGCGTACAGGGTGGTTCCACCCTTACCCAGCAACTTATCAAACAAGTTTATTTTGCCGACGAAGCCGCTAGTGAAAACCGTGGCGGTCTCACCCGCAAGATCAAAGAGCTTATTCTCGCTATCGAGCTTGAGCGTATGTACGACAAGGAGCAGATCATCACCATGTACCTCAACCAGTCGCCTTACGGTGGTCGGCGTAATGGTGTCGAGTCAGCCGCCCGTACTTATTTCGGTAAGTCCGCCAAGGATCTTGACCTCGCCGAGTCCGCCCTCCTAGCTTCGATTCCAAACAACCCCGGCGTCTTTAACCCTTACAACGAATACGGCCACGAGCAACTCCTCTGGCGTCAGCACTACACATTAGACGTCATGGCCGAGATGGGCTATATCACCCAGGAAGAGGCCAACGCTGCTAAGGAAGTCGCCATTTTGGACCGCATCCAGCCGGAGTCAAGCCAATATTCCGATATGCTTGCACCGCACTTCGTGCTCGAAGTCCGTCAGCAGCTCGAGGATAAATACGGCATTTCTACCATGCGTGCCGGTGGCTGGACCATTACCACCACGCTAGATTATCGCGCCCAACAAATCGCCGAGGACGCCGTCGCTGCTGGCGCCGAAAAGGCTTATTCTGCCAACCGCAGTGACAACATCGCCATGGTTTCTATCGACGTCGAAACCTCCCAGGTTATTGCCATGGTCGGCTCAGTCGACTTTTTCAAAACCGGTTACGGCGAGCTAAATGTTACCACCGATTCCCTGATCGAGCCAGGCTCTTCGATCAAGCCGATTCTCGACTATTCCCCGCTCTTCATGCAACGCCAAGGCGTCAATTACGGCCCAGGCTCTATCTTGCGCGACGAAAACATCAATAAACTATACTGTGCTGGCTATTCCGGTAGTTGTTCGCTGACCAACGCCACCGGTACTTTCTACGGCAACGTCACTATTCGCTTCTCGCTTGGCCACTCGCTCAACATCGCGGCGGTCAAGGCTCTCTATATCAACGGCATTGATAACTCGCTCGAGATTGCTCATGCACTTGGTGATGTCAGCTACTGTAAAGACCGCGAAGGTTACGGCCTTTCCATCGCCATTGGCTCTGGTTGTGGCGTCCGCATGGTCGAGCATGCCAACGCTTACGCTTCCATCGCACGTGGCGGTTCTTACAAGGACGTTTCCTACGTTCTCGAAGTCAAGAACTCCTCTGGCGATGTCGTCGAGTCATGGACCGATTCTCCCGCCACTCGCGTAGTCGACGAGCAAGTTGCCTACATGATTTCCGACATCTTGGCGGATGGTGGCGCTCGCTTCAATATCTACGCTGCCGGTGGCTCGCAGAGCTTTGGCTACGTCGTTCCAGGCGTTTGGACTGCCACCAAGACCGGTACCACTACTACTTCTAACTCCGCCGTCACCAAGGACTCCTTGATCGAAAGTTACTCTACCGCTCTCTCTACCTTCGTTTGGAACGGCAACCACGATGGTTCTGGCCTTTCGTCAAACTCTAACCTAGTCCCGCGTACCGTCGTCGGCACCTACATGGAGCGTGTCCATAAGGAAGTCTACGAACCAGAAGGCAAATGGCACTCCGGCGACCAGCCTACGCGCCCAGCCGGCATCCAAACTCTCACCGTCAACGGCAAAACGGACATCTGGCCTAGCTGGTTTAACGTCAACAAAAACTCCGGCATCACCAAAGAAACTCTCACCTTCAATAAATACAACGGCCTGCTTGCAACCGATTGTACCCCAGAAGCCTTCAAAATCCAAATCGAAGTCACCAAGGTGACCGATCCAATGACTGGCGAAGACACTTACGACATCCCAGAGGGCTACAACCGCGAGGTCACCGATACTTGTAGCTACACGCCGCCTACCGTGGCGCTCTCCACTAGTGGCGGAACTAATGGCGTTGGCGCTAAGATCATCGCCACTATCAAGAAGGGTACCAACGACATTTCTGGCTATACCCTGTACGTCGATGGCGTCGAAAAGTCTGGCATTAGCCTTGGTGCGAACGGCCTGATTTCCGGCTACACCACCAGCGGCACCGAAAGCAACATCAAGTTCACCATCACCGACTCCGCCGGCTACAGTACCTCCGCAGAGCTCACCCTCACTCCTAAGGAGACGTCCAGCTCCACGTCGTCCTCCTCGTCGAAGAAAAACACCTAGACTGCTTATTGCCTTTGGCGACGATTCTTGTTGGCGATTCTCGCAAAGATCATTTTTCCGGCGGCAGTTTCAAAGAATTTCACAAATTCTACCATTACTTCGCGCCCCACCAATCTTGACGCATTGTCCACCACCACCATTGTCCCGTCGCTCAGGTGCCCCACGCCCTGCCCGCGGTTTGAACCTTTCTCGAGGATCTTCAGCTTAATTTTCTCGCCCGGCAAGAACTCGTTGCGCATCGCCAGCGCAAGGTCGTTCATATTGAGCGTCTGGATCTTTTCGGCCTCTGCCACTTTAATTAAATTGTAATCTATCGTCAAAATCGCGCCACGGTTTTCTCGTGCATATTTCAAAAGTTCTTCATCCACCTTTTTTAGCCCACCGGTGTCATCCACCACTTCCACGTTTACTTCCACCACCCGCTCAAGCTCGGAAACTACATCCAGCCCCGCTCGCGCCCGAGTGCGCTTTTCCGAATCCTTGCTATCTGCAATCAATTGTAGCTCGAGAAGTACGCTTTTCAAAATAATCAAATCCCCGTCAATAAACCCAGTTCTTGCCACATTCAAAATCCTCCCGTCAATCAGTGCCGACGTATCCACATAAACCTTCCGCCTCCCACTCCTCCCCGGCTTCACCTTCCGAAATGTCAAAACTGAAGTTTCGACCAGGACCATTAATGCAACAATTAGTATAACTATATCCATAATACTATATATAATACCATATATTCCTATAATAATCAAAATCAAAGTCAGGACATGCGCCTGACTTTGATTTCATACTAAGTTCTTTTGCTGGACTTTTCTTTCAAGAAAAGTCCACTCTACTGACATGTGCCTGACTTTGATTTCATACTAAGTTCTTTTGTTGGACTTTTCTTTCAAGAAAAGTCCACTTATTTTATGATGTCTTCGCCAAATTTTACAGCCGTAGAATGAGCCTCAATCAATATATCGCGGTACTTTTCGGCTAGCTTTTTGCGCCCCAGCACTTTGGCTACATCTATCGCTAGATCATAGCGCGACGCAGCATTTTTGCGTAGCATCTCAAATGGCGTCGTAGTCGAACCTTCCTCATTAAACCCATGCACGCGAATCCTCCCCGGTAAAGTGTAATTCTCTAAAATAGTCCTTAGTGTTTCTGGGTAACCGTGAAAGTTCGCAATAATCGGTTTATCAACCGTAAATAACTCGACGAATTTCTCTCGCGACAACTTGTTCTTGGTTGTGCCAATCGCCCGGTACGAGAGCGCATTGATGCCAACAAACCTTAGCTTTAGACCCGGCAAATCGTTCCGCAGGATCTTCATCGCTTCAAGCGCCTCGCGCGTTTGAATATCGCCAGCCGCCGTAAACACAAAATCCGGCTCCTCATCCGAAGCAAATTGATAAAGCGACGCCCCGCCGTTCTCATACTGGAATTTGGCATGGTTCGTATCGATATAGCGTGGCACAGCCACTTTATTAAATGTTGTAAGATTTACAACATCTCGCGATTCCAGCATGAAGTTGAATGCCTCCTCCGCCGCCACGTCGTCCACCGGAAACAGACAGTTGCACAAATTCGTCGGCAAAGTGAGTAACGTCGAAATCAGCGCCGGCGACTGATGCGTAAACCCATTATGGTCTTGTCGCCAGCAGGTCGAAGTGGATAGCAGATTTACCGCCGGCAGAGATTTTCGCCACGAAACCTCGCGTGACTGCTTTATAAACTTCAGATGTTGCAAAATTTGCGCAGTGATAATCGGGTAAAATGCTTCGTAGCTCCCCATCATTGCCTGCTCGCCGTTCATCAAATGCCCCGTCATCACCGAAAACAGCGCATTTTCGGACAGTAGCTCCACGATTCTACCCTCTGGTCCAGACGGCAAATCGCTGTTTTTAACTGCCAAATCCCCCCACGCCCGCTTCGATACCTCAAATACTGCATCAAATCGGTTCGAAGTTGTTTCATCCGGTGAAAAGAAATAAAATCGCGGGTCGCCTTGCAAACGTTCTGCCAAAAGTTCACCCACTCGCTTCGCCGGCGAGTACGACTCCGCTCCGGGTATCTCCACGCGTTCTATCATAGTGTAAATCCTTTCTCCTCGTCAAATAGTTCGCTGAACTTATAACTCTTCAACCATTCTTCGAGCGTCTTTAGTTCCTTCTCGTCGTTAATCGGATGCTTCAGCGGAATTTGATGCGCCAAATGCCCCCGGTTTGGTCCGCCTGCGCCTTTCTCGGTCTTCAAAATGTAGAACGGATGCGCAACCTTTTTCATTAACGCTTCCTGGAACGCTTCCGGCTCATCTCCGTTTATCATCACCGGCGTAAACCCGAACCCTCGCACCAGCTCGTTCAGCTCCCGTTCGCTTCGCCGAGCGTACACCGACGGCGCCGAAATCTTGTAGCCGTTAAGGTGTAAGATCGGCATCACTCGCCCGTTTTTGGGGCTAGCCAGTAGAGAGCGCAAATTCAGCGACGCCAGCGCAGTCGCGGTTTCTAGCTCACCATCTCCAATTAGCACCGCCAAGGTCTTCTCCGGATGCCCGAGTGCCACGCCGTAGGCGTTTGCTAGCGCATAACCCAGTTCCCCACCTTCATTAATTACGCCTGGCGTAGCAGGGCTAGCATGCGATGGAAACCCATCCGGCCACGAAAAGCTCCGGCAAACATACGCTAGACCGTCCGCATTAGCACTGGCCTTCGGGTCAACCTTCTCTAGATCGCCATCAACAAACAAATTCGCATTTAGCGCCGGAAACCCATGCCCCGGTCCCAGCACAAAACTAAAATTCGGATCATTGCCAAAAAACGCTTTCAAGTTGGCATACGCCACGTTAATCCCGTGACAAGTGCCCCAATGGCCTAATAGCCGCGGTTTGATGTCATCGTGACAGAGCTCCCGCGTCAGCAAAAAGTTGTCCGCCAAGAATAATTCCGCCACCGAAATATAATCACAGGCGCGGATTCGATTTTTGATGTAGTCGATTTTTTCTATGCCCACTCCACTCATGCTTATATTATATCATACAATTCCAAAAAACAAGCAAAAAATCCAAGAATTTACGAATTCATAAACTCTTTGATTTTCTCAATTTCATCTCGGAGTGCCGCCGCGTGCTCAAAATCAAGGTTCGCGGCAGCTAATTGCATTTCCGATTGCAAAGATTTCACCAGCGCCGGCAATTCATCCTTCGGCACTTTGCGAACATCCAGCTTGTTTACAACTTCCTTTTCCGGAATAATCGCGCGTAGCCCCGCCGACACTTCCTTCACAATCGACGTCGGCGTGATGCCATGTTCTGAATTGTAAGCCTTCTGAATTTCACGCCGCCGGTTAGTTTCCGAAATCGCCCGCTCCATACTCTCGGTGATTAAATTCGCGTACATAATCACCTTCCCCTCGACGTGCCGCGCCGCTCGCCCAATCGTCTGAATCAGCGCCGACTCACTCCTGAGGAATCCTTCTTTGTCTGCATCCAAAATTGCTACGAGCGACACCTCCGGCAGGTCCAACCCCTCGCGAAGCAGATTAATCCCCACCAGTACGTCGTATACCCCCTCGCGCAAATCCCGCAAAATGTCCCCGCGCTCCAGCGTATCAATGTCGGAGTGAATGTACGCGGTCTTCACCCCCCGCTCTTTCAAATGATCAGTCAAATCTTCCGCCATCCGCTTAGTGAGAGTCGTCACTAGAGTCCGTTGTCCCTTCGCAATCCGCCGGTCGATTTCCTCCATCAAGTTGTCGATCTGCCCATCCGAGCTCCGCACCTCAATCTCCGGGTCAAGTAGCCCCGTCGGGCGGATCACCTGCTCGGCTGGCTTTCCCGACACCTCGAGCTCATACTCGCCCGGCGTCGCCGACACGTAAATCGCTTGATTAATTCGCTTCTGAAATTCCCCGTAGGTCAAAGGCCGATTATCGAGCGCACTAGGCAACCGAAACCCATAGTCCACCAAATTTAGCTTCCGCGCATGGTCGCCGTTGTACATCCCGCGCACTTGTGGTAGGGTCATATGTGACTCATCCACAATCAAAAGATAATCCTCCGGGAAAAAGTCTAGCAAAGTATGCGGTGGCTCGCCCGCCTTCCGCCCTTCAAGATGCCGGGAATAATTCTCGATTCCTTTCACAAACCCAGTGCTTTCCAACATCTCAAGGTCGTATTTCGTCCGTTGTGACAGCCTCTCCGCCTCGAGAAACTTCTTGTGCTCCTTAAAATATGCCAGCCTCTCGTCAAACTCCGCCCGAATTAGCCCGAGCGCCCTTTCAAGCTGCTCTTTCGGCGTCGCGTAGTGGGTATTCGGAAAGATATGCACATGTTCCGGCTTCTCCCGCACCTCAAAGGTCAAGGGGTCCACGATTTTTACATCCACAAGCGTATCAAACTCAAACTCAAACCGATACGCAAACTCCCCATTTGCCGGGAATAAATCCACCGTATCTCCCATCACTCGGAAATTCCCCCGCTCAAACGCCAAATCATTCCGATGATACTGCATCTCCACTAGTTGACGGATGAAGAAGAGCTGGGTGACAGGTGGGTCTTCCGAGGAGTTCGTGAATCTTGTTGGTCTCGGCTGGGTAGCAGTCTGGTTTGGTCGGGTGGCGGGTGAGTCTTCCGAGGAACTCGTGAGCCCTGCAGGGCTCACCATGAGCGACCGAGCCCCGTGAAGACGGGCGCGAGGGAGCGTTTCCGAGGAAGACTCACCCGTCACCCAGCTAGCGTCATCACGCCACAGTGGCAATGACATCTTGAGGTAGTTCTCAGGCGAGCCAATACCATAGATACATGACACACTCGCCACCACAATCACATCCCGGCGCGTGAGCAGCGCCTCCGTCGCCCCGTGCCTCAGCCGGTCGATCTCATCGTTAATCATCGAATCTTTCTCGATGTAAGTATCCGTCGATGCGATATAAGCTTCCGGCTGGTAGTAGTCAAAATACGACACAAAATAATGCACCTCGTTTTTCGGGAAAAACTCCCGAAACTCCGAGAATAATTGCGCCGCCAAAGTTTTATTGTGCGCCAAAATCAACGTCGGCCGCTGAGTTTTTGCGATGATATTTGCCATCGTAAAAGTCTTCCCCGACCCCGTCACGCCAAGCAACGTCTGCTCGTGCATGCCACTCTCCACTCCCTGCACTAATTGCCTAATCGCCTCCGGCTGGTCGCCGGTCGGCTGGTATTTTGACACTAGCTCAAACTTCTGCATGACTCCCCCATTCATTAACGTTTAATCAGCGGGAAAGGCACCGCCTCGCGCCCCGACACTCCCTCGAGCAACCAGAAATTCCGCTCCGAATTCCCCCACCCGCATGCGGGTGGCATCCCGTATTCCAGCATCTCCACGAAGTCCATGTCGAGCATCTGCGCCTCTTCATCGCCAGCATCCCGCGCCGCCTGTTGCTCGCGGAACCTCTCTAGCTGGTCTAAGGGATCATTCAATTCCGAAAATCCATTCCCCATCTCCGTCCCCGCAATCACCGGATGAAACCTCTCCGTCACCAGCGGATTCTCCGCCGACTTCTTTGCAAGTGGCGAGAGCGATAAAGGCTCCTCGATCACCCAGTACGGCCCTGCCGAAGTCTTGCGAATCAGCTTCCACACGTCGTCAATTAGGTGCGGCGTAGTGGTGTTTTCGAGCTTCCGCGTGAGCTCCTCCCGCGTCATGTCCTTCGCGTCCCAGTTCTCAAGCAAAATCTGCACGAGCTGCTCGCGGTCCGGCGAGAATACATCCACCCCAAATTTCTCGCGGAGAAGATCTGCATACTTCACTCGCGGCCACTGAGAGTCAAGGTCGATTTCAAACCCACCCACCTTAAACTTAAGCGTCCCCCACGTCTTTTGGCACACGTACTTCATCATTTCTTCATAAAACTTCATCCCCTCCTCGTAATCTTGGTACGCTGCATAAGCCTCAAAGGCGATATGCTCTGGCAAATGCTCATCATCCATCCCCTCGTTCCGGAACCTCGGTCCAATGTCGTAAACCTTCTCAAACCCACCCCCAAGTAGTCGCTTGAGGGGCAGCTCATGCGAAATTCTCAGGTAAAAATCTTCGTTCAAAGCATCCATATGCGTCACAAACGGCGTCGCATCCGCTCCGCCCGTCGTGTGTTCGAGCACCGGGATGTTAATCTCAATAAACCCATGCTGGTTCATAAACTCCCGCGTCGCCTGCCAGAATTTCGATCGCCTGACCAGCCGCTCCCGCACCTCCGGATTCACATTCATGTCCACGTACCGCCGGCGATACCGCTCTTCTTTGTTCGTAAACTGCTCCGGCAATGGCCGCAAAGTCTTTGTTAGTACCCGCACAAAATCCGCGAATACCGAAATCTCCCCCGTCTTGGTCTTCTCTACCACTCCGCGCGCCTCTATAAAGTCGCCCGTATCGAGTAGCTTCACATCTTTTGCCCCCAGCATCCCTTTCGGCGCCGCCTCGTCCACTACTCGCATAAAAATCTGCACTTCCCCACTCAGGTCGCGCAACTTCAAAAACACCAACTTTCCAAACGACCGAATCGCCACGATTCGCCCCGCCACGCACACTTCCTGCCCCTGTTTCTCGTCAAAATTCGCCACCACGTCAAAAATCTGCGTATCTCTCCCCGTCCGCGCCGGGTACGGGTCAATTCCGCGCGCCCTCAGCTCCTCTAGTTTTCTCAGTCTTTCGTTGCGATAATCGTCTAAAATCATATCCCCATTTTACCACATCTTGACAAAATAAGCAAAGTATGCTATAATGGAGATATATACCCCGTCAAAAGGGGTTATTTTATTTCCAGAATCTTCACCTTCTTGCCGTTAAACTCTACACTATCCCCCGCCTTCTTTCCAAAAATCACCTTCCCAATCGGCGATTCGTTCGAAATCTTCCCTTCAAGCGGGTTCGCTTCGGTCGGCCCGACCAAGGTATACTCCACCTTGCGTCCGCCCATATCAAGCTCCACCGTGCATCCCAAAGACACCGTGCTTTTACTGCCACCCCGAATTACCTTCGCTCCCTTCAAAATCTCCTGAATCTCCAAAATCCGGTTCTCCGCCAGCTTCTGTTCGTTCCGCGCCGAGCTGTACTCTTCGTTCTCTGACAAATCCCCGAACGCCCGCGCCGTCGCAATCCGCTCTGCCACCACCGGACGATTCGCAATCAAATCCGCCAGTTCCTGCTCGAGCTCCTTTTTCCCCTCCGCAGTTAAACTAATATTTTTCTTAATCATCTTTAGCTCCCACTATATACTACTATACTTTACCGCAAAATCGCTTCCAAGTCAACTAGTTTTACCATTTTGGTCTCATTCGTCGCTCGCGTCGTCACTTCCGCCTCGCCGTTTACTAAAGTCTTGTCCGATATTACCACGCGGTAAGGTATCCCCATCAGCTCCGCATCCGCAAACTTCTCCCCCGGCCGCGCCTCGCGGTCGTCTAGCAAAATCTCCTGCTCGTGCCCACGGTAAAGCTCCTCTGCTTTCGCTATCCCAGCCTCGCCGATCCCAATCAAATAGCACTTAAATGGCGCCACTGCCTCGGGCCACACTAGCCCCTTCTCATCGCAGAGAAGCTCCGCAATCACCCCCATCACCCGCGACACGCCAATGCCATAGCACCCCATGTACACCGTCTGCTCGTTATTGTTCGCATCGGTGAACTTCAGCCCGAGTGGCTCCGAGTACTTAAACTTCAACTTAAAGATGTTGCCCACCTCCGCCCCCCGCGTCTCGGTAAACTCCTCCTTCGTCACGCCAAACTCCGAAAGCACTTCGTCGTTAAATACTTCCTTATTAAACACCAGCGAGCGGTCACTGTTATAATATATAGTGTCCTCCCCCACTGGCAAAACCGTCTGGTACTCGTGCGAATATTTCGAAAAAATCCCGCCACTTGCAAACGTTTCATAAGTACATCCGCCCAGCCCCAGCCGTTCAAAAATCCGCGCATACGCCCCCTCGACCTCCGCATAAAACCGGTCCAAATCCTCCTCGCTCGTATGGAACGAATACAGGTCCTTCATCAAAAACTCCCGCCCCCGCATGATGCCCGATTTCGCCCGAAGCTCATTCCGAAACTTCGTCTGGAATTGATAAACATACTGTGGCAAGTCCTTGTAGCTATGTACGTATGACTTCATCATCGAAACCACCGGCTCCTCATGTGTCGGCGCAAGCCCCAACTCCCCACCAGAGGACAGCTCCGTCTTGAACCAAATATCCACCTCCTGATCAGAAAACCGCCCGGTCTTCTCCCACGGCTCCGGCGCCTGCAGAGTGGACATTAGTACTTCTTCGCACCCCAGAGCATTCAGCTCCTCGCGAATAACCCCCTTAATTTTCTCCAGTACTAAAAGCCCCAGCGGTAGATAGTCATACACCCCCGCCATCTCTTTATGTACATACCCCGCTCGCGTGAGCAAAGCCCCATTTTGCGCCGTTTCGTCCTTCGGCGCCGACTTCAAAGTCTTCACAAACGTTTTCGAAAATCTCATAGCCTCATTATACCACGCTTGCCCCCACCTAGCAATAGGGGTAAATACATACAACTTTCACAACCTTTGCAACATTTCGGCAGGAGTTCTATAACCTATA
>CAZXEG010000012.1:0-19178 GCA_964639835.1 uncultured Candidatus Saccharibacteria bacterium | reverse complement strand
CCTCTGACCTCGTCTACGTCAAAGACGCGCTCTAGCCAACTGAGCTAACCGCCCACACATCCACGACAGTGGTGAGACCAATTTCGCTTCGCGAAATTGTACTCACCTGCGTTTACTCGGAAAACAAAACAAGTTTTGTTTTCTCTCGTAAACTTGGTGAGTCGGGAGGGGCTCGAACCCTCGACACCGGGCTTAAAAGGCCCGTGCTCTAACCAGCTGAGCTACCGACCCGCGATGATTCACTCACCTACATCTATTATACCACATTTCTGCACCAAACGACAACTTTTTACCACCCATTTCTGCACCAAACAACAACTCCAGCCACCTTATTTTTAACGATCTACTCTGATCGGGAGTAATCCGGCAAGATCCATTTGTTCCAAAGTAACGCGCGTTAGTTCGCTGTTCTCGAAGCTAATCTCATATTCGCGACCGCCTTCATGAGTCGGCTTGATGAGGTTACGATCACGAAGCTTCTTAAGCTGTTGGGAAGTAGCAACAGAAGTGACTTCGCGTCCCCAAAGATCCTTGATATCGCTCGCCTTAATCGTGCTTAAACGAATGGCACGGCCAAGAATATTGCTCTCTAACCGAGAAATAATACCGGCCTTTTCCATACGATCCACAGATGGAAGTAGAATCTTCTTATTTACGAACTCTGCGTCGGCAAGTAATTCAGACTTCTTAATCTCGTCGCGTACACCAGATAGGAAGTATTCGCACCACTCCAAAATATGCTCGTCTTTATAATCATCGGCGAGAGCCAGCATATCATAATATTTATTACGATCACCAGCAAAAACAGCAGTAGGATTAAACAAACGCATTTTATTCGGTACGATATAGCCTTTCTTGCAAAGGAGCGCGTAGGTCATCAGCCTGTCGGTGCGACCATTGCCATTACCAAATGGGTGAATCCAAACAAAACGATGGTTGGCGATTGCGATTTTGAGCAGATCGTACTGCTCGCCATCGTCGCTATTTATATAGTCTATCAGTTCACGCATAAGATCCGGAACATCGTATGGTTCCGGTAGCTGGTGCTTTGCGTTTGCGATAAAGCGAGGTTCATCACGCCAAGCGCCGGCACGCTTATCGCCCTCATGAGTCAGACCGCCTACCACAACCCGATGAAGTTCTTTGATGAAGTCGGCCGAAATAGGCTCGTCCATTACATACTTGTCGATAAAATCTAGACCAGAAATCAAGTTGGAGATCTCTACAATCTGCTCGTCATTCTTGTAGCTTTTATCGTCACGCTTCTCAATATACGAAGCGATCGTGGTATGGTTACCCTCAATGCGCGCAGAAGCAACAGCCTCCACTGCATGGAGCAGGCTTTTAAGCTGCAAAAAGACACTCTCACTCGTGGTGTTTTTGAGCGGACGATTTTTGAGATGCTCTAGTTCAAGAATGACATTCGTGAGTTCAGAGTCGAATTTAGGGGTAGGTGTATTAATCATAAAATTCTCCTATAATTATTCTACCATAAAAGGCAGATTATTTAAAGTTAAGATTTGTAATTATTTAAAGTTGAGATACCACTATAACAGGGGTAATTATTTAAAGTAGCGATTTGGCATTATTTAAAGTTACTACGCATGAATGACGGTATGCTTTCGACGATGAATTGTAGGATTAACAGCTTACGGTTCTCCTACGAAAACAAGAAGGCTTTGCGCGCTATAAGCAGCCAAAAAAATGAAGGCTTGGCCCATCTGCATTACAGCAGCGGGTCGCCTTCATTATCTACATTATAACGCATTTAATGCCTGACGTCAAGCAGCTTTTGGGATTTTGTAATTAACAATGCCCCCACATGCTCCAACCACCCATTTTTGCACCAAACAACAACTTTCAACCCCACGCAAATCTGTGCTATAATAAACTCAAGGTTACTGGCGTAGCCATCAAATGAAGCCACCAGCTTATTTGGTCGCTCGTACCTTTTATATGAGGTCAAGGAGTATACTCCACGACGAATGGAGTCTCATATCACCTTTCTCGACCAAGGTCGCAAAGGTTCTCAAATACTCCTTCTACGGTTTGACATTTTAGCCTTCGACGGAAATTTCCGTACTAAGCTAGTGCGCCTCTCTCCGGCAACTTCTACAATAGCTCCGCGAACAATCAGGGCTCGAACGGCAACTTCTGGTCGTCTACGAGGAACGATGGTAACAATATGTACAACCTCAACGTAGATAGCTCTAACGTCAATCCGCAGAATAACAACAATCGCAACAACGGCTTCTCCGTGCGCTGTATTACTGATTAGTTGTTATCTAGGGGGCGGGCGCGCTGCCGGCGCGCCCGCCCCCTAGAGCGTACCGTGTCTATATTTATATATTCCGGCGCTCCGCGCTTCGCACCTGCCTCAATCAAAAGGTCAAAACAGTTTACCCATCTATCGGGGCCAAGTTGCTTCAAAGAGAGGGCCCCGATACCTCAATAATTGTATTCGAGCCCAACTCGGCTAAAAATCTTCTCGCAAACTTTCGTCGCATCATAGTGCACCAACATTCCAAGATAAGACACTAATGATTCGACATCTTTAGTTCCCGCCACTACTTCATACGCCGCTCTGCCAAAATTTCTTTCAATTCGTTCTCCCGGCATTATCGCATTTTCACGCACTACCATGCCAAGAAACGGCACCCCCTGCCGCGACGAGATGATCCGCGTTTTCTTTGCATTAAGCGTCAGCCCCATTCCATTCAAAAACGCACCAATCGCCTTAATATCCCGCTTAGCCTTTGGCAATTCATCTTCCGTCACTACCATATAAAAATCATCCACATAACGTCCGTAATAATGGTATCCTAGTTCATTCACGATAAAACGATCCAGCAGGTCCAGATACACATTCGAAAAAGATTGCGATGTAAAATTGCCAATCACCATTCCTTGATTTGGTGGTTGCACGAACAAACTCTTATCCTCTGGCAACCCCCGCCAATCTTCATAAGAACCTTGTATTTTTACGCCATCCACCGGATCGTCAAAAATTATTTCAGAAATCGCATGCTTTAATATTTTATAACGTTTATTATGATTACCTTCGAATTGCCGGTCAAGCCCCCATATTACTCTCTTATACAACAAATCGCGCCTAATATGCATAAAATATCCCAATATATCCAGCTTAATGATGTATACGATGCGCGAATAATTCCTCGAAGCACCTCGTATGTCCGACCAAAGCTGGAAAATACCCGCTTGCGTCCCCTTCCCCACTCGACAACTAAACGACCTTGGCGACAATCGTTTATCCCACCATTTATTCACAGACAGCACCACATAAGTATGCACTATTCTATCTTGATACGGTGCCGCAAATATTTCTCGCTGTACTGGCTTCCAAACAATATGTGCCGTCCCTGGCGTAGGCGAATATTCATAATCCCATAGCGCGTCCCTTAGCCTTGTCAAATTTTCTATCAAATTCATCTCAAAGCCATGCGTATCACAAGTTTTTCGTTTTCCACCCTTGCGCGTCAGTTCTTCCATTCTCGCTAGTTCTAGTAGCAACAAATTTTTGGGGTCATTGACATACTCTGGCTCCAAAATTCCAGTTGCCATTTTCTTAATTCCAAACAAATCATCCTGCATTCTTTTTCTCCGTTTAATTATTTTCTTTCGACTTCTTATCAAGTCCAAAATCTCTTTTGACTAAATTCTTAATCGCATTTATATTCTCTCCAATCGGCGTAGCCACCACAAAATCCCAAACCCGGTTTTCCGACAGCATCGCTACATCCGCAATTAAAGCATTACACAGTCGCATTAGCTCCGCTCCCGATTCCCATTTCGTTCCCAAGCCATCTGTATACATAAAATACACTTGCATCATTTGCTCAATATGTTTAATCATTCTGCTACCAATCGCTTGCGCGTATAGTCCATCTAACTTTCTCGCCTTTGGCACTATCTGCCGCGCCACCATCAATATTGCTTGATATGCCTCTGGGCTCATCGCTTTAGGGCGCAACACATTGTGTAGCCGTTCACGCCGAGTCTCTTCCGTTCTCCTAAGCATTCCTACTTCATCTTCCGAAAGCGCTCGCTTCATCGGAAAAATATAAATTCCCTCCTCTGTAATTTCCGGCTCCATCCCTTCTAGTAGCTTAAACTGTTCAATAAACTTTGGCATATTCACCAAAGTACAAATATGTATCATTTTAGAAAAATGGTCATTATCCTTCACTACCTTAGCGCTACGCCCCATCCTATCCGCCAATCTATAGGCATAATAAAGTGCCGATATATCGCCTACTTTATACCACTCTCCAACTGCACCTTTAGACGGAAAAACTATCACCTTTGATTGGTTCCCGCGCTCTAGCTCCTTTGCACGACGTTTAATCTTGCGATATTGTTCCTTTGAAATACCTTCGGCCTTTTCTGCGACTGGTTTTTCTCTTGCCTCAACCATCCCCTTGATTTCCGTAATCTCTTTCGGAGAGAAAGATTTCTCTAAATTTTTTTGCTCCATCGTTCTTGACGCCACCGTTTTCATTAGTGGCGTAGCTGACTCATGCACTTTTTTCAATTTTTTCGTTCGTTTTGTAGAGTTTTCCACAGGTTTTTTGGCTAGAATTTTTTTGTCGTCGCCTTCGGCGACGACAGGCTCAAGTCCCATCATCTCGAACAAATCCAGTTGTGTCATTTTTTCTGATTTATCTTGTTTTTTTACGGTCATTCTCATTCTTTCCGTGTTTCTCCCTCATCCTTTCGCCCCTTAGGGGCGAGGATGAGGGGAAACACTTTTTTCATTTATTAGAGGTCGGTGCGAAGCGCGGAGCGCCGGAATATATAAATATAGACACGGTACGCTCTAGGGGGCGGGCGCGCCGGCAGCGCGCCCGCCCCCTAGATAACAACTAATCAGTAATACAGCGCACGGAGAAGCCGCGGTAGCGATTGTTGTTAAGCTGCGGATTGACGTTAGAGCTATCTACGAGGAGGCTGTACATACCGTAACCATCGACCCTCGTAGACGACCAGAAGTAACCGAACGAGCCCTGATTGAACGCGGAGCTACCGTAGAAGAAGCCGGAGAGAGGCGCACGTAGGGCGTTTTTAAAGTTAGCTGCATTAGCGCTATAACCTTCGGTGGTATTATTATATAGGTAATAGTAGCTACCCTTTGCGGTGTCGCCTGTAGGCATGTGCCAGCCGGCGGGGCAGATATCTTGGGAAGCGTTGCCAGTACCGCTACCTGAAGCGTAGCAGTAACTGCCTGCCGAGGCGGCACAGTAGTTGTAGTAGATACCTTGTTTGCCGCTACCACTACCATAACTCCAAGTGGAGTTCATGTTGTAGCTACCATAAGATTTGTTAATCATAGCCGCAGTATATGATGTGAATCCGCTAGAAATATTGGCTACTGCCGCCGTAGTGTATGGGCTAGAGCCGCTACCATTCTTGAGATAGGTGAGAGAGGTGTCAGTGGCATTGGTGTTTGGTGCGGATGAAGTGCCCTTTAGATTATCTAAGGTTACAGTATCTAGTTCTAATTGAAGGTTTTCTAGGAGCCAACAATTACCGTCTTTTAATCTACCTACAGTGTATTCTTTACTGTCACGGCGGTCTACTAAGGTAGTGGTATCACCAATGGTCATGCTAGAGCAGCCCGTCCATTGTTGCATATAAAGTATATCTGCTTCCCCATCCGCATAAATCGTCGCATTTGACTTCGGCATCGTAAAGGTCGTACTACTGCTTGTAGAATCCGCAAAGTTAGTTGTGCCACCTTGCCCAGTCCCTGCCGTTTGGCTCCAAGCGGTAAACTTATTCCCCGAGCTCGCAGTAGCCGAGACACCTACGCCCTGACCCCAACGATAAGTCCCAGCACCAGTGACGCTACCAATGTAAGTGGTGTTGCGATCTACCGTCAGTGTATAAGTATTTCTCGGGAAGTCTAGGCTTAGTGTAATGCCACTTGATGTCATCGTTCCACTCGTCGTCATGGCAGTGTTATTATTATAGTCCGTTACGGTCTTGGTATAAGTACAGGTAGAGCCGAAGTTTACTTGCTCGGTCGTCTCGGTAGTGTAATCACCATAAGTGCCATTAGCGGCTTGCAAACGATATCGCTTGGTGCAAGTGTACGGGTTAATCAACCACAGCGCATAGAGCCCCACGCTCTCTTCGCCAGCTTGGTAATTCAAGTTATAAGTACCGCCCGGCGCATAAGTCGTCCCCGAGCAAGTCGAGCTACCATCTGCCGCCACCGTCGGCGCCACCGAGCACCAATCACCAAAGGTATAACCATCTCGTGTTGGTTGCGTACTTGATAGCGTAATCGCCGCAATTGACGAATCCGTCCCAGCCCCACTCTGAGTCGCTGGCAGACTGCTAATTCCCGTGCTATCCTTACCGTCACTACCTATCCCACCATAATAATTCACGTTATAGGTAATCGTCCTTGGCACCGCCGTAAACACCAGGTCCAGCTCATACGTCCCGTACGGCTGATCAGTGTCCACCTTCGCCCCAAAGGTAATCGTCTTCGCCGAATCCTCTGGATTCACCGCCGTGAGTGACGAACTATACGTCATCCCACTTGCATACGGCTGGTAATTCCCGCTGTCAAACCGATACCCCCACCGATTCGCCGGGAAGTTCGACTCACTCACCGCACTGGCAAGCGTCGCAATCGTCGGCGTACTCCCCGAAATCGCCTCCGTCCGCGATAGCACCGTCGCATCATTAGCCGACGACATCGTCATCGTATACCCCGCCAAATTGTTCGTCCCCACGCTCGCCGTCAACGTCTGCGAAGCAAACGCCGCGTTCGCCGGGTTTAAGTTGAGAGACACCGTATCGGCCGTCAACGTGATATTCATGCTCGACTCCACCGTCGCCGAAAACTCCACGCCATCCGCATACGTATTACCTACACTAGCTACAATTCCCCCTACTGTTGTTAGAGCCATGCCCGTCACTAGCCCGAGCACGCCCATCGCACTTTTTCTCATATATTTTCCTCACTTATATGATTATTCTTATTGATACTGTTAATGTTTACTACTCCCCATTATACCACACAACATCACGTTTGTGCTATTTTTTTACATTTTTTATCAGCACCGAATTCTTCGCCCTTTTCTCTAGTTGTGTTATAATATGTAATATGAGTAAACTAGAAGATATTGTTAGTTTGTGTAAACGTCGCGGGTTTATTTTTCCGGGGTCGGATGTATATGGGGGTTTTGCTGGAACGTGGGACTTTGGCCCGCTCGGTGTGATATTAAAGAAAAACCTCATGGATGCATGGTGGCGCTATTTCGTGGAAATGCGCGACGATATGTACGGAGTTGATGCGGCTATTTTGATGAACCCGCGCACTTGGGTGGCTTCGGGGCACGTGGCGACTTTTGCGGACCCTTTGGTCGAGTGCAAGGAATGTCACGGGCGTTTTCGGGCGGACAAAATCGCTGATGGCATTACTGAATCGGTGACAACGGATGAGTTTTTGGCGCTTCACGTCAAGTGCCCGACTTGCGGCAAGGAAAGCTGGGGCCCCATTCGCAAGTTCAACATGATGTTCTCCACTCACGTGGGCGCGGTTTTGCCAGAAGATGCTTCTGAGAATCCCGAGCTAGCCGAGAAGTCTATTGCTTACCTCCGCCCGGAAACCGCCCAGGGCATCTTTACGAACTTCAAGAACGTAGTGGACACGATTTATCCGGATATGCCCTTTGGCATTGCACAGCAGGGCAAGGCCTTTCGCAATGAAATTAGCCCGCGCGATTTCATCCTGCGCGACCGCGAATGTTCGCAAATGGAAATTGAATATTTTGTCGAGCCGTCGACCTGGGAAGATAATTTCGAAAAAATGCGCCTGTCTTTCCACGATTTTCTGGAGAACGTCTGTGGGCTTTCGGCCCAAAAAATTCACGAATACGACGTACCAGCTGCTGACCGTGCGCATTACTCTAAGCGCACAATTGATTTCATGTTTGACTACCCGAACGGCGAGGAAGAGTTGATGGGGTTAGCGTACCGCACCGATTTCGACCTTTCAAACATCGCTCGCGAGTCCGGCAAGTCCATGGAGTATCGTGATAAAAACACCGGCGCTGTTTATACACCGCACGTGATTGAGCCGTCAATCGGCGTGGAACGACTGTTTTTGGCAATTTTGTCGCAAGCCTACACCGAAGAGAAGGTCGAAGGTAAGGATGAAACGCGTATTGTTTTGAAATTGCCAGAAAATCTTGCGCCATATCGGTTCTGTGTTTCGCCTTTGCTTAAGAACAAACCCGAGTTGGTCGCTAAAGCTCGCGAGGTTTACGATCTTTTGAAGCAAAAATACTTGCACGTCACTTGGGATGATTCTGGCAACATCGGCAAGCGCTACCGCAAGCAAGATGAAATTGGCACGCCTAAGTGCGTGGTGGTCGATTTTGATACGCTAAAAGACGACACCGTCACCATACGTGACCGTGACACTACCGAGCAAATTCGGGTTAAAATTTCCGAACTTTAAATAAGCCCCCTTGCGGGGGCTTATTTTGACCTATTCTTCAAAGGATTTTTTGGCCTTTTCGATGGCTTCGTTGATTTTGTTTTTGGTATCGGAAAAGAATTGTTCGGTATCCTTGGCGAGTTTGACCTCTGGATGGGCCACATAGTAGCGCTCGATAGCGTCAGCAATCACCTTTTTCGCGGACTTGACGTCCTCGAACCCTTTGACCTTGGTTGTACCTGGTTTCTTCAAGTCCTTATAGTGGTTAAAGTGGAACTCAATCTGCTCCAAAGTCCGCTTTGGCAAATCCTCGAGAGTCTTGTATTTATCGCCGTTGTTGCGGTCGTCGGCTGGAACGCAGATGATTTTGTCGTCCACTTCGCCGTCATCTACGAACTTCATCACGCCAAGAATCTTAGCCTTGGTCCAGATGCCGGTAGTTAGTGGCTGGTCGGTAATCATTAGAACGTCAAGCTCATCGCCATCTTCGTCAATAGTCTGCGGGATAAAACCGTAGTTGCAAGGTTTTGCAAAGGCCACCGGCTCCACGCGGTCAAGCGTAAAACAAGCGCGCTCACGGTCCCACTCGATTTTGTGGTTCGAACCGGTTGGAATCTCGATTACCACGTTAATCTCGCCCTTTTCATAATCGCCAGGCGTTAGCACTTTATTAAAATCTGCCATTTTGTAACTCCTTTATGTTATACATTATATCATAAAATGCATATTATCGTATTTCTTCTGAACGATGGTCTGCGGGTTTGGGGGTGGGAAAGAGTTTGGCATCTTTGATGGCGTCGGGGAGGTAGTTTTTGTCGAGGTGGAAGCCGGCAGTCCATTTTTGGCCGGCGCCGTAGCCGAGATCTTGCATAAGTTTGGTGGGGGCGTTTCTGAGCCAAAGGGGGACAGGTTCGTGCATGGATTTTTTGGCGAGGTCGAGAGCGGCGTACCAGGCATCGGTGGTGGCGCGGGACTTTTTGGACTTTGCGAGGGCGACGGTGGTATGGGCGAGGATGAGGCCGGATTCGGGCATACCGACGCGCTCGACAGCCTGGAAACAGGCGGTGGCGAGGGAGAGGGCGCCATTGCCGGCGAGGCCGATGTCCTCGGAAGCGAAGATGACCATACGGCGGGCGATAAACTTAGGATCTTCGCCGGACTGCACCATACGGGCGAGATAGTAGAGGGCGGCGTCGACATCGGAGCCACGCAGGGACTTGATGAAGGCAGAGATGGTGTCGTAGTGGTGGTCGCCCTTTTTGTCGTAGCCGGGGAGTTTCTTGCCGGCGGCGTGGATAACAGTGTCTTTAGTAATATGGGAGGCAAGAGAGGCGGCCAACTCAAGGTCGCCAAGGGCGGAGCGAGCGTCGCCACCGCTAAGCTCAGCAAGATAATCTAGAGCTTCGTCGTCTATGGCGATGCCCTCTTTCTCACAGGCGCGAGCGAGGATCTCCAAGATGGCGTCCTTCGACAAAGGTTTTATCACGACAACACGGGAGCGGGAGAGAAGCGGGGAGATAACCTCGAAGGAGGGGTTCTCGGTAGTAGCGCCAATTAAAGTAATCAAGCCAGACTCGACGTGGGGAAGGAAAGCGTCTTGTTGGGCTTTATTGAAACGGTGGATTTCGTCGACGAAGAGGACGGTACGAGTCTGTAAATTCCAGTTGGTGCGGGCGCGCTCGACGACGGCCGCGACGTCTTTTTTGCCAGCGGTGACGGCGGAAATTTCGACGAAGTCGGCGTGAAATTCGCGAGCGAGGATGCGGGCCAGGGTGGTTTTGCCGGTACCGGGCGGGCCCCAGAAGATAAGGTTGACCGGCTCGCCTTTTTTAGCGATTTCGGTGAGGATTTTACCATCGCCCAAAATGTCGTCTTGGCCGACGACATCGGAAAGCCGCTCGGGGCGCATACGTTCAGCAAGAGGGATGTGATTCATATATAATATATGGTACTACAGAGAGAGCAAAAAATCAACCAACCATTGCGGAACGAAAAATTTTATGCTAAAATTAAAGCAGAGTAAAATAAAGGAGTTATACTAACATGTATTACTATTCAACACCAACTTACAGCACTGGCGATTTATTAGCCGGCGTAGACCTTGGCGTCTGGGGGGTCATATCAATTGTTCTCGCACTAATCGGCGGGATTCTCGCATATTTCCTATTCGTGCAAGCAAAAACCGAACCAAAAGGTAAGTTCCTGAAATGGCTCAAGGATTTCCTTTCCTTCAAAATCATGCTGATCGAACCAATCATGAAAATCTGCTATTACATTGCAACAATCTTCTGTGTATTAGTGTCGTTCTCGTTCATTTCTTACAGCTTTGTGACGTTTATTCTCGTACTAATATTTGGCCCAATCGTAATCCGCTTGGGCTACGAACTAATTATGATGTTCATCATGATTTGGCGAAACACTCGCGACATCGCAAAAAACACCGAAAAGAAATAACCCCCGGTTATTTCTAACACAAAATTAAGCCCGAAAAAGGGCTTAATTTTGTGCCGGCGCCACGCTTTCAAGCCCGCGAATATTTTCCCGGATCTCGTCCGCCGTAGTCCCCTCGTATTGCGAGGCTTTTGCCTGCAAAATAATATACCGCCCATTCAGCTTCTTTTGCGTCGCAAAATCACCCAGCCCCACATATCGCATCGCTTCCCGCGCTTCTGCCTCGGTGTTGTATTCATAAAACACCCGCACATTTTCGATCTTCCCGTCCGCACCCACATAGTACACTACATACGTCATCGGCGCCTCCCACTCGCTGTTTTCAAACGCTGCCATTTCCGCATCCATCGACGCCACTATTTTCGAGTCGTCACTCACAAAATAACTGCTATCAATTGGCTCCAACTGGTTAACTTGCACAATCGCTATCACTACCACCACCAGCGCCAAAAAAGCAAACCCCATCCATCCCCACCTAATTTTATCAGATCTTCGCACCCGTCGCTTCGGCTTACCACTATTATTAGCCACTTTATCCACCTTATCATTTTGCTTATCGTCTTCTGCCATTTTTGCTCCTTTTCACTATTTTAGCATAAAAACTATATTTTGTTGATAGCCCGCACAATCTTCCAAATCTCAGGCACCAAATCAACCGCCCCCTTCACTCGCATCACCGTCAAAAGTTCCGACACCCACATTAGTCGCATCAGTTTAATCATCCTGTCATCCACTCTGCCGTCCGGTCGCCGACAAAACGCCGCTTCCATCGCGTCCCATTCGTACCGCTCGCCCAAAACCAGCGCTTCTCCCGATGCATCCACTTGCAAATTCACTTGCTCCCCGCTCGCTTTCGCAAGGTTCAGTTCCGCCCACGTTCGTACTAACCCCACGTTCGCGCCACCAGACAGCGCCGTCAAGCTCTGATCCACAATCCTAAACAGCTCCTCACTATCACTCATCTCCGCCACCCTCCCCACTCGTTTCAAAATCGTCGTCGCGCACTCCAGCCGCTCCACTTCCTTTAGCACCCCCGCATGATATTTACGCATTTGCGAACCCGTCACTACACCCAGCCCCCCTCGCCCAAAATGCAAATTCATATCGAGCAAACAAAACATCTCCACCGCCCCCGCCAATTTCGACCGCGCTTTTCGCACTCCCCGCGCCATCACCGCCCGCTTCCCCTCCGGCGTGATCAAATCTAAAATCCTATCCGCCTCGCCATAGTTCGTCCGCCGAAGCACGTAAGCCAGCGTTCTAATATCTTCCGGCATACTCAGAAACCTCCCGCGGATCCATCGTTTCTTTATTAAGTACCCCCACCACCCCGTACGCCGACAAATCATACTCAGAAAGCGCCAGCTCCGTCACAAGTACCACCGGCACCCTCCCCGTGTCAGCATACGACGCCATCTCATTTAGAAACGTAAACCCATCCGGCCCCGTCAGCATCACTTCCGTAAAAATCATCTCCGGTACACCCGCATCCATTGCGCTCATCGCTTCTATCGCATTATCAAACTCCCGCACTTCTCGTCCCATCTTCTCGCAAGCCCGCGCCACGCATTTTCGCATCACTACATCCGAATCAATTACAAAAATCATCTCACCTCACCAAACAAATTCACCTGGCGCAATAATGGTAAATCCACATAAAAACTCGCCCCATCGCGATGTCTCACTGCACCTACTTTCGCATTCATATACCGCGCAAACTCCGACGCAATAAAGAGCGACAGCCCGCTCGATCCCGGCCGCATTGCAATCGACTGCGGTTCTCGCACTTTTCCCCGCTCGAACTCCCGCCAAAACTCCATCGGTAGCGCCGGCCCAAAGTCCCTCACCGCCACCCGCACCCGCTGCGACCGCTCACTTACCATCAGCACCGCCCTTTCACCCTCCGACGTATACTGCACCGCATTCAGCAAAAAGTTATACACTATCGACTCCAAAAGTTCTGCGTTTGCCGTCACTAATCTCGTCCGATTTTTATACTCCACTTCAAATTTCCGCCGATTCTCAGCAAATACTCGCGACATCTTCTCCGCCACCGTTTCACATACGCCCCTCACCGCCACCGGCTCCATCTCGTACCTTCCGGCGTTCAGGCTTTCCATCTTCAGCAAATCTTCCACCTGTCGCATCGCCCGCTCCGAAACCGCCACGATTTCATCCCGCGCCAAAGCATCCGCTCCCACCACCCCCTCTTGCGACAAAGCCAACTGCCTAATTTGCACAAACGGCCGTCGCATTTCCCGCGCTGTCAAAAGCAGACTACTCCTTACCTCCGTCGTCATGTATCTATTATACCACCTTACGCGTTAAAGCGCACGGTAGAAAGCAAAGTATTGTAATCATTTGCAAACAGCGTCGAATCCGTCTGAATAATCGCGGTCTTGTCCCGTATCTTAAAAATCACAATATACCCCGAAAACTCCGTATCTGGAATCGTCCCCGTGTAGCGGTTCGCCGTAATATTTCCATCTCGCCCAATCGTCACCGACTCCACCGTCAAGTTCGAATCTTCCTTATCTAGTATCTCTTGATATTCCGCCGTCACCACATCAAAACTTTTGTTTAGTATTTTTACCTCCAGTGCATCCAAAGTTTTCTCATCCACCACATTCACTTCGATCGGATTAAAATACGCCTCGTAATCTCCGCCCGTCGCTGCATCCTTCGCCACATACACGCTCCACGTCTTCGGATATTCAAAACTCAACTCACCATAATCCGCCGGCCCCGCAAAAGTCCGAAACGGATATTTCTCCCGCTCCGCAAATTCCATCTCAAGCTGTGTTGCTTTCTCGTCCACCGCTTCGCGCACCGCCGTATCTATCTGCCCATTCACGTCCGCGCTTACTTCGTTATACCGTACCGTCATCCAAATAAACAGCCCAATAAACGTCACCGCCACGAGCGAAAGCACCACAATCACAATCGTTTTGATCAACCCCTTGATGTCCCGTTCCTCCGACGGTGGCGCTACTACTTGTTGCACCATCGGCTGACCCGTCGGTGTATATGATGGCGCTGGCTGCCCACTCGCTATCGTCTGACTACTCGCCGCCGGCTGACCAGCCGGCTGACCAGCCGGCTGACCAATAGGCTGACCATCCATCGGTTGCACTGGCGGCATTTGAAAATCATTATCCATAAGCTAATTATACCACACTCTTTTCAAAAAATCTTTACGCCGCAAAATTTTCATTCAAAACTTCAATTTCGTTCTTCAATTCTTGCAAATCTTTTTCTACTTCCTTTGCCAGCGTCAAAGCCTCCTTGTACTTCGCTACCGCCTCTTCCAGCTTAAAATCATCCGAATAAAACCACTCAACTTGCCGATCCAGATCTTCAATTTTCTGATTCAAGCTTCTATCCTTATCAGATTCTTGTTTAGTTTTCGCCATATTTTTTCCTTTCTTTAATTTGTTTAATTTCCGCCTCGATTTCTTGTTCAAATGTTGTAATTTTTACAACACTACCCGGAGATATTTTGCCCGCCAAAATCGCATATCCTTGCCTTAAAACTTTATCTGGATTCACCACTTCCAGAACTTTCAACGCCCTAGCCACAACTTCTTCGGCGCCTCTTACTTCGTCTCGCATTTTGTACTTCATCCGCGAACGCGCATCCTCTAGCGTCAGCTCAATCGGATCAATGTATTTCGACTGAATCGTCCAACCTAGGCGTTCCACTTTCTCGCGATTAGCGGCCTGCATCGGCTCTATGAATTTCGTCACCAAGCTCCGCCCCAGTTGCCCCACGCGCTCCACGTTCCCTTGCCACGCAGTAAGGAGCTGTGTTTTTACTCCCTGCTGTGCACGCCGAGCCATCTGTTGCACTCGCGCCACCGCCGTATCTCGATCGAAGCTCAAAAGCTCCGCCGCATTCGACGGCGTCGACGCTCGCACATCCGCCGCCAAGTCGCACAACACCTCGTCCACCTCATGCCCGATCCCCGTCATCACCGGAATTTTCGACGCCGCCACCGCCCGCACCAGCTCCTCGTCATTGAAGCACGCAAGGTCATCCGCACTCCCACCCCCACGGATCATCGCAATCGCATCCACGTTTCCCCGCTCGTTAAAATACCGTAGCGCCCGAATCAGTTGCTTCGGCGCATCCATCCCCTGCACTTGAGTATGCGCCACTACTATGTGCATTCCGCCCCACCTCGCATTCAAAATCTTAATAAAATCCGCATACCCCGCCGCATTCACCGACGAAATCACCCCGAGCCTCGCCACGCCCTTTGGGATTTCCCGCTTCCGCGCCGAGTCAAACAGCCCTTCCTCCGTCAGCTTCTTCTTCAACTTCTCGTATGCCTTTTTGATCGACCCCTCCCCTACCAGTTTATACCCCGTCACCGTCAACGAAAAATTCCCATTCTTGCGTAGCGCCGGATTGCACCGCGTCATAATTTTCATCCCATCCTCGAGCGGCGTCCGCATATCTGTTAGCCATAAGAAACATGGCACGCTCGCCTTCGCATCTTTCAGGTCAAAAAACACCCACTTCCCCTGGCTAATTTTCAAATTCGCCACCTCACCACCTACATATACGCTAGCATATGCGTATTCGAGCGTCTGATTTATCGCGCCAACCAACATCGACGGCGTAAAAACCGGCGCCCTACCCGGAGCGCCCTCACTCATCCTTACGCCCCCGGATTACTTTCGCATACGGCCAGCTACCAGTCACGATTGTAAAGACCAGCGTCAGCACCCGCGTCATCACCGTCACAATCGTCGCCGTCGGGAAATCCACCCCAAGCGCAATCATCACCCCCGCCATCCCTAGCTCGTACAGCCCATACGGCACAATCCCATCAAACACCGAGCCAATCGCCTCCCCCACCATAATATACGGCAAAAGCTCCGGCCGCCCCAAGGACAGCCCCACAATCCAGTACGTCCCCACCTCGAGTAGCGAATACACCAGCCCCCAAATCAGCGGCTTTTTGAGGTACTGCTTATTGTCTTTTGCAATCTTTACGCTCTCGTGAATATCCTGGAAATAATCGCTAATCTTCTGGTATTTCATCAGGCTTTTCTTATGCCCAAACGTCACCATTCGCACCACTGTGTCAATCAGCCTCGCCACCGTCCTCGAGAAAAACTCAATCCGCCTTTTGCTCGACGCCACATACACCACGAGCCACAAAACCGCCCCCACCCCCATATTCATAAGTAGCGACACCGGAATAATCCACCGCGCTTCCTCCGGAATCGCATTCATCGCAAGAAGCACCGCAATCGCCACCAGCGCCTGCGCATAATTCACTACCGTCGTCACCGCATACCGAAACACGTAGAGGAAGCTCGCCTGCCCCGCGCTCACCCCAAACGGCCTTAGCCGGTACGTCAGATACGCCAATCCGCCAATCCCCCCTGCCGGCACTGCGTGGTTCACGAAGTTAAGCTCCGTCGAGATCAACAAAATCTCGCTCGGCTTGAATTTTTTCACATCCTTCCGATTTTTGAGGTACGAAAAGAAAATCTGCCCACACGCATAATACATATACAGCTGCTCCGGTATCAAAAGCATCAGCACGAACGGGTTCGTCTCCGACAAATGGTTAAACGTGTCCACCATATCCGGCCAATTTTGGTACACCACCCACCCCACCAATATCACCGTCGCCACCATCAAAATCGCGCGAAAAGACAAAAACTTCCGTTTGGCTTTTTTACTCATACCACGATTATACCACAAAAAGGAGCAATAGAAGCTATTGACAAACAAACAGTTGTGCGCTACAATTAAATCAGTTGGATTATTTGGAAGTCTTCTTTACAGAAGGCTTCTTTTTAAGTCTGATCACAATATAATCTATTTCGAAATCATCCATAAATAACCCTCCTTTCTTCAAGTTATAGCGACCTTTTAGAAAAAGTGTCAGCCCCTATCGCTCCTTAAAACTCATTATCTCAAACAGATATGCAAAAGTCAAGCAAAAGTAGTATAATATAATATATGTATTTATCTGTTTTAGGACGACAGCCAGAAATCTCACTAGCGGAACTAGAGGCGCTTTTTTCTGATGTTCAGCCAATTTTCCCACGGCTAGCTACGTTTAATTCCAGACAAACTCCCGACATCAATAAATTAGGCGGGCAAATGAAACTAGCGACCCGCCTAAACCAAAAACCTCTCGATTTCCTAGTTAATCTGCCAGATGGTAAAATCACCCTGGGCATTTCCGACTATTCCAAAAACGCCTCGCGAAAAACCGCCACAATGGAAGCGCTGAAGCTGAAAAAGATTTTGGTGCGACTAGGACGTAGCGTACGCGTAGTAGAGAACAGAGATGCAATGCTTAGCACTGCCACTTCGTTGCATAATGGCCTGTCCGGCAAAAACGATCGCAAAGTCGAGTTAATCAAATTAAACAGCGACTGGTATCGTGTAATCGGTGTACAAGATGTCGATGCTTATGCTCGTCGTGACCAGGCTCGCCCTGCGCGCGACGCCAAAGTGGGAATGCTACCGCCCAAACTAGCGCAGATTTTGATTAATCTTTGCGGGCCGTTGTCAGCACACGCACGCGTGCTGGATCCATTTTGTGGCACAGGCGTAGTCCTGCAGGAGGCAATGCTGATGGGATGCACAGCCTATGGTACAGATATTAGCGAAAAGATGGTGGACTATTCTGAGCGGAACCTTAAGCACTTTAGGTTTACCGAGTATCAGGTAGAAGTTGGTGACGCAACCAGTTTTACATGGCAACCCCCTATTGACGCAGTGGCTTGCGAAGGATATCTGGGTAAACCGATGTCAACCGTACCAGCCATAATGGCCTTAAAGCGAGAACAACAAATCTGCCGGGATATCGTACTCAGTTTTCTCCGTAATCTCTACAGTCAAATTACCTCTGGTACACCGGTAACTATTGCCATTCCGGCTTGGCTACGCGAAAACGGCACATATTCTCGTCTAGAAATCCTTGACGAAATCGAAAATCTGGGGTATAATGTTAATAATAAGTCGCGCGAGGGGCTACTCTATTTTCGAGATGGTCAAATCGTAGCGAGAGATATAATAATATTAAGGAAGAAGTAAATGTCACACGTAAAAGCTGGCGGTACCGCCAAAAACGTCCATAACAATGCTGGCCAGCGCCTCGGCGTCAAGCGCTTTGGTGGCCAAAAAGTCAAAAACGGCGAAGTTCTCGTCCGCCAAACTGGCGCTACTAAGATCGCCGGCCCTGGCACTTATATGTCGCGCAACTTCACCATCCATGCCGCCAAGGATGGAGTGGTGGTTTTTACAAAGACCAAAAAGACTCATTTCTCTGGCAAATCTTTACCTCGCGTTCGCGTCGAAGTCCGCTAAGGAATTACGGCGCTTTTGCTTGACTTTTGTGCCACCATTTGCAATAATAACGTTTAGGAGTGATAGTAGCTGACACTTTTCTAAAGGTCGCTAATCTTGAAGAAAGGAGGGTCAATTATGGATGATTTTAATATTGATTACATCATAATTAAAATTAAGCCAAAAAAGAGCTCTTCTCCGAAAACAGAGAAGAAGAACTCAACCTAACTTAATTTAAGTATAGCGCACAACTACTAATTTGTCAATAGCTACTACCGCTCCTTTTTAGCGACGAGTCTGATTTGCCAGCTAAAAGCCACTAGATTGGTATTTTCTCCGTGCGAAGCGCGATTATTGATCGAGCGAGCACGGAAAAATGCCGAGATAGTGGCTTTTAGCGACAAATCACAAATTTATTCTTGCCTTTTTTGATAATCGCAACTTGGTCAACCACGCAGTCCACATCCGTCACCTTCGTTCCCGACACCGAAATCGCCCCGCCCGAGATAAACTCCCGTGCCTTTTTCTTCGACTCCGCCAGCCCCGTCGACACCAGCACATCCACAAGCGAAGCCCCCCGCGCCACCACCGGCAAATACGCCGCAAACTCCACCAGCTCATCCTCCGTAAACTCCGAAAAATCCGTCTCCCGCGAGAACAAAGTCTGAGACAAGTTCTCCACCGCCAGCGCCGCATCCTTGCCGTGCACTACTTCCGTTGCACCCCGCGCCAGCGCCCGTTGCGCCGTCCGCTTCTCTGGCGCCGCCATATGTTCCGAAAGCACCGCCTCAATCTCTTCCGGCGACAGCAAAGTGTAGATTTTCAGCAAATATTCCACGCTCGTATCCGGCTGGTTCATCCAGAACTGGTAAAAGTCAAACACCGAAGTGTAATTCCCGCCCCCGTTATCCGAAGCCGCCAGCCACACCG
>CAZXEG010000011.1:0-20604 GCA_964639835.1 uncultured Candidatus Saccharibacteria bacterium | reverse complement strand
CTCAAATCCCTCAAAGGCGACTCTTCCGACAACATCCCCGGCGTCCCCGGCATCGGCGAAAAAACCGCCGTCAAACTCTTAAACGAGTACCAAACCCTAGATGGCATCTACGATCACTTAGACGACCTCAAAGGCGCCGTCAAAACCAAGCTCGAAGCCGGCAAAGATTCTGCCTACCTGTCAAAAACCCTCGCAAAAATCATGTTCGACGCCCCCCTCGACCTCGCCACCATCCCCGACTTCCACTTCGACGAGTCCGCCACCATCTCCGTCCTAAAGAAACTCCACTTCACCTCCCTCATCCGCAAATTCACCGAAGCTCAACGCTCAAGCGATAGCGAAGACGGGGCCCGGCAAGGCCTTTTCGAGGTCATTCGCGACAACGGGAGCGATCTAGCGAGCGAGCCCCGTAACGACGGGCGCGAGCGAAGCGGACCGAGAAAAGGCCTTGCCGGGACCGTCCCTAGTGTTATCTCTTGGGACATCAAACAGCTCATGCATAACGACCAACGCATAGCCGAGCAGATTCTCTCTGGCGCAAGCACCTTCTGGGACCTCGGCCAAGCCGACTTCCTCCTAAACCCCCTCGAGCATAACCCCGACCACAGCGAAGACCCCGCCTCCGCCTACGCTCGCCAGCGCCAAAACTTTATAAACTTTTCCAAACTTTATCAAGTTTACACCGAGCTCGACCTCCCTCTCATCCCCGTCCTCTACCAGATGGAGCAAAAGGGCATGCTTATCGACCGCGCCTACTTCAAAACGCTAGAGCAAGAATACGCCAAAGAAGTTGCCGCCCTCGAGCGCGAAATCATCGACCTCGCCGGCGTCTCCTTTAACCTCAACTCCCCCAGCCAGCTCTCCGACGTCCTCTTCGGCAACCTCCACCTCCCCACCCAGGGCATCAAAAAGACCACCCGCGGTTACTCCACCGGCGCCAAGGAGCTCGATAAGCTCAAGCCCCATCACGAAATCATCGCCAAAATCATCGAATATCGCGAAAAGGCCAAGTTACTCAACACCTACATCACCCCGCTCCCCACTCTCGCCGACAAAAACGACCGCATCCACACCACTTTCACCCAAAACGTCACCGCCACCGGCCGTCTCAGCTCCAAGGACCCAAACCTCCAAAACATCCCCGTCCGCACCGAAGAAGGCAAGCGCATCCGCACCGGCTTCGTCGCGCCCAGGGGCAAAGTCCTCGTCTCTGCCGACTACTCCCAGTTTGAATTACGCCTCGCCGCCGTCCTTAGTAACGACCAAAACCTCATCGACGATTTCAACCAAGACCTCGACATCCACACCAAAACCGCCGCCGAAGCCTTCCACGTCCCCATCGACCAGGTCACCAAATCCCAGCGCCGCGCTGCCAAGGCCATCAACTTTGGCATCATTTACGGCATGAGCGTGAAAGGCCTCGCCGAAGCCGCCGGCATGTCGATCCCAGAGGCCAAGCGGTTCATCGACAACTATTTCAAGCTCCGCGCCCCCATCAAGCAAAAGCTCGACGAAATCTTAGCCCAAGCCAAAACCAAAGGTTACGTCGAAACTTTCTATGGTCGTCGCCGCCCCACTCCCGATGTTAAATCTCCCAATTTCGTCATCCGCCAGGCCGCCGAGCGCGCCGCCATGAATATGCCCATCCAGGGCACCGAAGCCGACCTCATGAAACGCGCCATGCTAAACGTCGCCACCAAACTCCCCAAGACCGCCGCCCTCATCATGCAAGTCCACGACTCACTCATCGTCGAATGCGACGAGGCCGACGCACGCGTCTTGGCCGATCTCATGAAACGCACCATGGAGCAAGTCGCCCCCGAGCTCAAAATCAAACTCGCCGTCGAAGTCACCACCGGCACCAACTGGGGCATGTTGTAATTTTTACACGGCGCATTTTTTACCTCCAAATCGCGTCCTCTGGACATCCCGACTTTTCCACAATTTTCCACATTTAGTGTCATCAACCCACTTGACACCCCCACATATAGCGCTTATAATAAATATAGGTAATACTTAAACACTAACACGCCCTCAGGGCAGAAAGGCACCATGAAGAAAATTGTTTACAACCACCCTACCGACACCGCGAATTACGACGCTACCCGTTTCGCTAAGTCACTTAATAAATATGCTAAAATCAGCGGGAAGGACATCGAAAAGGCCCTCGAGCCCTTCGAGCAGTACGAAACCATGCACGTTTCTTGCCTCGTCGAAGCCGGCGTCAACCTCATCTCCGAGAAAGCCGACGAAAAGACCGCCAAGGAATACTTCGACGCCCACGCCAAGTACTTTGACGAAGGCAAATTCGAGCGCCTCCGCCGCATCACCGGCTACCTCGTCGGCACGCTCGACCGCTGGAATGACGCCAAAAAGGCCGAAGAGGCCGCTCGCGTCAAGCACTCGGTTAACTCCGCCGTCGACGATCAGGCCCGCCTCGTCGCTCTCGAGACCCAGGCCTTAGAGCACAATATTGCTTACGCTCACTAGTGCGTAAGACGCGATTGAATTATGCGGACGTTTGCATCGCTAGCGCAAAACCCCAAAATATGGTATGATAGGATCATACCATATTTTATTATGCCTAGTTGGAACATACATCTCGAAGCCGGCAACCGCCTCGCCGACAAGCTCCACCTCAGTGGCAAAGCCCGCGAGGAGTTTTTGCTCGGCTGCCTGCTCCCCGACATCAACAACGGCTACATCAACTCCCCCGACGTCAAATACCCCCACCACAGCACCCACTATGCTTTCGACGAAAAGTCCTCGCTCAATTTCTACGCCGACTATGCCGACAAAATCAAGGACCGGGTCCCCATCTACCTCGGCTATCTTTTCCATCTCTTTACCGACGGCTATTTCAACTACAATTTCTACCACAATTTCAAGCGCTCTCCCTTGAGCCGCGGCCTTAACGAAGAAGCCAAGCGCGACATCAAACACCATGATTTCTGGCTTTACGACGCCAATTTCCATCATGCCCTCAACATCACCCCAGGAAGCGCCGAGCGCCTCGCCCCCCTAGCCAACCAAATCAAAACCGTCGACATCAAGTCCAAAGACATCCTCGAAATCGATACGATTTTAAAAGATGACCGTTTAAACGACCACATCCGTGGCGAATCCTACATTTTTTACAACCAAAAATCCCTCGACCTACTCCTTGATAATACCATAAGCGAGTTCATTTGTCAATACATAGAGTCCGACATACCCGGCCCTAACAGGAGAAAGGACTAGCCTATGCCCGAGCTCCCCGAAGTCGAAACCATCCGCCTTGGCCTCTCCGATTTTATCATCAAGCAAAAAATCCGCAAAATCACCGTCAGTTGCGACAAATCCTTCCAGGGCGACAGGGAACAAGCCATCGGCGCCACCATCACTGACATCCGCCGTTTCGGCAAAGCCCTCGTCATCGACCTAGACAACCAAACCTCACTCCTGATCCACCTCCGTATGACTGGCCAGCTCATCTTCGACCCTGCTGGCCCAACTGCCGACTTCGTGTATAGTGCCGGCCCGCCCCCTGCTCGCCACGCCTCCACCCCGACTCCAACCCGCTTCGCCGCCGGCCACCCCAGCGAAAATTTCGTCGCCACCCTCCCCAACCGCCAGACCCGCGTCATCATCGAACTAGAGAACGGCACCCTCTATTTCAACGACCAGCGCAAATTCGGCTTCATCAAGTCCCTAGAAACTACCGCAGTAAAAGAAGACTCCTTTATAAAAAAACTCGCCCCCGAGCCCTGGGCCATCACCCCCGCCGACTTTTACGCTAGGCTAAAAAGGCACGAAAAGGCCCCCATTAAATCCGTCATCCTCGACCAAACCATCATCGCCGGCCTCGGCAACATCTACGCCGACGAAGCCCTCTTCGCCACCAAAATCCACCCCGCCAGAAAGTGCGCCACTATCACCGAAAGGGAAGCAAAGGCCCTCCTAGAAAGCGCCAAAGCCGTCATGGAAAAGTCCATCGCCTCCGGCGGCTCCACCATGAAGGATTACGTCAAGGCCGACGGCACCCGTGGCGACTACCTCGACAAGTTCGCCCAAGTTTTCAACCGCACCGGCGAGCCCTGCCCCCGTTGCAAGTCCACCAAAATCGTCAAACTCAGAGTCGCCGGCCGCGGCACCCACATCTGCCCCCACTGCCAAACACTCAAAAAGGAGCCGTCAAATGATTAAAGTCTTCACTGGCGACGACCGCGTCCGCGCCACGAGCGCCATCAAACAGTACCTCGGCGACGATTACGAAACCATCGACTGTGCCAGCCTCACTACCGAAGATTTACCCAACATTTTCCATGGCGCCACCCTTTTCGCCTCCCACCGCCACATCCTCCTTCGCGATTTTACCGCGAACTCTATCATCGCGGCCAACCTCGAAAATTACCTCGACACCACCCACGACGTCGCCCTCTTCGAAACCAAACTCGACAAGCGTTCCGCCGTCTACAAGCTTCTCAAGTCTAAGAACGTCCCCATCCTCGAGTTCACCGCCACCGACCCCCGCCAAAATCTTAATCAAAAGTTCGACATCTACCGCCTCGCCAAACGCGACGGCAAACTAGCCGTGAAAAAACTCCGCGAACTAGTCAGAAACAACCCCACCGAAGACCCGATTATGTTCACCGGTCTCATCGCCTCCCAAGCCATCAAAGATTTCGCCGCCACCGGCGGCAAGGGAATTAAAGAAAAGCGCATTCTAAAAGCCCTAAGAGAAACTGACCTCGAAATGAAAACAACCAGCGTTGACGGCTGGTTGCTCCTCGAGTCATTTCTACTTCGCATGCGAGAACTATAGCTCCCGCATTCACGAAGCAAAATTACTTAGCGTTCTTCGCGAACTTCACTAGCGCAGCTTTGCGCCGCGACGCAGTGTTCTTCTTGAGCAAATCTTTCTTCACTGCCTTGTCGTATTCCGACTGAGCCTTGCTCAAGTTCTCCGGCGTCGGGTTCGCCCGGAAGGCCTTCACCGCGGCCTTGATCTCTTTCTTGATTTCTACGTTATGCGCCGTCCGCTTTTCCGCCTGACGCGCTGCCTTTTTGGCTGATTTAATAATCGGCATTTTCTTCCTACTTAATTAAAAATTAATAACTTCCCATAATTATACCGCATTCTCGAGAAAAAGTAAACCCCTACCCGAAACTTTTTCTTGCATAACTTTCCCGCTTATGCTATTATAAAGTAAAGGATTAAAATGCCAGACGAAAATCAAACACCTACTAATCAAATAACTCCTCCGCCAGCCACTACGCCAGTTGCGGATCCTTCAGCTCCGGCCCCAGATCCTTCAGTCCCGATGGCAGACCCATCAGCCCAGGTAGCAGACTCGTCAGCCCCAGCCACAGATCCATCAGCTCCAGTCCCCACGCCATCAGACGGCGCCATGGATGCCACCGCTACCACCGATGACAACCCCACCGTAGTCCAGCCCGAGGTTGCTTCCCCCAAGACCACTGCCGACATTATGCAAGAAGTCGCCGACAAAATCGCCGACTCTCATAACATCCTCATTGCTCTCTCTGGCGACCCATCGGTCGACGAAATGGCCACTGCTATCGGTCTGTCCATGTTCCTCGACCGCCTCGGCAAGCGCGCCACTGCAATTTACTCCGGCAAAACTCCCGACGCTCTCGAATTCCTCGAACCCGGCAAGACTTTCGAGGCCAACCCCGACACTCTCCAAGATTTTGTCATCGCCATCGACAAAGACAAAGCCGATCATTTGCGCTACAAACTCGACGGCGACTACGTCAAAGTCTACATCACCCCGTATAAAACCCGCATCGATCAAGACGACCTCAATTTCTCTTACGGCGACTACAACGTCGACCTCGTCCTCGCCCTCAACGTCCCGAACGGCATCGACCTCGACTCCGCCCTTCGCGAGCACGGTCGCATCATGCATGATGCTTCGATCATCAACATCACTACCGCCAAGCCCGGCAAGTTCGGCGAAATCGAGTGGAGCGACACCAAGGCCAGCTCCATCTCCGAAATGGTTGCCGATCTTCTTTCGAGCCTCGGCAACAAAACCAAAATCGAGCCCGGCGAAGCCACCGCGTTTCTTACCGGCATCGTCGCCGCCACCGACCATTTTTCGAAACCCAACAACACTCCGTTTACCATGCAGATCGCTTCCAAACTCATGGAGGCCGGCGCCAATCAGCAGCTCATCACCGAAAATATCACGAACGAACTCGACAACCAATTTTTCTCGTTTTCGTCCAATACGGGCAATCCTGATTCAGAAAAAACCGACGCTGCTTCGCTCACGATCGAGCACGACGGGGAAGAACCCACCGAAGCAAGCGCCGATTCCAAGCCCACCGAGTCCACCACCCTCGAGCCACTCTCAGCGTCAAGCGTAGAGCCAGAGAGCGGTTCTGCCCCCGAGGCTACGCCGTCATTACCCACGCTAGATTCTGCACCCGAAGAGTCCGCCCCTGCCCCTGTTGCCACGCCTAGCGACGCCTTGCTCGACGAGCTCAAAGCCACCGAAGCCAGCCTCTCTGGCGCTGGCGCCGAAGCCGTACCAGATAACTCCAACCAACCAGTATCATTAGAATCTATCGGCAATGAGCAAAAGTCCGAAAAAGTCCTCTCCCCCTCCGCCGACTTCACTTCCGCTCCTCTTGCCGAAGGCACCAACAAATACGGCCAAATGCTCGAAGAGGCCCTCGCCGAGCCAGACATCACCGAGCTCCCGTCCGCTACCCCCATTACCACCGCCGTGCCAGACATCCCCGATGCCTCGTCCGAAATCAACGGCATACCAGAGATAAACTACGGCCCGCTTCCCGGCGACGAAGTCTTGCCTCCGCCTCCAGCCCCGCCCATCGACTTAAGCTCGCCCCTGCCCGAACCTGCCTTGCCAGAAGCTCCCGCCCCGTCTGCCACTTCCGAGCCCTCCCCAGTCGCCCCTGAGCCGTCTTCCGCCCCCAGTCCCGACGCTTTCCAAATCCCCACCCTCCCAAACCCTTGATTTTTCGCCCAAAGTACGCTATAATAATATATACAAACTGGACACGTAGCTCAGTTGGTTAGAGCGCTGCCCTGTCACGGCAGAGGTCGCGAGTTCGAGTCTCGTCGTGTCCGCCATAACGAATAGAAAGCATAAAATAAGACCCTTTGGGTCTTATTTTATGCTTTCTATTTGTTTATGATGGGGCGCGGACGAGTCGCGAACGTAAGTTCGCCCGGCGTAGGAGGGAAGCAATATCAAGAACTTGTTCTTGATATTGCTAACCGACGCCCGCCGGTCTACTTTTTGCGAAGCAAAAAGTAGAGACTCGTCAAAAACCGCACTTCGCCCCAACCCCCGCCCCCGCCCTCGCCACACTTACCCCTTGCACTATTTCCGCATCTGTGCTATAATTACAACAATATGGCTATAAAAGTTACACGAAAAGACCAGAACGAAGCGAACGAAAACATCATCCGTCGCTTCAACCGCAAAGTCCTCCAGAGTGGCATGATGCCTCTGAAGAAGTCGCAACTCCGCTTCAGCAAGCCTATTTCTAAGCGCGAGCGACGTCTAAAGGCCATCATTCGCGAGGAGCGCAAAGCTGAGAAGGCCGAGCGCATCAAATTAGGTCTCAAATAAAACACCTCCGAAAGGGGGTGTTTTTTGTGTTATAATATAGGTATGATTATATTGTTTGGTTTAGCTGGCTCCGGCAAGGGCACCCAAGGCAAGGCATTGTCCGAATTTTTTGGCTGGCGTACTTTCTCGGTCGGTCAAGTCATCCGCGACACCGGCAAGTACGAAGATATCATCAAAAATGGCAACCTCATCCCAGACGACGACGTCATTAAGCTCATGAACCAGCAAATCGAACGCGCCGAGGCCGAAGGTTTCGACGTGATTCTAGACGGCTACCCGCGCGACGAGTACCAAGCCAAATGGCTCATGGACCACATGTCCGACAAAATTAGCGGCGCTATCATCCTTGAGGTTCCAAAAGAAGAGCTCTACAGCCGCCTCAGCCTCCGCTCCACTTCCGAGGGGCGTAGCGACGACCGCTCGAAAGAGAGCATCGATCACCGCTTCCAGATTTTTGAAGACAACATCGGCAAAATCATCCCGCTACTTGAAGCCAAGAATATCCCGGTCAGAAGAGTCGACGGCGTCGGCGAAGTCGGCACCGTCACCGGTCGCCTTATCGCCACAGTAAAGGAACTCGACCCCGCCGCCACTAAGCAGACCCAAGACGTCAACGGTGGTGAGATCGAAAAAAGTTACGGAGAATAAAGGAGTCAAAATGCTAAATATCACCAATACCACACCCGAAAAAATGCAAGAAAAAATCACCGCCATGCGTGAAGGTGGCAAAATCCTCGGCAACCTCTTGAGGGATCTCAAAGATTACGTCAAGCCCGGCATGACCGGGAAGGAAATCGATGCCTGGGTCCGCGAGCAGATTATAGAGCGCGGCGCTGAAGTCGCTTACGACCGCCTGGATGAAGAATTTCCCGGCGCCATCTGCATCTCAGTCAACGACGAATTGGTTCACGGCGCCCCGAAGGACGAGCCCCTCGAGCCTGGCGACAAAGTCAGCTTCGACCTCGACATCCTCTACCACGGCTACTACACCGACTCCGCCTTCACCATGATCGTCCCCGGCAAAGCCAACCCCGCCGTGAAGCAAATGATTTCCGTCACCGAGTCCTCCATGTGGGAAGGCATCGAAAAGGTCAAGCCCGGCGCCCACATCGGCGACATCTCCGCCGCCGTCGAGAAGGTCTTGCGAAAGGACCACCTCGGCGTCATCGAGAATTACGTCGGCCACGGCATCGACCTAGAAATGCACGACAAACCCGAGGTCCCAAACTACGGCAAAAAGGGCCACGGCTACAAACTCGTCGAAGGCGACACCATTTGCATCGAGCCGATGTCTTGTCTCGGCAAACCAGGGAACTACACCGACAAATCCGACCACTGGACCGTCAAAATGAAAGACGGCTCTATCGCCTGCCACTGCGAACACACCATCCTCGTCACAAGCGACGGCTACGAAGTTTTGACATTGCCGGATTAATCAAATCGCGTAGCGATTTGTCGATAGACGGAGAAAAAGTCAGGACATGCGCCTGACTTTTTCTCCGTAATAGTTTCTTTGCTGGACTTTCTTTTCTAAAGAAAGTCCAATAGGGACCCGTCGACAGAATTTTGCGACTGTGATATAATGTAACTATGGATAGCGATAACCGTTTTGTTACAGGACTTGATGTAGGCACGGAAAACGTCCGCGCCGTCGTCGCAACTGTAAACGCCAAGGGCGAAATTTCCGTTCGTGGCTACAACGAAGGCAAATCCGCCGGCATGCGAAAGGGTGTCCCAGCCAATCTTGCCGGCCCCGGCGGCGCCATTGATAATATGTTGATAGAAGTTGAACGCATGAGCGGCTACGAAGTTCACGATGCTTATGTTTCCGTCGGCGGTTCGCAGATTCTTTCCACCAAAGTCGAAGGCATGATTGCCGTCGGCCCCGCCGAGCACGAAATCGTCGACGCCGACCTCGACCGCATTGAAAGCGTCGCCGTCACCGGTCGCATCCCCCAGAATCGCGACATTTTAGATGTTATTCCGCTAGAATACGCCCTCGATGGCCAGGGTGGCATCAAGGACCCCATCGGTATGTCCGGCTCTCGCCTTGAGATGTGGGCCAACGTCATTTCTGCCCTCACCCCGAATTGCGAGAATCTCAAGAAAGCCACTTCCGATGTCGAAGTCCACGCCGAGCGCCTCATCCCAGGCGTCGTCGCCGCTGCCGAAGCCGTCCTCACCGACCGTCAGAAGGAAAACGGCGTCGCCGTCATCGATCTTGGCGCCGCCACTACCAGCGTCGCCGTTTACGAGGAGGGCGACCTCCAATACGTTGGCGTCGTGCCGGCCGGCTCGAACAACGTCACCAACGACCTCGCCATCGTTCTCGCCATCGATCCCGACATGGCCGAAGAAATCAAAACCCGTTTCGTCACCGGCGATTTCACCTCCGAAAAGTCCCCTGTCATCAAAATCGGCCGGGAAGGGAAGTCCGAACGCAACTTCGACCGCAAAGAAGTCGACGAAGTGGTAAAAGCCCGCCTCGACGAAATCTTCAGCGAAATCAGAAAAAAGCTTAAATCCGCCAAATACGACCAGCGCCTCCCCGAGGGCATCGTCCTTACTGGTGGTGGCGCCCGCATGCGCGACATCGACCTCTTCGCAAAGCAGGCTCTCGAGGCCGCCGTCAAAATCGGCGTTCCGCAAGGCCTCGGTGGCGTTTCTGACGCCATCGAGCGCCCAGAGTACGCTACCGCCGTCGGCCTCGTTCTTATTGCCGCCAAAAGCTCCCATCTTTCCTCTAGCCCCAAGAAGTCCAAAAAGCCCAAGTCCAAATCTTCCGGCAAGTCCTCCGGCCCGCTCGGACTCATCAAAAAGCTTTTCTCCAAATTCTAATTTAACCCTTGATATTTTCGTTAAACTGCGCTATAGTTATACTATATAAAGCGAGGAAAAATTATGCCAGAAGTTAAACCGACAGAGGTAGAAAGCAAAGCAAGTATTAAAGTAGTGGGCGTTGGCGGCGCCGGTGGCTCCGCTGTAGAGCGCATGAAAGAGGTTGGTCTTTCTGGCGTAGAATTTGTAGCAGTAAATACCGATGCACAGGCCTTGCAACATTCGACGGCCGACGTTAAGGTCCATATTGGCAAAGGTCTTGGTGCTGGTGGCGACCCAGAGAAGGGTCGCGAAGCCGCCGAAGAAGCCAGGGAAGACATCGACAAGGCTCTCGATGGCGCCGACATGGTGTTTATCACCCTAGGTGCTGGCGGTGGCACCGGTTCTGGCGCCGGCCCAATTGTCGCCGAAGAATCTCGCAAGAAGGACATTCTCACCGTCGGTGTTGCAACTAAGCCGTTCACCTTTGAAGGTGCCCGTCGTCGGGCTAATGCCGACCTCGCCATCGACAAGCTCGCTCGCCAGGTTGACGCACTTATCACCATCCCGAACGACCGCCTCCTCCAGACTATTGATCCTCGCACTCCGCTTCTCGAGACATTCAAGATTGCCGACGATGTCTTGCGTCAAGGTGTCCAGGGTATTTCCGAGCTCATTACCGAGCATTCACTGATTAATCTCGACTTTGCCGATGTTAAGTCCATTATGAAGAACGCCGGCTCCGCCCTCATGGGTATCGGTACCGCCTCTGGTGAGAACCGTGCCGTGCTCGCTGCCCAGCAAGCCGTCGAGTCGCCACTCATCGAAGTCAAGATCGAGGGCGCAAAGGGCGTGCTCTTCAGCGTCGCGGGGGGCTACGATATGTCTATGAGCGAGATCCAAGAGGCCGCCGAGGTCATCACCGGCGCCGTTTCGCCAGATGCTAACATCATCTTTGGCGCTTCCATCCGTCCCGAGCTCGAGGACGAAATCGTCGTCACCGTTGTTGCTACTGGTTTCGATTCCGACTACTACAACGAACCCGTCGCCACTCCAGAGCCCGAGCCAGCCCACGAGGAAAAGCCCATTACCGAGTCCAAAGATTTCGCCACCGAGCCTCGCGCCAACATGTGGGATTCCATCAAGAACGAGCCCACCACCCCAGAGCCAACCACTACCACTAGCGACGAAGAGATGGACGTCCCGCCCTCACTCCGAGAGCGTTTCCGCAAGAAAAAGAAAGATTAACGGAGCGTCAAGATATGGAGCAGAAGTTTCAATTCCGTATCGGTGACAGCAAAGTTCTAGAATCCCGCGAGACCGTCGACGGCACTATGATTCGCCGTCGACGCGAATCGCCCGACGGCCACCGCTTCACCACCTACGAGCGAGTTGAGCTTCCGCCCCTCACCGTCTTAAAGCGCAGTGGCAACAAAGAGATTTTCGACCGCGACAAACTCCTCCTCGCCGTCCGTCGTAGCGTCGGCAAGTTTTTTAACTCCGAACTCGAGATCGAAGACGTCGTCAACCGCGCCCGCGATATTCTCTACGCTTACGGTACCGATGAAATCACTAGCAAGCAAGTCGGCGAAGCCGTCCTTACTGTCCTCGCCGAGGTCAACGAAGTCGCCTACGTCCGCTTCGCCAGCGTTTTCCGCGAGTTCAAGACCCTAGAAGATTTCGAGAACATTTTAAAGGAACAAAAAAGTGGGTCATCCACTAAGGAAGGGAACTAAATGCGCGTCATTTGCATCTACCGCGATAACGAAGATTATACCCGCACCGTCACTGACTGGATCGAGAACGTCCGTCGTCAGACCGGTCACGAAGTCGAATCAATGAACCCCGATGAGAATGTCGAATTTTGTCGTACTTACGACATTGTCGAGTACCCCTCCATCATCGCTCTAGACAATCAAGGCTCTGTCATGAATCTTTGGCGAGGTAAAGAAATGCCGTTAATTAACGAAGTTCTATTTTATATGGTATAATTTTAGCATGAGTAGTAACGCAGTTAAAACTCCCAAAATCTTCGACGCCAAAAAGCGCAAAACTTACCTCCGCATGTTGCGTAGCGTCATAGTTGCGACACTTTGTATCATTATTGCGCTTATCGTCTTACAACTTTTCGGCATCAACGTTTCGTCGATGCTAGCGGGCGTCGGTATCGTTTCGATCGTCGTCGGCTTCGCCCTCCAGGATGCACTTAAGGACATCATTCGTGGCATATATTCTTGGCATCAAGGCCTGAGCTCTCTACTCCGCGTCGATCACTTTCTCGCTGTCGAGGTCAAAGTCGCTCATTTTGACTTCTTTGATCGCCGGGTTTTCGTAGGTATTATAATAGTACTTCCCAGTCGCTGGCGAACACCCACCGGTGTAGATGGTTAGCTCGCACTTGCCATTTGCCATCGCCGCTGCGCCATCAATCATCGCCACACCAGCAAGGGTATGGAACAGCCGCGATACGTTCTCCGCTTCGGTTGCCTTCGTCGGGTAGTGCGTGTTAAAGTACGCCACCCGCGCAAACCGCGACGGGGAATAGCAGTCGCCCGGTATCCCGCGCATCAAAGAACCCGACCCAAACGGCTTTAGCTCCGTCTTGCCCCAGTTGACTTTCTCCGGCATTTCCGGCGCCACTCCCATATAATTGCGCAGGTTCTCCATGTGCCAGCCATAGCCCGGTTGGTTGGTTAAAACGTCCACGTCATTGTGGTGGATTTCCATTCCGTTCTTGGTGTACTCAACCACGATCGAGCGCGTCCCGTCGCCAATCATGTAGTGTAGCTCCGAAACCGGGAACGCTTCGCTCACCGGCTTCGCCACGATCGCTACGTTCTTGAGCGCTACCTCGACTTCGTCCACGGTCTTAAAGTTCATCGTCACCCAGAGTGGGAACTCATAGGCCGCTACATTTTGCTTACCGTCAACCGCCACCAGCTCGTACTGGGCATAACTAGGGAAGTTCAGCCCCGCAATCGCGAGTCCCGCCTCGTTCATACAGTCAAAGTAAAGCGGCAACCCATTATAATCCACCGCCATCCCGATAATCGCCCCCGCCTGTGGCTTCATCGCCCCAAGGAACGCCGAGTTATACGCATAATTTCGCGGAGTTATTACCACTTTCTGTCCATACCCCTCGGACCAATCCAAATTCCGCCCAAAGTACATATTCCCCTTATCGTCACAAAACCGTACCGCAGTACACATATTAACCTCCTTTAGCTATTTTTCTCATTATATCACACTCGCCACATCACGCGTAGCTAGTTTTCATAAACAGGGAATCATGGTATAATATACTGTATGAAATACAGAGCTGGAGAACGGCGCCCCGCCGTAGAATACGAAAAAGCCATCGCCGAGTGGTGGCACAAAAACAAGACTTTTGAGCAGTCCATCGCGACCCGCCCAGAGGACAAATCCTACGTTTTCTATGATGGCCCTCCGTTCATCACCGGCATGCCTCATCACGGCACGCTTCTCTCGAGCATCGTGAAAGACGCCGTCCCGCGCTACTGGACCATGCAAGGCTACCGCGTCGAGCGTCGTTGGGGCTGGGATTGCCACGGCCTCCCCGCCGAGAACTTCGTCGAAAAGCAACTCGGTATCACCGACCGTCGCGACATCGGCACCAAGTGGACCCTCGAAGATTACATCAAAAAAGCCCGTGAATCTATGGTGGCGAACTCCGAGCTCTGGCGCTCCACCATCGACCGCGTCGGTCGCTGGGTCGATTTCGATCACGCCTACCGCACCATGGACAAAGATTTCATGGAGTCCGTCTGGTGGGCCTTCAAACAGCTCTACGACGCTGGCAAAATCTACGAAGGCCGCAAAGTTCTTATGTACGACACCAAATTCGCCACCCCTGTGTCAAAGGCCGAGGTCACCATGGATAACGACGCCTACCAAACCGTCACCGACCCATCCGCCTACGTCAAGTTCAAACTACTAGACCGCGACGAATACCTCCTCGCCTGGACCACCACTCCCTGGACCCTCATGGCCAACCGCGCCCTCGCGGTCAACCCCGACCTCGACTACGTCAAAGTCAAAGTCGGCGACGAAATCTACATAGTGGCCAAATCTCGCGTAGAACAAGTCTTCGGCGACGAGGGCCATGAAATGATTTCGCGACGGGTGGTGCGTCCGAAGGGGGGCCCCCATGGAGCGCTAAGCGACATGGGGGAAGAGGACGCGACAGGACCCGTCGCGATTCGCACTACAGGCTCCGCTGCGACCGCAATCAAGGGTAGCAACCTCGCCGGCTTGCAGTACGAGAGCTTGGACGGCACGATTTGCCAGGTCTTCACCGCCGACTTTGTTGGCAAGGAAGAAGGCACCGGCATCGTCCACATCGCTCCCGCCTACGGCGAAGACGACTACAAACTTTACGAAGCCCACCAGGACGCAATCGACTTTGTCGACACTCTCGACGAAAACGGCTATTATATCCAAGAATACGCCGACAAGCTCCACGCCCTCGGCGTTCGTGATACCGACGAGCACGGCATCCAGATCTGGGCCGGCAACAAATTCATCGCCAAGTGCCTCGAAGCAAAGGGAATTATTTACAAGATTGAGTACATCCAGCACGAATACCCCTTCAACCCCCGCTCCAAGGAGCGCATCATGTACCGCGCCTTCCCGTCCTGGTTTTTCGACGTCGCCGGTCAAAAGCCCCTCATGCTAGCAGAGAACGAAAACATCAACTGGTTCCCAGCCTACTTAAAGCACGGTCGCTTCGCAAAAAACATCGAAGCCGCCCCCGACTGGAACCTCTCCCGCGACCGCTTCTGGGCTACCGCCATGCCCGTCTGGAAGTCCGAGCAGGGCACCGTCCTCGTCATCGGCTCCTACGAGGAACTCGAAAAATACTCCGGCAAGCGCCTTGACGACTATCACCGTCCCTGGGTCGACGAGATTGAATTCGACGCCTACGTGGTAGATGGGCGGGTGACACCGTCGGAGGGGGACCCCCACGGAGCGAATAGCGACGTGGGGGAGGAGACGGTGGCAGGACCCGCCCATCTAGAGCATTTTGCTCGCATCGAGAAGGTTCTCGACTGCTGGTTCGAATCCGGCTCTATGCCTTTTGCCGAGCTCCACTACCCGTTCGAGAACAAGGAAAAGTTCGAGCAAAACTACCCCGCCGACTTCATCGTCGAATACGTCGGTCAAGTCCGCGCCTGGTTCTACTACGTCCACACGGTTAATACTGCCCTCGCCGAAATTGGCGCCTTTGGTGAAAAGGCCAAGAAGGGCCACAAGAACGCCTACAAAAACGTCATTACTACCGGCACTTTGGCAGGGAACGACGGTCGCAAAATGAGCAAATCCCTCGGCAACTACACCGACCCGAACGAACTCATGGATAAATACTCTGCCGACGCCCTCCGCTTCCTGCTTCTTAGCTCCCCCGTCCTCTCCGGCGAAGATTTCGCCCTCCTCGACAAAGACGTCTCCGACGTCCACCGCAAGCTCAGCATGCTCTGGAACGTCTACGACTTCTTCACTACCTACGCCGAAATCGAGGGCTTAAGCCCCGAGGATTTCGACGAGCCTCTTCGCATCAAAAATCCTCTGGACAACTGGATCATCGAACGCTTTTACGAACTCCGTGACGAAATCACCACCGGCATGGAAGAGTATAATCTCCCCAAAGCCCTCGCCGGCGTTCTCCCGTTTATTGATGATTTGTCAAACTGGTACGTCCGTCGCTCCCGCCGCCGTTTCAAGGGGAATAACAGCAAAGCCGACAAAAAAGCCGCTTTCAATACTCTCTATAATATGCTGAGAATGACCGCTATTATTCTTGCGCCCTTCACCCCGTTCCTCTCCGAGGAGCTATACCAAAAGATCACCATGACAAGCGAGTCTGTCCACCTGCTGTATTGGCCAGGGCCTCTAGAAAAGTCCCCCCATTCGCGCTGGTTGGAGGACATGGCTCGCACCCGCCAAATCATCGAAGGCGCCCTCGCCCTCCGCATGAAAAAGTCCGACACCGAGGACCAGATCAAGATTCGCCAGCCACTCAGTAGCCTTACCTACCCCGGCGACCAGCTCGACGATTTCTATGAGCAGATTATTATGGATGAGGTCAACGTCAAAAAGGTCACAAACGGCCCCGCCCTCACTCTCGACAAGACCCTCACAAAGGAACTCCGCGAGGAGGGCTTCGTCCGTGACCTCATCCGCGCCATCCAGTCCGCCAGAAAGCACGCCGGACTTAACATGGACGATCGCATCAAGCTTTCGCTTTCAATCGAGCCCCCAGCCAAGCATCTCGATCTTTTGAAATCCGAAGTCCTCGCCGATGAGCTCACCACGTCAGGGAACTACGCCCACGACGAAATCGCCACCATTAATGGCGAAAACATCACTATCTCCCTCGAAAAGCTCTAGCCCGTAGACAAGCAAAAGATAAGAGATTTTGCGTGCCAGGTTTTTGCCGTCTTGCTATTATTTTTTGTCATTTTTTGCTCTTGCCAAAAACTTTTTTGGTTGCTATAATGGGTTTATAAAATTCCACAATTCAATAAATCAATATGCGTGAAAGTCGCAAGCATCTTTCAAAACAACAATTTGTTACGCTTTGATATGCCTAATTGTCGATTAAAATCAGCACCAGTAGGAGTGATTTAGTAATCGATAATTCCGCAAGGATGCGTTGATTTATTGAATTGTGGACCTACGGGTGCTGATTTTATTCCAGCCTCGCGGGAAATAAAATTAACAAGAGAGGTATCTCAAGAGGTAAAATGCAAGGTCATACAAATCACAATCAATCAAAAACTAATCAATCATTCATTTTCGTACTACGCCACGGTCTAAGAAAAGTATTTTTAGGCCTTTATTCATATCTAAAAAGTTTTTCTAGCCGCATCAGGCATGGTGTGGCGTTACCTCTCCCGTGGCGTAGTAGAACCTTCAAGCCGAAGATTAATTATTATATTAGTAATAACCGCAGAATCCGCATAGCGGGTATTAGCTCCGCCTTTGTTCTAGCCCTACTTGCTATTGCCACTCTTGCTCCGCTTACTCATAATACTGAATATACTGGCGCTATCGGCACTGCATCAGAAACTGTCTTGACTCTTACTACTTCTAATTATCCAGTATTAGACTTAGCCGTTAATAGTAGCAGTGGTACTTTTAGCGAGACTAGTAGTGGTAATGGCCAAGGTAGTTTTACTGTTACTACTACTAACTATACTGGCTATACCTTAAGCATTAGTAATAGCGATAGTGATACCAACCTCACCGCCAGTGATGTTACCGGTAATCCCACTATCGCCAGTATTCCTACCGGCTCCTCTCTCACTGCCAGTCAGTTTAATAATGCTACCTACAACGGCAAATGGGGCTATAAACCCAGCAAGTACTATGATACTAGCACCAGTACTGTAGTAGACAATAGTAGCACTAGTACTGGCGTCTATCTCCCATCACCCACTACTACTGCCACTACCCTAAACATCACCAACTGTGCTAATGGCAAGAGCAATGGTAGTAATACTTGTCCCGATGCTGTAGATACTTATACTATAGACTTAGCAGCTAGACTAGAATATACTCAGGATTCTGGTAGCTATACCAATACCTTCATCCTTACTGCCGTAGGTAACCCTATAGACTATACTGTAAACTATAATGGTACTGGAGCTGATTCTGGTACTACTCCAGGTGTAGCAGAAGATGAAACTAACCTTACTTACATTACTCTCTCTTCCATTACTCCTACTAAGGATGGCTATACCTTCAAAGGCTGGTGTACTGTAGACACTGGTACTGATGGTACTAATGCTTGTACTGGTACTACCTACCAACCAGGAGACCAATACCCCATCAACCAAACCACTCAGAATGTTGCTACGCTTTATGCGATGTGGGAAATGGATAATCCCTACATAGGCGAAGAGTTATACGATGTTGTCGCTAGCATGAGCAAAGGCACTCAAACCGCAGCCGACCTTCAAGCCACCATTACCACTTCCAATTCTGGTGTATACGAATACAATGCTTCCGTCTTTGGTGCCGCTAGCGACGCTGCAAACACCCATAAAATCTACTATTATCGTGGAATTTTGGACCAAACTACTGGTTCCTATGGCTCTGACGGTGACGGTAAAGCTTGGCCAAATTATGTCCGCCTTGCTAACAGTGACAGTTCTACTTACTCCTGCTGGCGCATCGTGAGGACCACCGGCTCCGGTGGCGTCAAGATGATCTACAATGGCACCTGGACCGGCTCTACCTGTGCCAATAGTCAGAGTAACGCCCGCATACAGGACAGTGCCTTTGATGGCACCGCCAATAGCTCCGGCAAAAGCATCGTCGGTGTAGGCTATACATATAATGCCACTTATAAGTCTACTACCAGTTCTACCCAAGCCGGCACTCTCTTTGGCACTAACTCTAGCTACTCTAGCAATACTACCAGTTCCACCATCAAGGGCGTCATAGATACATGGTATACTAATAACCTAGCTTCAAGCTATAGCAACAAACTAGAGCTCAGTGCTGGTTATTGTAATGACCGTTCTGTAAACTACGGTTCTTCCTGGGCTACCTATGATGACTCTACTAGCATCTCAACTCCTTATACTTCTGGTTCATCAGCTACTGTCTTCTACTTCGGCGCTCGTATGCGAAACCGTTCAACGGCTCAAACCCCCACTCTTGGTTGCCCGCGTAGCACTGTGGATCTTTATACCACCAAGAATGCCTCTAATGGCAATAAGCAACTTGGTGATTATCCAATAGCTCTCCTTACTGCTGACGAAGCCAGCTTCGCAGGTTCGGGCTCGCCCGCTGCATCTCAAGGTTCCTCTTATAATACTAATTCCTACCTGCGTTCCGGATCGTACTTTTGGCTGCTCTCTCCGAACATCCGCAACCCGAACGGCTACGCGATCGTGTTCTACCTGAGCTCGAGCGGCGATCTCGGCGGCGACAGCGTGTACAGCACGTTTGGGGTGCGCCCGGCCATTTCGCTAAATCCCGGGATGGTAATTACTGCCGGCAATGGCACCGCCACTTCGCCATGGGAAGTAGATTATCCCACCGCCAGCGTCCCCATGCAGAGTTACACCGCTTCCATGTGCCAAGCCGATGCCACGAATAGTCCAGTTAACGTAACCGATTCCCGCGACAACAAAACATACACCGTCCGCTACATCAACGGCGCATGTTGGATGACCAGTAATCTCCGTTTTACTGAAACCACGCTCAGCTCCAGTACCTCCAATGTTGCCTCTACCTATACCGACGCTTCACCGTACACAATTAACCAAAACAAAAGCGCTTCTGCATGGAAAAGCTTAGCTAGTGATTCTGTCTGCAAAGGCGTTTCAAACACAGTCGACAACACTTCTTACCAATGTATGCAAGAAGGAGTTGACGACAATAATAACGCCACAGTCTGGTATAACTATGCTGGCGCTACTGCAGGTACTATCACTGGCACATCTAATTCCACCGCGGCTACCTATGACATCTGTCCTAAGAACTGGCACTTACCCACCAGCACCGAAATCAATGGCTTTGATGGCACAAACAACGGCAATGCCACCTACGCAACGCAGTTTGCGCCGGTCTATGGCGGGTACTACGGCAATGGTAGCCTGGACCTCGCGTCTACGTACGGGTTCTGGTGGTCTGCTACGGCGGGCAATACCACGGATCGCTACCGCCTGGACTACTACAGTAGTATATTATACTCCGGTAGCAGCGGCTACGGCAATCGGAACCTCGGGTTCTACGTCCGGTGTGTCCGGTCGTCCTAGGCGCGCGCTCGTTGCTTCGCCGAGTCCTCCACCTGAGCTCTGCTTAAGCGCCCCGCCCCAGCAATTCTGAGAGCTTTTTAAGATTTGAAATGTGTAATTCTCACAATTTTCCGCTGCGCGAGTGGCCCTGAGCGCTCAATAGGAACAGCCCAACTTCACGGTTGGGAAGGGCGCATGCACTTAATAGGCATCCCGCAGGTAGGGCTAAGCCACGAGCGCGCGACGAAAATTGTAAGAATTACGACATTTCAAGTCCTGCTCTCAGAATTGTCTGGGGTGGGGTGCTAGAGATTGCTTGGGGTGGGGTGCGAAGAGAGTGTAATGCAAAGAGTCCATACAACTTTCACAACCTTTGCAACATTTCGGCAGGAGTTCTATAACCTATA
>CAZXEG010000010.1:0-21057 GCA_964639835.1 uncultured Candidatus Saccharibacteria bacterium | reverse complement strand
AAAAATAATGCAAGATTGTCTCTCTGGGAAAACATCTTTTGGTGCCGCTATTCAAAATGCCATTGCCCGCTACAAGAGGTCCTAATGAGCGAGACTCCTCTATCTTACGAATATGAACGGGACGATTTTTATTGTTTTCCGGATAGCAAAGTTCTACGCAATAAACTGAATTACTCCCAATAAAGCAGTGACCCCATTTCACAAAACCACCAGATAGTGGTATAATGATAAGGTAACGAAAGGATAAAGATGAAATCTACCGACAAGGACCAAAACTATCTCGAAAACATGCGCCACACATTGAGCCACGTGCTGGCCGCTGCCGTCACAGAGCTTTATCCTACCGCCAAGTTTGGCATCGGCCCTGCTATCGATAACGGCTTCTACTACGATATTGACTTCGGCAAGACCAAAATCAGCGATGCCGACCTCGCCAAAATTGAGAAGAAAATGCACGCCATCGTCGCCAAGAACCTCCCGATGGAAAAGCGCATCGTGAAAAAGACCGAGGCTATGAACTGGGCTCGCGACCATCGGCAGGACTACAAGATCGAGCTCATCGAAGAGCTCCCCGAGGGTGACGAAGTTAGCTTCTACGACCTCGGCGACGTCTTTACTGACCTCTGTAAAGGTCCCCACGTCAAGAACACCAACGACATCGGCGCCTTCAAACTCATTCGCGTCGCTGGCGCCTACTGGCGTGGCGACGAAAAGCGCGAGATGCTTACCCGCATCTACGGCGTCGCTTTTAAGACCGAGGAAGAATTAGCCGAGTACTTGAAGCGCCAAGAAGAAGCCAAAGCCCGCGACCACCGCAAGCTCGGCCGGGAACTAGACCTTTTCTGCTTCTCCGACCTCGTCGGCGCCGGCCTCCCGCTCTTCACTCCTCGCGGCACCGAGCTCCGGGAGCTAATGGCAAACTACTCGCTCTCCCTTCGCGGCCGGGAAGGGTTCAAGAAGGTTTGGACTCCCCACATCACCAAGACCGACCTCTACAAGACCTCTGGTCACTACGCTAAGTTTGGCGATGAACTCTTCATGGTCCACTCCCAGGTTAACGGCGAAGATTTCGCCATGAAGCCGATGAACTGCCCGCACCACGCGCAGATTTTTGCCTCGCGTCCGCGCACCTACAAGGAGATGCCCGTCCGCTACATGGAAGCCACCACCGACTACCGCGACGAAAAAACCGGCGAGCTCGGCGGCCTCTCGCGCGTCCGTTCGCTCACCCAGGACGACTCGCACGTATTCTGCATGAACACCCAGATCAAAGACGAAGTCGCCCGCCTGGTCGCCATCGTCAAGGAACTCTACACCACCGTCGGCATGCAAAAGCTCCGCGCCCGCCTCTCTTACCGCTCCGACGAGGACAAATACCTCGGTGACAAAAAACTCTGGGAAATGGCCCAGAGCCAGATCAAACAAGCCGCCATCGACAATCATTTAGACTACTTCGAGCAAGAGGGCGAAGCCGCCTTCTACGGCCCGAAGATCGACTTCATGGCCGAAGATGCCCTCGGCCGCGAGCATCAGCTCGCTACCATCCAGCTTGACTTCGTCCAGCCCGAACGCTTCGGCCTCGAGTTCACCAACCAAGCCGGCCAGAAGGAACGTCCAGTTATGATTCACCACGCCACTCTGGGCTCCATCGAGCGCTTCCTTAGCGTCTTCATCGAGCACACCGGCGGTTGGTTCCCGTTCTGGTGCGCCCCCGAGCAAGTCCGCGTCCTCACGGTCAACGACAAAGTCGGCGCCTACGTCGACCAAATCACCGCCGTCTTAGATGACATTATCCTCGAAAAGCCCTTGAAACACAACGAACTTCGCTTCACCGTCGACGACTCCGCCGACTCCCTCGGCAAGAAAATCAAGCGCGCCACCGAAATGAAAATCCCTTGCGTCCTCATCGTCGGTCCAAAGGACGCCGACGCCGGCGAAATCTCCGTCCGCCTTCGCGACAAGGAAGAAAAGATCAAGCTTAGCCAGCTCGCCAAGTACCTAGGGTCATTATGACGAATTCAACATCGACGGGCGACGTGCCCGGTCGGCTCTCAATGAAGCTTACATCGACGGGTGACGGACCTGAATGGACTCCGACGCAACGTACATGGGCGGGTGACGCGCCCGGAGGGGGACCCCCATTGAGCGATAGCGAAATGGGGGAGGAAAGGGCGCGGCAGGACCCGCCCAGTGACAAACCCGTCGTAGTCATTTTAGGTCCGACCGGTTCAGGGAAGACCAGCGTTTCTATCGAGCTCGCCAAGGCCTTGAGTGGCGAGATCATCTCGGCCGACTCTCGCGCAGTGTATAAGGGTCTCGACATCGGCACCGCCAAGCCCACCGTAGAGGAGCAGTGTGACATCCCCCACTTCGGCCTCGACCTCGTCACGCCAAACGAGCGTTTCACGGTTGCCGACTGGAAGCACTATGCCGAGCAAAAAATCGCCGAAATTAAATCAAGGAACCACCTCCCCATCATCGTCGGTGGCACCGGCCTCTACATCGACGCACTCATCTACGACTATAAGTTCAAAGGCCCCACCGGCGCAAAAATCGGCGACTTTGAACAAAAAACTTGTTCAGACCGTCAAGAGGTTAAAGGCGATTACCTCCTAATTGGCATCAAAACCGACCCCGAGGAATTGCGCCGTAGACTCAAGGAACGCCTGAACAAAATGTTTACTCGACCACTCTATGACGAAGTTAAAAAACTTGTTCAAACTTACGGTTGGGGAAGCGAAGCCATGAAGAGCGACATTTACGAGTACGCCGACAAGTACTTAAGTGGCGAGCTCACCCTCGACCAGGCCAAGGAGCAGTGTTTCTACGAAGATTGGCATCTCGCCAAGCGCCAGCTCACCTGGTTTAAGCGGAACCATAACATCATTTGGCTCGAACTCCCGGAAGTATACCCGTACGTGATCAAGCAGTTACAAAATTAACTAAACTCGCCAATTTATTTATACAAAATCCCAAAAGTTGTGCTACAATTATAATTAGAATGGCAAAAGAAACGAACACCCCCACCGAAAAATTATTCGGCAGCAAGACCCGCGCCAAGCTTTTGCAACTTTTCTTCGAAAATCCCACCAAATCTTTCTACGTCCGCGAAATGACCAGGGTCATCGACGAGCAGATTAACTCCGTCAGGCGGGAACTTCTAAACCTCGAAAGCATCGGCGTCATTAAGAACGAAACTTTCGACAACAAAGTTTATTACTCAGCTAATAGCAAGCACCCATTTCATCGTCCGCTCATCGACATCTTCTCGAAAAAAATTGGCTCAGTCCGCGACAAGGACATCAAGGAAACCACCTGGGAGGAGTACTGCCGCCCAGTCAAGAACTACCTAAAGGGCCTCATCGTCACCAATCGCTTCCCAGGCCAGGACGGCATCGACCTCCTCATCGTCGGGAACGACAAGACCAAAAAGCTCACCCGCTGGGCAGAGGTGATCGAGAAGAAACAGGGCAAGCCCATCAATTACACCATTATGTCGGCCGACGATTACACCTACCGAAAGAGCGTCTGCGATCGCTTCATTACCGACATTTTCGAGATGGAAATTTCCGAAATCATCGACCCCGAAGGCATTATCAAAGGTAAAACAAAATAAGGAGTAACTATGTTCGAAATCGAAAGCAAAAAACCCGAAGAAATCACCATCAGCACCAAGTCTAGTACTATCAAATTCAACATCGAAGACGGCACCATCGATGCCAATTTAGCCGTCGGGACCATCGCCGGCCCCTGTGAAGTCGAAATTGGTGATGTTTCCGTCCGTGGTATCGGCACCGAATCAGGCAAAACCATCTACGCTGTCACGATTGGCGATGTCCACATTGGCATCCTCGGTGGCATCGAAGAGAACCTCGACGACCTCGTCGCCGAAGTCCTCTGCACTTCTTCCGTCCGCGCCGTCAGGGAACTAGAGCCCAAGCTTATCGTCGCCATGGGTAATGTCGACGGTATGGTTACCGATCTCAAGCTCACCGCCCGCACCGAGAAGAAACTCAAAGTCAAAAACTTCGATAGCCTGCCGGCCACACAAGAGGTGGTAGCCCTAATCTAATGAATTCCAACCCTCTACTCATCGTTATTATCCTAATTATTACGGTTTTTTCAGTCATTTTGCACGAACTCGCCCACGGTGCCGTTGCTTATCTTCTCGGCGACCGTACTGCGAAGGACGCCGGCCGTCTCACCTTTAACCCCTTAAAGCACATCGACCCTTACATGTCGATCCTCGTCCCAGTAATATTATATATATTGAAAGCCCCAGTCTTTGGCGGCGCCAAGCCCGTCCCAGTCAACTATCACAACCTCAAGTGGCGCGAGTGGGGCATGGCCCTCGTAGCTTTCGCTGGACCCGCCACCAACTTTCTCTTGGCGCTCGTGAGTTTTCTGATCGGGCATTTCTCGGGGTTACTCTATGGTTCAGCCGGCGAAATCCCCGAATTTATCTTCTACGAGCTCATCATTGTGAACCTCGGCTTCTTCATTTTTAACCTCATCCCCATCCCGCCCCTTGACGGCTCCCGCATCCTTTACGCCATCTCCCCAGACCCAGTCCGCAAGTTCCTAAGTTCCGTTGAAACCTACGGCGTCATCGTCGTGTATATATTAATATTACTTTTCGGCGAAGTCTTTTCTGGGCTCATGGTGGGCGGCCTCACCGGCATCCTCAACTTCTTCTACTTGTTAGTAGGGGGATAATGTGTTATACTAAAGATAGGCCTCACCGGCAGCATGATTTTCCTGAATAATCATGTTTAAGGGATTTCGTGGCACTACACCCGTGGGTGTAGAGCATAAGATTTTACCCACCTTGTATATATTACGGGGAAAACAGGTCAGTGAGGCTCCAAGCAGGTGGGTATGAAACAGAAAATTCGCGTAGCAGCTATCATCAAGAACGAGAGTGGGGTCATGATTTTGAAACGGAACCGCGGTCGCACCGACACCGCGGTTTTTTGGGAGCTCCCTACCGGCAAAATTAAATACGGCGAACAGCCAGAGGAGTCCATCGTGCGGGCGCTAACAGATTATGTTGGCCTAACCGCCAAATCCGTCAAGGTTAAAGACGTGATCACCTTCATGGCCCTCGAGGGCTCAAACCGCCTTAGCAACCTGTATATTATTTACGACGTTACCGTAAGCGGCAAGCCCGACCCCAAGGAACGTTACACCGCCTATAAATTTGTTAAAGATTTCGCCAGTTCTGGTGTTCATATGAGCGAAGCTTCGAGCGCGGTGCTAGAAATCATTGAGGGCAAAGCCCCTCTGGGGCGATCCGCCTCGCGAGGCACCGCCAACGCCGCCACCGTTCATGTCGATGGCGCCTCGCGTGGCAATCCTGGCCCCTCTGGCATCGGCTACTGCATCTACGACGAAAACGGCAAGCTAATTGAGCGAAAGGGCGAGTTCATTGGCTTCGCCACCTCGCGTGTCGCCGAATATTACGCCATGAAACAGGGCATCACGCGTGCCATCGCGCTCGGCCTCAAATCAGTCCGCTTCGTCTCGGACAGCCTCATGGTGGTAAACCAACTAAACGGCATCTTTTCCGTCAAAAACAGCGACATCGCCCCGATCTACCAAGATATCCAGCAACTTTTAAAGCATCTCGACACGGTTTCGTTCACCCACGTCCCTCGCTCCGAAAATTCCATCGCCGACTCCGAAGCCAACGCTGCCATCGACCAGCTACTTCAAAAATAGGTCAAAATATGGTATAATACGGCTATGACTAGCAGTCAACTCAAAATCATTGGTTCTACTGAATATATCAGCGTGGCCGGCATCGACAACATCCCCGCCAAGGTTGACACTGGTGCCGATTCCTCTTCGATTTGGGCGTCAAACATCAACATGACCGAGGACGGAGTGCTTGATTTTGTACTGTTTGACGAAAAATCCCCCCTCTACACCGGCGAGCATCTCCAGTCCCAAGATTACCGGGTCAGAACCGTTCGCTCATCCCACGGCGACGAGCAGATTCGCTACCGCGTCAAGCTTCCGCTTACCATCGGCGGTGAATCTTACGAAACCACCTTCACGCTCGCCAATCGCTCGCGCAACAATTTTCCCGTTCTCATCGGTCGTCGCACCCTTGACGGGCATTTTCTGGTTGACGTTTCTAGGCGCGCCGTCGAGCGTCAGTCGAACCCTAAGACCCTAAAACTCAACCGCGAGTTGACTGACGACCCCTATCGTTTTCATCAAAAATACATCAAAGAAAGGAGCAAATCATGAGACTTGCTATTTTGTCCAATGGACCAGGGAATTATTCCACCAAACGCCTCGTCGAGGAGGCCAAAAAGCGTGGCCATGAGGTCGAAGTTATCAAATACAAGAATTGCTACCTCGCCCTCGACGATAAGCACCCAGATGTTTACTACGAAGGCGAAAAGCTCAAGGGCTTTGACGCTATTTTACCACGCATCTCTAATAATATGACCCGCTACGGTTGTGCTGTGGTCCGCCAGTTCGAGATGCAGGGCATTTACACCGCCTCCACCTCTGTAGCCATCACTCGCGCCCGCGATAAACTCCGTGCCGCACAGATTCTCGCTAAGTACGACGTCGACACCCCGAAGACCCTCGTTTCCCGCAATACCTCTGATATCGACGACCTGCTTGAACAGATCGACCTCCCTGTTATCATCAAGCTCGCCACCGGCACTCATGGTAACGGCGTAATTCTTGCCGACACCCGCAAGGCCGCGAAGTCCGCTCTCCAGGCCTTCTACCTCTATAACGAGGATGGTACCAATATCCTCTTACAGGAGTTCATCAAGGAATCCGCCGGCACCGACATCCGCGCCTTTGTGGTTGGGAACAAGGTCATCGCCTCTATGCAACGCGAGTCCCTGGATGACGACTTCCGTTCCAACCTCCACCAAGGCGGCCTCGGCACCGAAGTTAAGCTCACCCCAGAAGAGAAACGCACCGCCCTGAAAGCCGCTCGCGCCATGGGCCTTCATATCTGTGGCGTCGACCTCATGCGTTCCAATCGTGGCCCGCTAGTGCTCGAGGTAAACGCCTCTCCCGGCTTTGGCATCGAAAAGGTTACCGGCAAGGATGTCGCTTCGAAGATCATCGAATACATCGAGCTCAACGCCCCCCGTCGCAACGGTAAAGACCGCGTCGGCGCCTAAGCACCCCTAGATTTTTGCCTCTATCTGTGGTATAATCATACCGAGCCCGCAAGATGGCCGCTTGTTTTCAAGAGGAAAGTCCGGGCAACAAAGAGCAAGGTAGTCGCTAACGGCGACCGTCCGCAAGGATAGGGAAAGTACCACAGAAACAAAACCGCCCACCAGCTTGCCAGGGGCAAGGGTGAAACGAGTGAGGTAAGAGCTCACAGCGCGCCGTAGCGATACGTCGCGGAGGCAAACCCTACCTGTTGCAAGGAGTGCTATCAGCCCCTGCTCGGGGACGCACGCTCACCGCTCGAACGTTGCAGCAATGTAACGTCTAGATAGATGGCCATCGCTGTATTATTTACAGCACAGAACCCGGCTTACTAAAGGCTCAATTATCAAAAAACCAGCTCGAAAGGCTGGTTTTTGTCTTTAGGCCTTCTTGGCTTCCTTCGGAGAGGTGATTAGCCCCTTCTTCTTCAGGGTGCGTAGCGCTGATGTCGACACGTTGCACTTGATTTTCTGCCCGTTAATTACAAGCGTCCGTTTCGACACGTTCGGCTTAAACACCTTCCGCGTGTGCCTCTGAGAGAAGGACACGTTGTGGCCATACATTTTGCCTTTTCCAGTAACTTCGCAAATCGCCATCTTATTTCTCCTTCACTGCCGTTACAATTGCCTTAAACGCTTCTGGATTGTTCACCGCGAGTTCCGCCAAAATCTTGCGGTCCACGGTGATATTTTTGGCTTTCATCCCGGCAATCAGTTGCGAGTAGGAAAGACCAAGCTCTCTCGAAGCGTTGTTAATGCGGGTAATCCAAAGCGCCCTAAGGTCGCGCTTGCGGTTCCGGCGATCCCGGTAGCTGTATCTTAGCGCCTTAATTACGCCCTGGTTACCCAGTCGGAAACTACGAGTGCGTGCATGTTGCATGCCCTTCGCAGCCTTTAAAATCTTCTTGTGTTTTGCGTGAGCTGCCACGCCACGTTTTACTCTCATGATTAAACTCCTAATGCAGTCTTAACGTTTTTCTTGATTTTGCCGTTAATTGCGGCGGCAGTCTTCATATTGCGCTTCCGCGCCTTAGACTTTTTAGCGAGAATGTGATTCCCGAAAGCCCGCTCCCGCACGATCTTACCACTGCCGGTAATCTTGATGCGCTTAGCGGTGCCTTTATGCGTTTTTAGCTTTGGCATATAGGTTTTCCTTTAGTTTATTAGTTGATATTATAACGTACAATCAGGAGGCCGTAAAAGTAGGAAATTACTTCTTCCGTACCTGCACCGACAGGTTGCGCCCGTTCATCTGCGGTTTGCCTTCCATGACGACATCTTCTCCGAGTAGACTGATTACTTTATCCAGTAGTTCCTGTCCAATCTCTTTGTGTGCCATCTCACGACCGCGAAAGACAATCATAATCTTGACCCTGTCGCCGTCGTCGAAGAACCCCTGCATCTTCCGGACTTTAATGTTAAGGTCGTTTTCGGAAATCTTGAGTCCAATCTTCATCTGTTTCAGCTCGGATTGCTTCTCGCGAGCCTTCTTCCGATTCTTGGCCTCTTCCTTCATCTTTTGGTACTGAAACTTGCCCCAATCGATGATCTTAACGACCGGCGGGTTGGCATTAGCGGCAATTTCCACTAAATCTACACCCTGTTCCTTCGCCAGAAGCTGTGCCTCGCGGCTGGACATAATACCAAGTTGCTCTCCACTCGCGCCGACGACGCGCACCTCCGGATAACGAATCTCTGAGTTGAGCCGGGTGCGACGTGATGAGTTTTTGATAGTAGTCCTTTCTTCTCTTGAATTAACTCTCCTAATTATACCAAACTCTCGCTAAAAACGCAAGAGGTTGTTAGCGTTTTCGGTAGGTCAGCGCCTCCGCCAAGTGTTTCGCCGAAATCACCGACGCTCCCTCGAGGTCCGCAATCGTCTGCGCCACCTTAATAGTCTTGAAATACGACCTCGCCGACAAGTTCAGCCTCTCCGAGGCCTGCTTGAGCAATTTCTGCGCCTCTTCGTCTAGCTTCAGTTTCTGCGAAACCTGAAACGACGAGAGGGAAGAGTTGAATACGCCCGGCCGGCCGTATCGGGCCTCCTGCCGCGCCACCGCCTCTGTAATAGTATTTTTTACAACACTATGTTCGTCCCCTGAAGCTACCGGCGCGACCAGACTCTCATTCTTCACCTTCTCCACCTCTATGTACATATCTATCCGGTCCATTAGCGGCCCCGAGAGCTTCCTCTGGTAGTTCTGGATCTGCGTCTCGGTGCATTTGCATTCATGAGTCGGGTCGCCCAGATAGCCACAAGGGCACGGGTTCATCGTCGCAATCAGCATAAAATCCGCCGGGTAGGTGGTCTTGCGATTGGCTCTCGAGATTGAAATCTGCCGGTCTTCCAGCGGTTGCCTCAGCGCCTCTAGCACCGACCGCGGATATTCCGGCAGCTCATCAAGAAACAGCACTCCCTTATGCGCCAGAGAAATTTCCCCTGGAGTAGCAAACGCGCCCCCACCAATTATCGAAGTAGCGCTCGAAGTATGGTGCGGGCTCCGAAATGGGCGCTCCGTCACGACGTCATCTGTAGCCGGGCCAACTAGCGCGTGGATCTTCGTCACCTCAATCTGTTCCTCTGGCGTCAAATCCGGCAACAGATTCGCGGCCACTTTTGCCAGCAAAGTTTTGCCCGCCCCCGGCGGACCGGCAATCAAGATATTGTGATGCCCGCTCACCGCCACCTCGAGGGCGCGCTTAGCTAACTCTTGCCCACGTACATGGTCAAAAGTTGCGTCGCTAGGCGTCCTAGAGCGCGTCAGAGCCCCTTGAAAGTCGCCAGCCGGCTGACATAGCGTTCCTTGCTGTTTCAGCTGTAAAAACAGCTCCTGGAGCGTCCGTACTCCATAAATTTCCGGGGCTTCCGCTCTATCGGCTTGCCTGTGTGTCCGACCAGCCACCAGCGCCGCCTGCGCCAGGTTCTGAATCGGGACGTATATCTCACGCATCCCCGCCTTTATCGCGCACTCCACGATGTTGATAACGCCCCGCACCGAGCGAAGCTCCCCGTTAAGCGACAATTCACCTACGAAGAGTCGCCCCTCTACATCAGCCTGCCTCAACTGATGCGACAGTACCAAGACCGACAGCGCAATCGCCAGGTCTAAAAACGTCCCGTCCTTGGCCAAATCCGCCGGCGCCAAGTTTATCGTCACTCTCTTATCTGGGAACGAAAACTCCGAATTTAGAAGCGCACTCTTCACCCGCTCCCTTGCCTCGTTAATTGTTTTGTCTGCCATCCCTACGATATTGAAGGCCGGCAACCCCCGGTTCATGTCCCCCTCGACCTCGACCAGTTTTCCGTCAAAGCCATATGGTATTGCTGAATGTATTTTAGAAATCATGCCACCTCTTTAGCACAGATTAAAAATAAAATCAACCCCCCACTTCCGCTCGCGTAAAATAACAGGGGAGAAACACCTTAAAATGCTTGTGGAAAACTCGCTAAAAAAGTCAAAAAATTTGTTCAAAAAAGTGTTGACATTAGCGTTTTTGGGCGTTATAATAGAGATAACCTTTGAATAAAAAAATTATACAAAGGTCAAAAACAAACATTATAGCCAAAATAACTCCACACTCTACTTTGAAGACCGGTTTCCTCGCAGTTAGCCGGTCTTCTTCTTTGCATTTTGGGCCCATCTGTGGTATAATAGAATCAGTTGGGGCTGACAAAGCTTAGACGAACTATTAACAGATATCAAGCGTGTCGATTGAATACCGTAAGTATTAAATAAGTGCTAAAAACACTAAAACTGTCGCGCATGTAGCTTACATGCCGGCTTATGCCTAATATCTTAGGCTGGTCTGTGCCCAAGGTTCCGTAAGGTACAGATTATCATACTACGGGAATAAGGCCAGGGAAGCGGCGCCCCCTAGCTCGACCATCCAGCCATGGCATTTAGCAGTTTCGTTTTCTGCCGCTGCTAATCCCCGCCAAGACGAAACAGAAAACTACGCACGTAGAATGATATCCCCGCAGTAGCTCGGACCCGGAGGCAGTATCCGGCAGCTCCACCACGGAAGAAGATTTAGGGAAAAATACCCTCTTAATGAAAAAATAAGCCACAGGCTTATTTTTTCAGGGCAAGCGCCAATCCGCACTGAAATTAACTTGTTAATTTCAGAAGGATGGCGCTTTGCCCTGAAAAATGACAAAGTCATTTTTCATTAAGAGGGTATTTTGAAAACGCCTGACAGTGGACGACTTTTGCGCGCCAGCGCAAAAGTCGACCATAAACAGAACGCAGCTTGCAATCTCCGTAGCGCCCGATTATGGTCGACTTTTTCCGCGCCAGCGAGAAAAGTCGACCATCAAGCAGCCCGCATAATCCACCACGCTGTATTTTTTACAACACCCCCCCACCCCCACCCCACCAGGGGAAAACCACCTCACTTGCTGTATTTTTTACAACGCCCCACCCCAAAACCCTCTTGCTTTTTTCGCCAAACCGTGCTATCATAAGGACAGTCGAGATGACTAAATAAACACTAAAAACAAAAGGACATTAAAATGCAGGAACGAGCCAAAAAACGCGCTAAGCCTCGGGCAAGGCCGACGTAATATTTGGCGGGCGAAAAGGTAATTTCTAGCCATAGATTACCATAGGAATTACCTAGAGCTCCGCCAAACCCCCTAGAATAGCCCACGAACATTCTAAGGGATCAGAAGCGTCGAGCGCGCAGATAAATCTTTCGCTAGCACTTTTGGCGATAAAGATGGTCTAGGGACGAAGGGCGCCATGTACTACGAGGAGCGTAGCTGATGGACGGGCACTGTCAAAGAGCATCAATCGACCCCATAAACGAGAGCGAAAGGGAACATCGGCAAGGATCATGCTTCACCTCTGCGTGAAGCGATCAAAAGAGTAAAGTAGGCAAAGGTTGCGGTCAATAGTTATGATTTTAAGTGCCGGATAACCTGCCTACTTTCTCCCATATAGGGGGGGCAAAAATCAGCCTTGGGGGAAACAAACATTTATGTTATAATGACAATATGAACCATAACCGTATTGTCGCCATCATAAGCATCGTCGGGCTCGCAGCTTTATCCGTCATGCTTATGGCTACTTCACCTACGGAAATCGGTCCGTTCGGTGTTTTAGTATTTTTCACAACACTATACGCTACCATCTTTAGCCTCATCGCTATTGCCATGAGGTTTTTTTATCGTCTCGCTCTCTCGAGGACTAATTTTCGTCCCAAGGACTACCTCTATTCCGCAGTGCTGGCCTTTGGCCCCATCATGATGCTTCTCGCGCGCTCTTTCGGCGCCGTTAACCTCTGGACGACCACCCTCATCGTCCTTTTTCTGGCGCTCGCCGAGTTCTTGGTCGCAAAAAGAGTCTAGAGAAAGCTCAAAAAGCGTTTGAAACTAGCCACAAACTGTGCTAAAATAAGCATATGGACTATGGTCATACACAAAGTCAGCCAAACGCGCCGAAGGCGCTTGATATGTCAGGCATGCTCGACATAAGGGAGAGCCAGCGTCTAAAAACGCAGGCGCCGACTAGCGATCTTAACCTCAACAACTGGGGCCAGCCTTCTAATCAGCCTTCTAATCAGCCTTCTGACCGGCCACCCCTAGACGGGCAAGAAATAGTCGAATTACCAGAGTCAGAGCGCGCCCCGCTCGGAGTGCCTCATGACCACGAAACAGCCACTGAAGCAGCCACCAAAGCAGTCACTGAAACAGCCATAAGCCAAGGCACCCCCCACCCCATAACATCATCAGAACTCGGCCAGATTGTCCCTCTAGAAATGCCACCAACCCCAGCCACCGCAAGAGAGGCTATCCCAGATCGCTCCATCCGCACCGAAGGTGACCACCTTAGTAGGGCCGCCATCGAGGCCATCGACCAGATCAAAGCCAAGCTCAGCCAGACCGGCAACGTTTCCAGCTTCTACGACGAGGCCCGCGCCATGACCAGCGCCAACCTCGAAAACTCCTACGGCCGCAAGATAGGAGAACACTAATGCCAGCTTGGGTGGTCATTCTCATCGCTCTGGGCGCCGCCCTTATCGCCGCCGCCATCGCCATGGCCGCTCACGTCACCAAGCTCAAGAAATCCAAACGCTACGAGCGCGGCCTCAAGATGGTACCACTCCTCATCCACCTGCCCCCATCGACCGACGACATCGAAACCGGCAGCCGCGACCAGCGCGACGTCACCCTCGAAGCCATCAGCAAAGCCGGCGTCATGTACTCTATCTTGGCTAGCACCACCGCCAAGGGGTTCAAAACCAAAATCTACGGCGAACGCCACTTCTCTTTCGAAATCATCGCTGAAGGCGGCTTCGTCAAGTACTACGCCATCGTCCCCGCCGTTCTCACCGAGACCGTAAGGCAAGCCATCCAGTCCGCCTACCCCACCGCCCGTATCGAGGAAAAGCAAGAGCCCAATATCTTCGCTAAGGATGCCAATCTCAGCACCGTCGCTGGCGCTGAGCTCACCCTAGACAAGGACTACTATCTCCCTATCGCCACCTATGAAGACACCAAGCGCGACGCCGAACTTGCCCTCTTAAATGCCATGAGCAGCGTCAAATCTGGCGAAGGCGCCACTGTACAAATTTTGTTCCGCCCTGCACAAAAAACTTGGACAGAAAAGGGCAAACAGTACATCGAAAACATCCAAAAAGGCAAAACCACTAAGAAAACCGTCGGCGCCGGCCTCGGCGTCGCCATCATGGATGTTTTGAAAGCCCCCTTCGAAGTCCCCGAACTCCACGAAAAAACCGAACAAACCGTCGTCACCAACGTCAAACAAGACGAAATCACCGCCATCACCAATAAAATGCGCTACCCGGGCTTCGAAGCCTTGATTAGGGTGGTGGCAAGCTCTAGTACCAAACCTCGCTCAGAGGCGATTTTGGGCAGTATTTTGAGCAGCTTCTCTCAGTTTGAGGCCCCCGGACTGAACGGTTTCAAGGTTAACACCATGAAAGACCCCGAAAAGCTCATCGTCGATTACACCTTTCGCTTTTTCTCTCCAAAGGCCACCAGTAGCATCTTAAATTCCGTCGAACTAGCCAGCATTTTCCACCTCCCCGAGCAATCGGCTATCCCGTCTTCGAGCGTTGAGCGCCAGCTCACCAAACAGGTGGACGGCCCCGCGAAACTCATGACCGAGGGGCTATTCCTCGGCACCAACGAATTTCGTGGCACCAAAAAGCCCATCTACCTCGGTGAAGACGACCGCCGCCGCCACATGTACGTCATCGGCCAAACTGGTATGGGTAAGTCCGTCTTCCTCGAAAACCTCGCTTTCCAGGACATGTGCGACGGCCGTGGCTTTGCCTTTATCGACCCCCACGGTGACGCCGTCGAAGCCATCTTAAAGCGCGTCCCCGAGGAACGCATCGACGACATCATCTACTTCGACCCCGCCGACATTGAGCATCCCGTCGGCATGAACATGTTCGAGTATACCTCTGAGGACCAAAAGGACTTTATCGTCCAAGAGGGAATCAGCATGCTCCAATCGCTCTTCGACCCCGAAAACCAAGGCTTCTTCGGCCCGCGCGGCCAGCACATGTTTAGAAACGCCGCCCTACTTCTGATGGCCGACCCCAAGGGCGCCACCTTTATCGACATCCCCCAGTGTTTTACCGACCCCGAGTTCGTCAAGAGCAAACTAAAATACGTCACCGACAAAGCCGTCTACGACTACTGGACCAAAGAGTTCCCAGCCTCGCAAAAATCTAACGACGCCGGCGAAGTCATCACCTGGTTCGCCAGTAAATGGGGTCCCTTCCTCTCTAATACTATCATGAGAAATACCCTCGGCCAAGTCAAATCCGGCTTCAACATCCGCGAAATTATGGATAACAAAAAAATCTTCCTCGTTAACCTCTCCAAGGGTCGCCTCGGCGACATCAACGCGAACCTCCTCGGTATGATTTTTGTCATGAAATTCCAGCAGGCCGCCATGTCCCGTCAGGACATCCCCGAGCACCAGCGCCAAGATTTCTGCCTCTACGTCGACGAGTTCCAAAACTTCGCCACCGACTCCTTCGAGTCGATCCTAAGCGAGGCTCGGAAGTACCGCTTAAACCTCATCGTCGCCAACCAGTTCATGACTCAGCTCACCGACAAAATCAGGGAAGCCCTGCTCGGTAACGTCGGCACCATCATCTGTGGCCGCATCGGTGTCACCGATGCCGACCTGATGGTCAAGGCCTTTACGCCTACTTTCACCGCCGAAGATCTCACCAAAACCCCGAACCACGCCGCCATCGCCAAGGTCATGATGTTCGACATGCCTTCGGCCCCCTTTACCATCAACCTTCCACCCCCGATGGGCGACCCCAACGACAAACTCCTCGAAACCCTCAAGGTCTACTCCGCCACCAAATACGCCAAAACTCGCTCCGAGGTCGAAAAGGAAATCGAAACCCGCTGGAACGCCCAGAACGCGCCAGAGACGCCCCCTACGTCCAAAATGGTTATGGATACGTCTCCAGCCAAAGAAGCCCCTTCTAGCGCCGATGAAGGGCCAAATACGGGCTTTTTGGACCGCTGGATGTCCGAAAACCCCACCGAATCTCCCACCCCCGCACCAAATCCGCCAGAACCGACACCAAACCCAGCACCAAACCCGCCAACATCACCAAAACCCGCCTCTGTTTCTAAAGCTCCCCAGCCTACCCCCACCCCCCAAGAAGACGAGCAAATTTTTCGCGTTCACTAATCATGGATCCCGTGCTATAATAAACGTATGAACGACAATACTTTTGAAAAATTCCCAGGGGAAAAGCCCGCTAACACTGAGGCCGAAATTCGTGCCAACCAGTGGGAGACCGCTATGAACCAAGATGATGTACCCGCTTTTGCTGGTGATATCTCAATGAATCAGGAGAACCCCCACCAGGCAGATGCCTCAGGTGATATACCGGAAGAAAATGCAGAATCTTTTGACAACGAAGGACTCTCTGATGCCGCCTCTATTATCAACTACGGCCTCAACGCCGCCGCTAAAGAATATGGAGTCGAAACGGTCGTCCAAAAGATTAAAAGCTTCGATGCTACCGGTTCGGAAAACCCAATTCGCGACTTCTTTTCATATCTTGGCGTAGATACTTCGACAGAGGTAGACAACGTCAAAATGGAGAGAGAAGCCGGTAGGTTTAAGGAGGCTGATTTTTATGACAATAGCCCCGCCGCCCCAACCACTAAAAAACGTTCTCCTGAAGGCGCCTTTAAAGCCATCCAAGACATGAAAGAGCTGATTTCAGAGGTAGAAGGCGCCGACCCCCGCTATGAACAATTGCGCGAAGAGGCCAGATCTGCCGGCAAAGGCTATTTCGAATACGCTGTCGGTAGCGAAGTCAATCGCGATCTTACCGACCTCTTCAACGCTCTCGCCGCCGAGCCAAAAGCCGAAGAGCCGAACTTGGAAGCATCCGGGCCAGGAGCCCTAGCCACTCCAGTCACTCCAGAGAACCCAATCGCTACCACAAGTACCCCCAACACCCCCAATCCCCAAGATAGAAAAACCCTCAACCCCGAGATTTTGTCATGAGCGAAGCATTCAAACCTACTCTAGAGCAGTCACAAGGTTTAGAAAACGGCTCAGATTGGTCCATTCTAGAACAATATGCGCTCGATGAACGTCGTCGAGTCGATCGGCTTAAGCGCAATCTTCAAAACGGCGAGTATGATTGGCAGTCACATAATACTGCGAGCAAAAAAGATACTATGGAAAAATACCAACGCGAAAAAATCGATCTACCGCCCTCCACTTTGCGCAAACTTGGTCGCATTGCTCTAGACATCGCTCATATTAATTTTGCTCCATCTGAAGAACGTCGCAATCGTGAAGCTATGTCTACTGCCATTCGCGAATTTAATCAAGAGGAAGCTGAACGTACTACAACAGATACTATTTTGAAAACTCAAGTACAAATGTCTCGAGAAATTGAAGAAATTATGCGTGAAGATGCTCGCAAAAAAGAGAACGAAGAAAAAGAACGCACAGAGTTTGAGAAAGACATGATCATTTATACTGACGCTCATCGTCAGTTAGCTCGCAAGCAATTTCATAACGATCGTGCTCAAGAGCTCCTCGAACGTTATCTCAATGATACACTTACCAAAATTGAAGACCTAGAAATTCAAGCTCAAGCTGGCAATCCTGAAGTCCAAAAACGTCATAACCCTATTGTCTATGAAGGTGTCGAAATACCAGTCTACGACCTCAAAGGCTATCCAATCTCTATGATTAGCCATGCTATTGATTATCGGGTACTAAATTCTCATCTACCATACAAAATTGGTGTCCAGACCATGCAACAACTCCTAGAACATCCAGACCTTTGGGGTAAACATCGTAAAGAAATCGTCGAACATCCTTCTTTTGGCACTGACCACGGCGATGCTAGAAGCGACGCTATTTCAGCCTCTTATGTTAGTAGCGAAGCCGGAAATCTTAGTTCGCGTATCGGTGGTCAGGACTTTGATTCTAAGGAAGGCAGCTATATCTACACTTGTTATGGTTTTGATCACCTCGAAGCTGACTCTGTTATTAATTTTACACTTGGCGATGCTGGCACTCCCACTGATGCCGGTCAACAACCCACAAAAATAAATTCTTTTGTCTTTGATAAGATAGAAAAGCTTGGTGATCAGCGAGGGTATAATGAAATCGCCTTGCGTCGCTATTTTGAAAACGGAGCCCCTAGAATACCGGACTACATTATTACCGAGAACAATCGGATCTCTAAAGCAGCTCTACGCCATGCCGCCTATTTCGAAATCCCAATCGTTAATATCGATCGCAGATTCTACCCTCGTAGTATATATCACAATAGCACTGGAAATATCCAAAGCTAATTTCACTCATCTGACGTTTTGCTAGCATACAAATCAAGGAAAGCTCCTACTCCGGCAACACATTCACATCCCAATGCCCAGATTTTTTTGAGCCTACCCGGGTGATTTTGTAGCTATCTTTGAGCTCACCGAGAAACCTCGCAATCGTCCTTGATGAAACTCGCATCTTTCGGGCGAGCTCCTCGTAATCCATCTCTGGGTCCTGACGCAAGAGTTCGAGCAGTCTAGATTCTTTTTTCTGAGCATTTTTGACTTTCTTCTCCTCAATCTTGGCGAGCGCCTCGTTTGCTCGGAGAATCGGCTCTATATAGTCTCTCTCGAAGTTCTCTAATGCTATCAAGATACACTCCATCATAAATTCTGCAAAAATCCCACAATTGCTCTCTTTGGTAGAGCGTTGCAAAGCGTCGTAATACCTCTGTTGATTAGCCGCAATCACTGTCTCTACCGGGATACACATAAAAAGTGGTGTTTCCTGCATCAATTGCACTGTCTGCCAGAGCCGCCCCGTCCGACCGTTACCGTCACTAAATGGGTGAATAAATTCAAATTCATAGTGAAAGATACTAGATTTCAAGGGAATAGGCAGATCTTCATTTTTGTACCAATCAAACAGTTGAGTAATCAAAATTGGCACCATTCCTTGAGGCGGAGCAACGTGGATCGGCACTCCATTCTTTAGTACCGCTTCACCGTGGTTGCGGAATTTCCCAGGGGTGACTTTTCCATTCACTCCTTCCATCATATAAGCATGTGCTTTTAACATGCTCTTATAGTCATTGACTTTGTAATCCTCCAGATGCTTATAGGCCTCGTTAGCAGCTTTTACTTCGGCAATATCACGAGCTGGGCCAATTACTTTTTTGCCATTGATTACATCAGTCACCTCATCCAAATTTAGCGAGTTCGCCTCAATCCGAAGGGAAGAACTGATAGACTGGATGTTGGCCTCCTTTCGGAGTTTTAGAATCATTTTCTCGTTCCCAGTGTAGTGCATGCGCTCTATTTGCCGCGTAATCTTTTCTGAGAGATTAAACAATTCTTTGGTTAGTGTATATTCTGGGCGATAATTCTCCATACCTCAATTATATCACATCCCATCGCAACACACAATAGGTTATTTTGGCATAAAAACTATACAAAAATTTCGCGATAAAACACCCAGAAAGGCACAATAAAATCTCCCAGTGCACTTGTAACCCTTGAATTTTTCCGCAAAATGATATAAAATAAGAGGTAGATTGTTTAAAACGAGGTAAGAAATGGCAGGGAAAGAAGCCTACGATTCATCCGAAATTCGCGTCCTTGAGGGCCTCGAGCCAGTCCGGCTCCGCCCCGGTATGTATATTGGTTCCACTGGTTATGACGGCTTGCACCATCTAATCAAGGAAATCGCCGACAACTCCATCGACGAAGCCATCGCTGGCTACGCCAACAAGATCGATATCGCTATCTTAAAGGACGGCGGCGTAAGGGTCGACGACAACGGTCGCGGTATCCCTGTTGACATCCACCCCAAGACCAAGAAGTCCACCCTAGAGACGGTCCTCACCGTCCTCCATGCCGGTGGCAAGTTCGGCGACGGTGGCTACAAGGTCTCCTCTGGTCTCCACGGTGTCGGTTCCTCTGTAGTTAACGCCCTCTCTACCCACATGACCGCCGAAGTCTACCGGGACGGCAAGACTCACCACATCGAGTTCGACGTCGGCAAGCCTACCACCGAGCTCCAGGTCACAAAGGGTAGCCCGCGCGAGCACGGCACCTCGATTACTTTTTACCCCGACCCCAGTATTTTTAAGGAAACCACCACTTTTGACTACAACTGGGTCTCAAATTACGCCCGCCACCAAGCCTACCTCACCAAGGGTATCTTAATCACCGTCAGAGATGAGCGCACCGGTGCCAGGGAATCATTCTATTTCGAAGGTGGCATCAAGAGCTACGTCAAGCGCCTCAATTCCGGCAAGGAAGTCCTCACAAGCGACATTTTCTACGTCGAAAAGCAGGTGAACGACACCGGTATCGAAATCGCCCTCCAGTACAACGACACCTTCGCCGAGACCATGAAGCCTTTCGCCAACAACGTCCTCACCCCTGATGGCGGGATGCACGTCGTCGGCTTCCGCACCGGTCTCAACCGCGTGATTAACGATTACGCCAGGAAAAACGGACTCTTGAAAGAAAAGGAAGACAACCTCACCGGCGACGACATCAAAGAAGGTCTCACCGCAGTTATTTTGGTCAAACTTCCCGACCCCCAGTTCGAAGGACAGACCAAGAATAAGCTCGGCAACCCCGAGGTCCGTGGCTACGTCGACAAAGTCATGACCGAATATTTCGGCTACTACCTCGAGGAAAACCCTGCCGTTGCCAAGAAAATCGTCGGCAAGGCTACTTTAGCCGCCCGCGCGCGTAAGGCCGCTCGTGCCGCACGTGACAACGTTATCAGGAAGGGTGCCTTCGAAGGGCTCAATCTCCCCTCTAAACTCGCCGACTGCTCCTCCCGCGACCGTTCCGAATGCGAACTCTTCATCGTTGAGGGTAATTCCGCCGCCGGCTCCGCCAAAGAGGGCCGGAACCCCCAGATTCAGGCCATCTTACCCCTAAGAGGTAAGGTCCTCAACACCGAGCGCGCCCGCCTCGACAAGATGCTCGCAAACGCCGAGCTAGTCTCCCTTATCAAGGGTCTCGGTGTTGGTATTGGCGACCAGTTCAACCTCGACGGCCTCCGTTACGACAAAATCATCTTCATGACCGATGCCGACGTCGACGGCCTTCACATCGCCACCCTTCTCATGACTTTTTTCTTCCGTTATATGCCAGACGTCATCGCTGCCGGCCACGTTTACCTCGCGAAGCCACCTCTGTTTGGCCTCATCAAAGGCACTGGGCAAACTCGCAAAATCGACTATCTCTACGACGAAGTCGCCCTCGAGCAGAAATTATCCGAAAAAATCGCCGAGCGCCGTGCCGCCGGCACCAAAATCGACGAATCTCAAGAGAGATTCAAGCAAGCCGGCTACACCG